>NZ_JABUQZ010000001.1:3031648-3347472 GCF_013342145.1 Haloterrigena gelatinilytica | reverse complement strand
CGGTTCCCGTGCTCGGGGTCGATCGCTGCGCTCGAGCCGTCGCTGCGGGTAGTTCCCGCCGGCGTCCGTTCGTACTCGCGTCCGCTCGATCGTCTCCGTTCAGTCGTCCGCCGGAGCCGTCGCCGAGAGGATCTCCGGATCGACCGGCCCGCCGCGGACGATCGGCTCGAAGGCCTCGAGGACGTCCCGATCGCCGCTCGTGATTCCGCGGGCCGGCCGCTCCTCGAGTTCGGTCGCGACGAACCGTCGTGCGATCAGCGCGACCCGGCCGTTCTGGGTGTTCTCGCCGCTCTCCTCGCTTTTGGTCTCGTCGTCGGCCTCGAGACCTGTCTGCGCCTGCGCGAGCAGCAACGCGGCGGTGAAGACGTCGAAGACGTAGTGGGCGAGACGCTTGGCCGACAGCTGTGCGTACTCGCCGTCCTCGGTCGCCAGCGTCGCGAGGGCGGCCGCGAGATCCTCGTACTCGGCTTCGACGGTCTCGGCGGCGTCCGCGAGCGCCGGGTGGGAGACCGTCTCGAGTCGCTCCTCGATCGTCTCGAGCAGCGGTTCGTGGGCGTCCTCGCGCTCGAGGGCCCGGAGGACGTCCAGCGAGAGGACGTTCTCGGTCCCCTCCCAGATCGGCAGCACCTGCGCGTCCCGGAGCAGACGGTCGGTGACGAAGTCGTTCACGTAGCCGTTGCCGCCGTGGACCTCCATCGCGTAAGAGGCGGTGTCGACGGCCATCCGACCCGTTCGGAGCTTGGCGATGGGGATCAGCAGTCGCATGAGGCGGTAGGCGTCGTCGGCGCTCTCGTCTGCAGTCGCGCTCGCGGCGTCGTCGGCGCGGGCGCGCCGTTCGGTCCGCTCGCGCTCGGAGAGCAGCCGCGCCGCTTCGAACGTGAACGCCGTCGCGGCCTCGTGGGCGACGGTCATGTCCACGAGATCCGCGCGCATCAGGGGGTACCGATCGATCGTGTCGCCAAAGGCCTCCCGGTTGGCGGCGTAGATCGCGCTCTCGAGCACTGCACGCCCCATCAGTCCGCAGGCCGCCGCGGCGTTCGAGAGCCGCTCGAGGTTGAGCATCTCGGTCATCTGTTTGAATCCCTGCTCCTCCTCGCCGACGAGGAAGGCCTTCGCGCCGGTGAACTCCACCTCGCCGGTCGGGACCGCCGTGGTCCCGAGTTTGTCCTTCAGCCGCCGGTAGCGCTGGTCGTTGACCGCGTCCGGCTCGAGCGGGCCGTCCTCGAGGCGGTCGCCCTTCGTGTACGGCCCGTCGCTCGGCGTCTCGTCGGAAGCGGGATCCGAGTGGGAGACGAGGAACATCGAGAGGCCGGCGGTTCCCTCCGGCGCGTCCGGGGTTCGGGCGAGCGCGAGGGTGCCCTCGGCGTCGATATTCGAGCAGAACCACTTCTCGCCGTGGAGGCGCCAGTAGCCGGCCTGCTCGTCGTACTCCGCTCGGGTTTCGTTGGCCCCCACGTCGCTGCCACCCTGCTTCTCGGTGAGAAACATCGCGCCCTCGATCAGGTCGTCGTACTCGCGGGCCGTCAGCGCGTCGTAGTACTCGGACAGGTCGCCGTCGTCGAACTTCTCGAGGACGAGCGCGGCGCCCGCGGTCATCGCGACGGGGCAGTCGAAGCCCACGTCGGCGTAGCTCAGCAGGTACTGCATCGCGAGGGTGTGGGCCAGCGGCATCGGTTCGTCGCGACCCGGCGGCGCTTCGAAGGCGTCGGCGACGATTCCCCGCTCGTAGGCCAGCCGATCGTTCTCGAGCTGTTCGGCCGGGTATCGGACGCGGTTCCAGATCTCTCCGTGGGCGTCGTAGGGCTCGAGTTCCGGCCCGTGGTCGTCGATGTAGTCGGCGTTGTCCGCGATCGCGTGGCCGACGATCTCGCCGAACTCGGCGAGGCGGGGCTCGGCCCACTCGAACTCGTCGTTCGTATACAGTCGGCGGAGTTCGCGCTCGAGGGGCCGATCGAGTTCCCAGTAGTTGATCGCCCGTCCCTCGTCGAATCGGCCGTGATCGAGCCCCGTTCTCATGCCGTGAGTGTTGTTGACGATCAGCAATAAAACGGCCGTGCATCAACGTGCCGTCTGTTTTCGATCGTTTACGTGACTCGAATTCGCGACTCGTTGGCTAATTCTGGTTCGCTCGTTTCGACCCGATCAACTGCCGTGCGGTGGCGCGCGCTGTGCCGCGGTGAGTGGATCACGAACCGTGACACGGAGTCGTGCGAGCTCTTCGCGAGTGGCACAAGCGGACGACTCGGAAGACGCGGCGCGTCTTCCGCTGGATGAGCGAGCGGACTCGAGAGCGAACGAATCGGCTGGGGAGGGCGTGGCCATCCCTAGTGGCCACGTAAGCAGGGGATCACGTTTGGAGGCGCTGATAGAGCGTCGTCAACGAACTCAAACACTGGGGCGCGACGGACGTCTCGACTGAGACAGCGAGCCAGCACTACGTTGACCCGACGACCATCCCTTACCAGCACGACAAGTCAACGACATCGTTGTGGACTTTCGACTCGGCTCCAGACGACAAGAAGATAGGTTTCGCGTACGGTCCCGGAGACGTACTTTGCCTCACAAAGGTTCAGATTCAATATACGTTTGTGGCGATAAGGGAGACGCGATGACGAAAGACATGACTGAAGACTTCCCTGCAACCGAAGCAGCGCAGGCACTCGCAGAGATCGAGGGATACGACGAAACACTGACTGCACGTACATTCGGTCTGAATCTCATGGTGTTCGCGCTGGCGATCGCGGCAATCCCGATCTCCTACACAGCAGCCGACCCCTGGCTGACCGACCACAGTAATGGCGCACTCGCAGTCCTCTGGCTCCCGTGGATAGCCGGCGCAGTTATCATCACAGCAACGCTCTGGTCCACACACTCGATCACACTAGGTCACGAGCAAAATTCACTCAGCGAAGGGGCCTTGGGAACAGGATTTACCGTTCTGTTCTTCGTAATCGCCGCTGTCGTCTCAATCATACTCGGATCTGAGGCGACCATCTACATCATCATGGGGATAACTGGCGGCATCCTCACAGCCATCATCGGCGTCGTCTTCTATTTCGTGTACAACTCGAGATGGGTTCTCACACCGATGGTCGTGGCCGGCACCGCGATCGTCCTCGCGAGCATCGCAATTCGCTTGGGAGACCTTTCACTTACTGGGGAAGGATTTGCACTCGGACTCGTCCAGGGATGTGCGTATTTTGTCACAGGCTGGATAATCACATATCGAGGCTGAAATGAATCTCCCATCGGATCTCAAGCTGATCCATCAACCAACTAGACTCCGAATCATGGGGGTTCTATACAAACACAGAGACGTCTCGTACACCCACATTCGAAATCATCTGGATCTCACGGATGGGAATCTCGCCTCACACGCAGAAAAATTAGAGCAGGCAGGATATGTCGAGGATAGACGCGCTTGGGCCCAAAACGGGTTCGAAACGCGCTACCAGATTACGAAAGCTGGCGTTACTGCATTCCAAGCGTATCTACAAGAACTGAGTGGATTCGTAGACGAACACGAGACAGAGCAGCAATCAGATAGTGGGAAATCTTGAAGGAGCGGCGTCGGTCACGTCTTCCACGCTGAACCGGATCCGCTCGTGGTGGTCATCGACGGCCTCGAGACCGGGATTAGACCCGCTCCCTGTTGCGCTGGTCCGGTCGTGGATCTCCTGGACGGCCTCACCGACTGACCGCCTCGAGGCGAGTCCCGGGATGTCCTCGATAATCGTCCCGGTGCGGTCTGGAATCGATCGAATCGAAAATAAAGCGGAGGGATTACGTCGCTTTCTCGAGTCGAGTTCGCGGGAAGACGTAGACCTTCAGCGAACCGGGGACGACGCCGTTCTTCGCGACGGTCGCGTGGGGGTAGACGGCGCCGACGACGGGCACGTCGGGGTCGTAGTCCTCGTTGGTCGCGTAGTCGGCGACGGTGGTGTCGCTGCCGCCGATCGTCACGGCGTCGGCCCGCAGGTCGGAGACGTCGACGACGGTGAGTCGATCGCCCGTCTCGCGGTCGCGGACGGCGTCGCCGGCGTGGATCTCGTGGGTCTCGCAGTAGAACGGCCCGCTGGCGTCTTCGTCGACGAAGGTCGTCTCACCGCAGTCGCGACAGGCGACGGCGATTTCGCCCGGCGGCGGCGTCCGCCCGTGGGTGATCTCGATCGCCACGCGGCGGATGTGCTTGCAGCGGGCCTCCCGGAAGACGTAATCCGGACAGGTGCAGCGACCCGCCTCGAGGTCGACGAGGTAGGTGTGGTCGCTGGCCGACTCGACCTCGTAGAGGCCGTCGCCCAGCGCCAACACCGACATCGGTTCGGTGAGGGCGCGGCGAGAGCGCTCCTCGAGGTGGTCGCTTGACGGTACTGGCAGGGCTGTTTTCGGTGACGCTGTTGTGTTCATGGATGCGTCAGACTGATCGCTGGACTGGTCGGGTGGCTATTCGATGATGGTAGGGGATCGAGCGATATAACGGGCGCGCCGGCGGTTGCAGGCCGCCGGTTTATCAATCCCGACTGCGCTGTGGACTGCACAGCGGGCTCGAGTAGCCGCCGATCTACGGCCTGTTCGCGTCGGTGAACGCCAGAACCTCGTTTTTCGCCTCGGTCAGATCCTCTTCGACGGTGTCGTCGTCGGCCTCCGCCTCGACCGTTTCCGTCGCGGGGTCGCCGGTGTACACCGTCCCGTTGACTTCGATTGCGTTCCCGGCGCCGCCGATGCTGATCGGCCCGAACGGGTTCTCCTCGGCGGTGTTGCCGCGCCCGCTGTTCCGATCGGATTCCGATAGGTGGAAGCCCGGTCCGCCCCCGACGGCGACGTTCTCGTTCGCGGCGTTCAGGTCGAGGCGATTGTCGTTCGAGCCCACGAGGGAGATCCCGATGGCGTTCAGCGTCGCGGTGTTCTGCAAGAGGCGGTTCCCGTCCGACCGCTGGAGGAGGATGCCGACTCCGTCGGCGCCGGTGACGTCGTTTCCGATGAGTACGTTCCCGTTCGATTCGAGGAGATCGAGACCGGGGAAAAACGTATTGGATGTGGAATTACCAACTAACACGTTCTCGTTCGCATCGATGAGGTATATCCCCGATCCACCGCGCTCGAGGTCGTTGTCGACGAGCGCGTTCCGGTCGGCGTCGATCAGGACGAAGCTGGTGCCGGCGATCGTCGTCATCTCGCTCGTGACTGCTTCGATCACCCCGTCCGTCACGTCGTCGAAAACGACCCCGTTGCGAAGGCGCTCGAGGGTGAGGTTCGTGACCGTCACGTTCGAGATCGATTCCTCGCCCGGCGGCTGGACCAACACGCCGACGCCCTCGACCCCCTGCCCGTTCGGACCGGTGATCGAGTGGCCCCGCCCGTCGATCAGGACGTCGCTGGCCCGAACGGTGATACAGGCCGTCTCCGGCGCCGTCTCGAGGTCGTCCGCGAGCACGTAGGAGCCGGATTCGGTGATCGTCGTACACTCGGTGAGCTCGGTTCGACTCCCGTCCGCGGTATCGCGGTTTCCGTTTTTCTTCCCGTCACCAGCGGCCGCGATCCCGGACCCCATCGAGAGGGCACTCAGTGCGACGGCGCTTCCGGCGAGGTACGATCGTCGGTCAACCGTCCCCTGGTGATTATCATTTGACATTCCACTGCAATTCAGCGGCGGCTACGGCTTTGGTATGAGCGGCTTTGGTCTCTCGTCGGACGGTTCTCTCTCGCCGACGAACGGTTTGATAGTTCGTACGCGATACGGGATTCGGGCGCTCTCGGAACTCATCGCCGGACCCGTCCGGTGACCGAGCCAGTCTCGTCCGCCTCCGCGGAGAGCAGTAACACGGTGAGGTGATCACGGAACCGAAGAGCCGTACGCATCGCTTATCGCGCGTTCAACGGGCCTACCGATCGTTCCCGATACCGTACAGCCGGGACGTTCGTTCCGAGTTCGGTATCGGTAGCGCGCCCTTCGAAGCGCTTTTGCTTCGGCCGCCGAAAGCAACGCACCAATGCTCGACCGCGAACAGATCATCGAAATCAGCGTCTCCGTCTCGATGGTCCTGCTGATGCTCGGCACCATGATTACTATCGGGACCCAGTACGGCGGGTCCAGCGGCACACTCTCTCCCGAAGGCGGCGAACTGCTCGTCGGCGCCATCACCGGCTTTATCATTCTGATGCTCGCGGTCGGCATCGCCCTCGCGTACCTCCTGAACGACCCCGAGGACGGACTCGAGGCCGACGACGAGACGGACGCCGACACCGGCAGCGCGATCTGACGGCGGCACAACACTTTTTTGCAGTTGTCGCGTTGATATGATGTATGAGCAGTCCCGACGCCGATCCCGAATCGACGCAGTCTCGCTCGAGGTGGACGGTGATCGCCGCCGTCATCGGGACCCTCGTGTTCGGTTCGGCGATAATCGGTTTCTCGGCAACGGTCCTCGAGGCGCCCCTCGCCGTCGGCGCGGTCGCGGTGCTGACGCTGCTCGCGGCCGCCCTCGCGTGGCGTCGCGCCGCGACGGCCGGCGAGACCGCCGCCGACGACGAGGGAGTCCGGGACGTCTGGAACGCGATCCCGTCTTGGCAGTACGACGGCCGGCACGCCGAATCCGGCGGCCTCACGCGCGGCGAACAGGAGAGCGCGCTCCGGGAGATTCAGCGACGGGCCGACGACCTCGAGGAGCGAGAGCGCAACTGACGCGGAATCAGTCGCCGCTGGCCGACTGCTCCTCGCGCTCGGCTTCCCGCCAGTCCTCGATCTCGTCGTCGTCGGCGTCGTCGATCCGCTCCTCGTAGTAGGCCATCGGGTGTGGAATGCGTTCGCAGAGGTCGTCCTTGTTCACGCAGTCGCCGTAGGACTGCATCGTCGCACAGGAGGGCGGCGAGTACTCCGTCGGCGAGCTGTCGCCGCGGATGTGATCGGTCTGGTAGCGGGTCATCTCCTCGCCGAACGACGAGTTGACCCGGTAGAGGTCGACGATCTCGTCGGTCGTCATCCCGATGCTCGTCAGGAAGGCCGTGATCGCAAACCGCGAGTGATGGGGCAGGTGTTCGCCCTTCTGGATGTCGTCGAGCAGGGCCTTCATACACGGCGGGAAGAGGTCGGGAACGACGGTGTCGATGTCCTGCGTGAGTTCGAGATCGGCGAGCACCTCGCGGATCTCGGCGGCCTCGTCCTCGAGGGCGGCGGCGATGACGTCGGGGACGTCGAAGGGGAGGCCGTCCTCGATGCGGCCCCGGATGGCCTCCCGGAGCAGGGTCAGCAGTTCGTCGTCGTCGACCGGCACCTCGCCGTCGGTCAGCGCGCGGTTGACCAGGTGCCACTCGTCGCCCCACAGGTCCTCGGCGAGGGGGAGGTAGGTGCCGACGTCGATCCGGTAGCCGTCGGCGGTCTCTCGGACCGCGCCGTCGAGGTCGAACTCCGCGAGGAGGGTCTCGAGGTCCAGCCCGGTCGACTCGACGCTTTTCAGTTCCGTGGTGTCCTCGAAGTCGGTCGTAAAGCGATCGTAGGCGGTCGCGGCCTCGGCGCGGGCGTACTTGCGAACGAGGACGCGTTCTTCGACCATCGAGACGAGGACGCGCGCGACGGGATAGGAGAGCAGTTCGACGCGCGTGTCTCGCCGCGGCTCGCCCGTCTCGCCGTCCTCGAGGGCCGCCACCACGCGCTCGCGGGCGCGGTCGACGACCGCCCGATCCTGGTCGACGACGGTGGCCAGATCGACGGCCTCCGTCGCCACGGCGTCGCGGGCGGTCTCGAGGAACGGGTACCGGGCGTGCAGTCGCTGCATCGGTAATGGGATGTTACTGCGCGGGGTTAAAGCCGCTGATTGTTCGACGGGGGAGGGCCGCGGGTAAACCGAGATTGGACCGCGCCGCGACGGGCGATGGAGGCGATATCGGCCGGTTTTCGGTCGGTCGTCGGGATCGATTTCAAGGGCGTCCGACACGTCACTCCGAGTATGCCACGGGCCACTCGAGACGGCGTGTCGATCCACTACGAGTACGACGAGAGCGAGGGCGGCGGAACGCCGGTCGTCTTCGTGCAGGGACTGGGCTACGGGCGCTGGATGTGGCGCTGGCAGCGCGAGGCCGTCGCGGACGACCGGGACGTGATCGCGCCCGACAACCGCGGGACGGGCCGATCCGACGCCGGTCTCCCGCCGCTGCTCCCGCGCCTGCCGCGGAAACTCCGCGCGCCCCTCATCTTCAAACTGGCCGGCTACTCGATCGGCGGTCTCGCCGCGGACCTCGAGGAAGTCCTCAACGACGCCGGCGTCCGTCAGGCCCACGTCGTCGGCGCGAGCATGGGCGGGATGATCGCCCAGCGCTACGCGCTCGAGTACACGCGGGCGAAGACGCTGACGCTGTGCTGTACGAGCCACGGCGGCCCCGACGCGGTCCCGGTCCCCGACGAGACCCAGGAGTTCATCTTCGACGTCCCCGACGGCGCGAGCGAGCGCGAGACGCTCCGCCACCGGATGCGCCCCGCCTTCACCGAGCGGTTCACGAATCGGAACCCACACCTGATGGACCGGATCATCGAGTGGCGACTCGAGCAGGACGCCGACGACCCGGCTCGCGAGGCCCAGGCCGCGGCCGTCCTCGACTTCGACGTCAGCGATCGGCTCGAGGGGCTCCGCGTGCCGACGCTGGTGCTCCACGGGACCGACGACCGCGTGGTCCCCTTCGAAAACGGATTGCTACTCGAGGAGGCGATTCCGAACGCGCGACTCGAGCGGTTCGAGGGGGGCTCGCACTGCTTTTTCATCGAGCACGCCGATCGGGTGAACGATGAACTGCGGGCGTTTCTCGCGGACCACGACTGACCGCTTGCGGCGACCGCGAAAGCCCCGGATCTACGCGGTCGGGGCGGCGCCGTCGTAGAACTGGATTCGACCGTCGCTTCGCACGCCGATCTCGTACCCCGCGTAGGGGAACCAGAGTTCGTGGGCGCCGGCGTCCGCTCGCCGGGCGTGGTCGACCAGCGAGTCCAGCGCGTCCGGATCGATGGCCTCGTAGAGGGGCTCGAGGTCGACCGGTCGATTGCCGGTAAGCGCCGCGACCGCCGTGATGACGGCCTCGCTGGCTCGCTCGCCGACGTCCGGATCGAACGTCGTCGTGTACGTCGGCTCGTCCGCGTCGCTGGTGTCCGTCGGACCGTCTGTGGAGGGCATAGCCCGGACTACTCGAGAGAGACTGGTAGCCTCCCACCTTCCCATATGATATTTTTAAGTAAGAGCGCGATCCCGCGACCGCCGTCGCGGTCGTCGACTGGTGCCGTCGGCAGTCAACCGAGCCGAACGGCGGTTCGATTCAGTCGCTCTGGATGCGCGGTGCGAGCATGTAGGTGACCTGCCCCTGCCCCTCCGCGAAGCCGAAGTAGATCTTGACCGGGAACTCCTCGCCGAGGTGGAGCGTGACCTCGGTATCCGAGGGGATGGCCTTGTTCATGTCCTTCAGGTAGTCCAGCGAGAACAGCGAGTGGGCCGGGCCGACCTGCAGGTCGATCAGATCCGCTTCGGTGAGTTCGAGGTGGACGTCGTCGGTGTCGCCCTCCGCGTCGACGTAGAAGTACTCCTCGCCCTCGTCGACGCCGAGTGCGATGTGGTCGGAGACCATGTCCGCGGCCTTGACCGATCGGTTGACGTCTTTCCCCTCGAGGACGACCTCCGCGGGCAGATCGAGGTCCGGAATGTCCGGCTCCTGGCGGATCGAGTCGGGGTCGATCAGCGCCAGGGTGTACTCGAGCCCTTCGATCTGGATCTGTAGCTTCCGCGTCTCTTCGTCGAGTTCGAGCTGGACGAGCTGGCCGGATTCGGCCATGCTCGCGATGTCCTCGAGCCGCGAGAGGTCGACGCCGATCAGCCCGCCGTCGGCCTCGTAGGATTCGAACGCCGAGGCATCGAGCGAGAGGTCGACCATGCCGACGTTAGCGGGATCGACGGCCCGGATTTCGAGGCCGTCCTCCTCGAGGTGGATCTTGCACTCGTCGACCAGCACGCTGATCGAATCGAGCGCGCTGGTGAGCGTTTCCGCGCTCACGATGGCCTTGAACATATACGCCGGGCTACGGACGGTTGCCATAAAAAGCCACCCTTTACGCGCGGCTCCGCGGGGGTCGATGACCCGCGGTCGGCCGCCGGGTCAGTACTCCTCGCGTAACTGGATCGCGTCGTCGGTGATCTCGGCGATCGCGTCGTGGCGAAGCGGATACTCGCTCTGGGCGTCCCGCCCCCAACCGAGTCGGCTCTTGAGGTCGCCGCCGAGTTTCGCCTCCTCGGGTTCGACGTACGCCGTTCCCTCGTCGGCGTCGACGTCCACGACGACGCCGATTTCGTTGCCGTTACTGTCGACGATTCGCTTGCCGGCCTCGTCCGCCGTGATCTCGTCGCTCACGTGTGGCCGTCCACCGCTCGACGGGATAACTGCTGGCCCGGAGTTCGCAACCGGGTCGATCGGTGGCCGTCCGCGGATCGCGGACCGCTCACCTCCGTCAGGACTCGATCTTCTCGACGATCTCCGTCGCCTGCTCCTCGGCTTTGTCCTCGCCGACGCTCTTCTTGATGAGGACGCTGGTTACCTCCCAGTCGTCTTCCCCCTCGACCTTCCCGGTTCGGACCTCGCTCCCCTCGGAGACGGACTCCGCCGGATCCTCCGCCCAGTCCGGCGTCCGGACCTCGTCGTACTTGTCCGGGTCGCGGAACCGAACGTGGATGTAGTCGTCTTCCGTTTCTACCTTGTTCACGTCTGGCGTCTCTGCCATACGAACCCCTCATCAGCGGCGAGCCTAACGGTACGCCCTGAATACGCTCCGTCTCGAGGCGGGATCCGAAGCCGAGCGAGGGGCGACGAGTCCGTTCGCGACTCACTCGAGGCGGGTCGCGAACCAGTCGGCGGCGCGGTCGGCGACGGCCTCGAGTTCGCCCTCGCCCTCGAAGAGGTGGCCGGCGCCCTCGACGATCCGGAGGTCCCGCTCGCAGGCCAGCGCGTCGTAGACCTCGCGGTTCAACTGCAGGACCGACTCGTCCTCGCCGCCGACGATCAGCAGCGTCGGCGCGCGGACGTCGTCGACGACCTCGGCCGCCAGATCGACGCGGCCGCCCCGAGAGACGACCGCGCCGATCTCGGTCTCCGGCCGGGCCGCTCCGCGGAGCGCCGCTGCGGCGCCCGTGCTCGCGCCGAAGTAACCGACCGCGCGGCCGCCGCTCTCCGGTCGCTCGCGGAGCCACTCGGTCGTCGCGACGAGCCGATCGGTCAACAGCGGGATGTCGAACCGGTTCTCCCGGTCCCGGTCTTCGCGTTCGGTGAGCAGATCGAACAGGAGCGTTCCCAGCCCCCGCTCGCGCAACCGCTCCGCCACGAAGTTGTTCCGCGGGCTGTGCCTGCTGCTGCCGCTCCCGTGGGCGAAGACGACCAGCCCGTTCGATCCCTCCGGGACGGCGAGTTCGCCCTCGAGGGTCGCGTCGGGCAACTCGATGTCGGTCACGGTGGGCGATCCGTCGGCCGGCATACGCGTCGCTCCACCGAGGACGGAGTTGAGTGTTGGGGGCGGCGTCGCCGCCGATCGCTCGAGGGGACCGCTCGGCGCGACGGCCGCCGCTCGTACCGAAGGCGCTCGTGACCGACGCTCGGATCGAAAGCAGTCGCGCTCGAGACCGCCCGATGGGTGCGCACGCAAGGAAACGGTGTTTTCCGCGGCGGTCGTAGCTCGCCACCATGAGCGACCCGGACACCGACTGGACGTTCGCGGACGTCTTCGCCGACGCGCTCGAGGCGGTGCCCGACGAGCACCGCGATCCGGAGCGGTTCGTTCCCGGCGTCGGGCCGCTGTCGGCCGACGTGATGCTCGTCGGCGAGGCGCCGGGGGGCCAGGAAGTCCAGCAGGGCGAGCCGTTCGTCGGCCAGGCCGGCCAGCAACTGAACCGCGCCCTCGAGTCGATCGGCCGCGACCGGCGGGAACTGTACATCACCAACCTCGTCAAGGTGCGGCCGCCGGAGAACCGCGACCCCCACGTCGACGAGATCGAGGCCTGGTGGCCGGTGCTCGAGGCCGAACTCGAGCGCGTCGATCCCGCGGTCGTCGTCCCGATGGGCAGTTTCGCGACGGCCGAACTCCTCGAGACCGACGAGACGATCACGGACCTGCGCGGCGAGGAATTCGAGCGCGAGGTGCCACCCGCCTCGCACGCCTCGGACGGGGAGGGTACCGGCTCCTCGAGCGGGGAGGGAGCCGATGCAAGAGAGCGGACGGAGCGGATCGTCCGTCCGTCGTTTCACCCGGCCGCGGCGCTGTACGACCGGAGCAAGGTCGACGCGATCGAGTCGGATCTGCGGGCGGCCCTCGAGTCGGCGTGAGCGCTCGGGCCCGATTGGGGCGGCGTAGTCGGTGAGCGCCCGAGCACCTGCAGGCAGGAAGGGCTTTTTCCGGCCGGGCGAACCCCGAGGGGATGAGTCCGAGCTTCACCAGCGACGACGTCGGAAAGCCGGTCGAGACGGCCGACGGCGAACGGGTCGGCGTCGTCGCCGACGTCGATCCGGAGACCGCCTACGTGGAACCAGCGTCGGACGTCGGCGACTCGACGCGAGCCGCTCTCGACTGGGGGAGCGGCGAGGAGGCCGTCCCGCTGGCCGACAGCGCCGTCAGCGAGTGGACCGGGGACGCGATCAGACTCGAGGCCGAGGTCGCGGCGGACGCCGTCACGTCGGGCGACGGGCCGAGCGAGGACGCGTCGGCGGACGATGAGACGCCCGAGATCGGATCCCAGGACGCCGACTACGATCCCGGCGAGCCGGTGGCTTCGAACCCCACCGAAGCGCCGCCCGACGAGCCCGGAACGACGCCGGACAACGAAATCGGCGACCGCGAGGGAACGGACCCGATGGTCGAAGACGACGAGTTCTACGACTCCCCGGAGGACGGGCCGCGGGTCGACCCCGACGACCGGATGGAACCGCCGGAGGAGGCCGAATCGCCCTCGGAGACGGAAGACCGAGTCGAGGGGACGACCACCGACGACCACGACCGCGACGACGTCGACGTCGATCCCGACGAGGTGATCGACGGCGAGCCGGAGGCCGAGATCGATTCCGAGGAGGACGTCGCCCGCCGGGGCGGCCCCGGCGACTCGAGCGACTGATCAGTTCGTAATCGTCAGGATCCCGTCGTTGACCGTCACGTCGCTCGCGCCGGCGGGGATGTCGAACTCGAACTGTTGTCCATCTACCACGACGATCGCCGTCCCCTCGACGACGTCGAGCGACGGCTTGGCGCCGGTCGGGCCGAAATCGACCGCGATGACCTGCTCGGTGCCGTACTCGCGTTTCGTGATCGTGACGTCGTCGCGATCGTCGACCGCCGCTTCCAGTTCTGGTGGCGTGTCCATGTGCGAGCGGTCGCGGCCGCTCGCCGTAAGCGGCATGCACGAAACTGCTACCTTCCGGTTCCGCGAGCGCTCCGGTTTTCGGGCCGTCGACTGGTCTCCACCGGTCTCGACGGCGTTTCCGGCCGTCGTCTCGCCACACCTATCCGTACCGGGCCACTAGCGATGTCACAACTCGATCATGGCTCGCAAAGACGACTACTACAACAGGGCGAAACAGCAGGGCTACCGGAGTCGGGCGGCCTACAAGCTCAAACAGCTCGACGACCTCGAGAACGTTATCTCCGGGCGCGACGCGGTCGTGGACCTCGGCGCCGCTCCCGGCGGCTGGCTGCAGGTCGCCGCCGAGAAGGTCGGCCCGCAGGGGACCGTCATCGGCGTCGACCTCCAGCGGATCAAGGACTTAGAAGACGAGACGCTGAACGAGCGCGTCGAGACGATCCGCGGCGACATGACCGAGGCGAAGACCCGCGACCGCGTCACCGACGCCGCGGGCGGCTCCGTGGACGTGGTCGTCTCGGACATGGCGCCTAACATGTCCGGCGAGTACTCGCTGGACCAGGCCCGCTCGCTGTACCTCGCGCGTCAGGCCTTCGAGACCGCGCTCGAACTCCTCGAGTCCGGCGGCAACTTCGTCGTGAAGGTCTTCGAGGGGCCGGACGTCGACGACCTCCGAGCCGATATCGACGACGAGTTCCAGTACGTCCGCGCGACCGCGCCGAAGGCCAGCCGCGAGGAGTCCTCCGAGATCTACCTGATCGGGAAGGGCCGTCTCACCGCCCCCGTTCGGGAAGGCGACGAACTCGAGGTCGAGATCGTCGACGTCGGCAGCGAGGGCGACGGGATCGCGAGCGTCGACGGCTACCGCCTGTTCGTCTCCGGCGCCGAACCCGGCGACGTCGTCGACGTTCGCATCGAGGACGTCAAGCCGAACTTCGGGTTCGCACAGCCCCTCGAGGAGTGAGGACGCCGGCTCGGAACGACGTGAGAGAACTCGGTTCGTTTCGCGCTCGAATCCGCTGTTGGCGCCGTTTTTCGCGCCACTGACGCCGTGTCGCACCGCTACTTTCCCGTTCTCTCGTACCCGCGGATCCGCCGCTATGAACCGTTCACTCCCGCTCGTCGGCCTCGAGTCGGTCGTGTCGCTCGTCGATCTCGTCTAACAGGTCGAGGGTCTTGCGAACCGACGCGCGGATCGCGTCGCTGCGGTTGACGAACTTGCCGTCGTCGCCGACGTGATCGTCCAGATCGTCCAGCAGTTCCTGCGGAATTTCGACGCTGATCTTCGGCATTTGCGTAATCGTTTGCAGGCGGCCGTCTTAACAGTCGTTGTCACGACGGCGGCGACCGACTACTCGGGGGTCGCGCCCGATTCGGGCTCGGGGTCCGGATCGGCCGGATCGCCGCCGCTCCCGCCGCCGCCGAACAGGCGGCCGCCGGCGGTGAGCACGTAGAGGAGGGCGAGCCCGAGCAGATACGTCAGCGCGAGCGGGATCGCCAGCATCAGCATCGTCAGGACGCCCTTCGGGCTGGCGATGGCGGCCAGCGTGAAGATGCCGACGACGACCGGCCGCCAGCGCCCGAGCATCGTCCGGTAGCTGACGATGCCGCCGACGTGGAACAGCGCCATCGTGACGACGATGTTAAAGAGGAAGCCGACGCCGAGGGTCGTGTAGATCACCAGCCAGGAGAAGCTGTTGATCCGGAAGGAGACGACCATTCCGTTCTGGATGGCGTCGGTGATGAGATACGAGATGACCGCCGGGGCGATCCAGTAGAACCCGACGAACAGCCCGGCGCCGAAGCCGAGGAACATCGCGAGCCCCCAGACGAGGAACACCCGCGGGTCGCCCCGAACCAGTCCGCGCTCCCTGGCCGCCGGCCAGCCCCAGTACATGATCAAGGGGGCGACGGAGATGAACGCGAGGATCGTACTCACCTTCACCATGAAGATCAGCACCTCGACGGGGTGGAGGGCGATGACCAGCCCCAGCTCGTTGATCAGTTCGGTCGTCGTCTCCGCGCCCGCGACCGCGCTCCCGCCGGAGACCTCGCGGAGCACCTCGTCGGGGACGCGGTCGACGAACTGCGCGAGGATGACCCCGAACCCGCCCTGGTACAGCGCGAGGAACGAGGCCGCGAGGACGGCCATGAAGACGCCGACGATGTAGATCGCCTTCGACGTGAGGCTGTTGACGATGAACGCGAGGTCGTAGGCGTAGCCGCCGATGTCGTCCTCGGTCGTCTCGTCTTCGGTGAACGCGTCGAGCATCCCAGCGGCGGTACTCGAGAAGACGCTTCCCTCCTCGTCGCCGCCGTCGCCGGCCCCGCCGGCTGCGTCGGCGGCCGCCCCCGGCCGCCTCGGCGGCTGCGGCACCGCCCTCGCCGTCCGCGTCGTCGCCCGCCTGCTGTTCCTGCAGCGTGTCGAACCGGTCGAGGATCGCCTGGGCCTTCTCCCGGTTATCGTCGTACATCGCCTTTCGGGAGTAGTCGAGGGCCTCCTCCTCGTCCATCGAGAGGAAGACCGTCGCCGGAATCTCCCCGATGTCGTCGGCCGAGAGCGTCTCGAAATCGACGTCTTCGGGATCGTCCGCGTTCCGGAGATCACCCTCTCGGGGGTAGACCGGCGCCTGTAACACGCGGACCGTGTAGACGAGGAGGACGAGGAACCCGACTGCGGCGGCGACGGCCGCGCCGACGGCGACGTCGCCCAGCAGTCCGTGTTCGGCCGCGTACGTCTCGAGGCCGAAGGTTCCCTCGG
Organism: Haloterrigena gelatinilytica; assembly: GCF_013342145.1. NCBI lineage: Archaea > Methanobacteriati > Methanobacteriota > Halobacteria > Halobacteriales > Natrialbaceae > Haloterrigena > Haloterrigena gelatinilytica. Next base: position 3,331,347 of record NZ_JABUQZ010000001.1, on the reverse strand, counting down.
GCCGGATCGGCGCCGGGAGCAGCGGGAAGACCGCTTCGTCTAAGGTGTCGGCCCCGTCCTGATTGATGAAGATGCTCGTTCCGACGGCGATGAGCGCCAGCGCACCCCCGAACTGGAGGAGGCGGCGTTTCATCAGCGAGGTCCCCGTCTCGAGCTCGGCCGCGCCGCGCCGACGGATGTTGGCGACGACCTTCGCGAGACCGAGGCTGAACCCGTAGAGAGCGACCAGCGGCAGCGCCCACATCACCAGCGTGAACGGGTCCGGCGGCGAGAAGGCCGCCCCGAAGACCGTGATGGCGACGACCGCGTGGCGCCACTTGTCCCGGAACATCTCGTAGGAGACGACCTCGGTGTACGACAGGACGCTCATCGCCAGCGGAAGCTGCGCCGCGAGCCCGAAGGAGATGGTCAGCAGGGCGATGAACTCGGTGAACTCGGTGATCCCCCAACTCGGGGTGACGCCCGCGTCGTAGGCGACCGAGCCGAGGAATTCGAAGGCGAAGGGGAAGAAGATGCCGTAGGCGTAGCCGACGCCGATCCAGAACAGCGTGAACGACGTCAGCGCGAAGAGCGCGATGTATCCGCGCGAAACCGGGAACGCCGAATCGAAGCCGCGTTCGCGAAGCGTGTGCCGCGAGAAAAACAGGAGCGCCGGGATCGCGACGATGACGCCGATCAGCATCCCGATCTTCGCCTGCAAGAGGATGACCTCGAACGGCGTGCGGGTGATGATTCGGGTCGCCTCGGCGACCGTCTCGTTCATCTGCGCTTTCGCCGTCGCCTCGAGGAAGTCCCAGATGAAGACGCGAAGGGCGTAGAACGAGCCGATGAAGCCGATGACGAAGACGATGAATACCTTCTGGAGATGCGTCTGCGCGGTCGAGAGCATCGTACCGACCGTCTCCCGACCGGCGTTGATGGCTTTGGCCGTATCCTCGTCGACGGCAGAACTCATTGATCGTCTGTGGCTAACTGACATCCGGTTATCAACCTTTCGTGTGCTGGGGCCGGCTACGGGCGCGTACTCGACCTTCATCGCTTTCGCAGGATGTCCGTAAGAAAAAGGCCTATAACCGGGGGCCCGTCATACCTCTATAGATGTCGGACGAGCCGGCGAACCGTAGGGACGTCGAGGGGTCCACGGAGCCGCGGGAATCGGCCAGCGTGGACCCGCCGATCGCCGGCGGGAGCGACGACGCCCCGCCGGTCGCGACTGACGGCGGGGAGGAGCCCGATTCCGACGACCGGCCGATCGAAACCGACGGCGAGGGCGTCGTCGGCGATCACGCCGATCACGGTGAGGCCGACTACCCCGATCCCGACGACGATATCGGCGGCATCTCGACGCCCCCGGACGACGAGGAGATGCCGTTGGCCGACCACATCGAGGAGATGGTGCTCCGGTTCGCGGTCGTCCTCCTGTTCGGGGCGACCGGAACCGCGATCGGACTGCTGGGGGCGTCGGAGGCCCTCGAGTTCATCTGGCTCGACGTCTTCCCGGCCCAGGCCGAGGAAGTGCCGCCGCCGCATATCTATCATCCCCTCGAGCTGTGGATGACGCGGATCAAGCTCTCGGCGCTGCTGGGCATCATGGTGGCCCTGCCGACGTTCGTCTACGAGTGTTACAAGTTCATGAAGCCGGGGCTGTACCCCCACGAGCGCAAGTACTACCTCGCGTCCGTTCCGCTGAGCGTCGTTCTCGCCGCGCTCGGCATGCTGTTCTCGTACGTGCTCGTCCTGCCCGTCCTCTTCCAGTACTTCACGTACTACGCGGAGGGCAGCGCCGATATCGCGTACGCGCTCGGCGAAACGTTCGACCTGATCATCACGCTGACCGGCTTCCTCGCGATCGTCTTCCAGATTCCGCTGTTCATCATGCTCGCGATCATGATGGGCGTGACGACCCGCCGCTGGCTGGCCCAGAAGCGCCTCTACTTCTGGGCGGGCTTCGCGGGGCTGTCCTTCATGTTCACGATGGATCCGACCATGATGGCGCCCATCCTCGTGGCGGTCACGATGATCCTGCTGTTCGAGGGGACTCTCCTCGTCCTGAAGTGGGTCGGGCGGGACTGACCGTTCGGTCGGCGATTCTCGCGACGCGACCGGCTTTTCCTGCGACCGTTTCGTTCGGGAGCGACTGCGTTCGCGAGGACTCGAGTCCACCCCCGCGTCCGTGTGTCACAATCCCCCATCATATGACCCGTCGATTCGTGGACGCCCGTCCGATCGCTCCCCTCGTCCGATGATTTCACATCCTTATATTCTCCCTATCCATCCGTAGATTGATGGATGGGTCGCGTTATCGGAGAAATAATCACAGTTTGTAAACGATTACCGTTTAGTAGTCCCATACGTTCCCTATTGCTGTGAAAGAGTTCATGAAGTTGGGCCAAACTCTCGATGAAGAGTGTGATTGTAAATCACACGTCGGTCGTCTCGGGTCGGGCCGGAGGTGGACGGCGTGACTGACCTGGTATCGACGACGTGTATGCGGTGTGCCGTCGGCTGCGGTCACGTCCACCGGCCCGTCGAACAGGGTTACGGCCTCGACGTCGTCCGCGGCGACGCCGCTCACCCGGTCAACAACGGGCTGGCCTGTCAGCGCGGCATCACCGAGTCCGCCGATCCCGGCGCCGAGTGGCTCACCCGCCCGCTCGTCCGCCGGAACGGCGACCTGGTGCCGACGACCTGGGAGACCGCCTTAGAGCGCGCCGCCGAAGGGCTCGACGCGGCGCTCGAGGGCGGCGACGGCGGCGAGGGCGTCGCGGTGCTCGGCAGCGGCCAGCAGACCAACGAGGCCGCCTACGCGCTGGGCAAACTCGCCCGCGGCGGCTTCGGCACGCCGTACTACGACGCCAACACGACGCTGTGTATGGCCTCGGCCGTCACGGCCTACTACGACGCCTTCGGCAGCGACGCGCCGCCGCCGACCTACGACGACATCCCCGAGGCCGAGACCCACCTCGTCTGGGGGGCGAACCCCGCGGCGGCCCACCCGGTCATGTTCCGGTGGATCAACCAGTCGGCCGACGAAGACGACTCGGAACTGATCGTCGTCGATCCCATCGAAAGTGAGACCGCCGAGGTCGCAGACCACCACGTCCCCCTCTCGCTCGGCGGGGACCTCGACCTCGCCCGCGCCGCCCTCGCGCGCGTCATCGAGACCGACCGCGTCGACGAGGCGTTCGTCGCCGCGGCGACTGACGGTTTCGACGCCCTCCGCGAGGACCTTCCCGACGCCGCCGATGCCGCCGCGGCCGCCGGCGTCTCCCTCGAGGACGTCGATCGAATCGCCGCGGCGCTCGAGGATCCCACGCTCGTCTACTGGGGAATGGGGATCAACCAGAGCGTCAACGGCACCGCGGCGTCGGGCGCGCTGATCGACCTCTGCCTGGCGACGGGGAACCTCCGACCCGGCTCGGGTCCGTTCTCGCTGACCGGCCAGGCCAACTCGATGGGGACCCGCGTCTGCTCCTCGAAGGGATCCTGGCCCGGCCACCGGCCCTTCACCGACCCCGAGCACCGCAGCGAGGTCGCCGAGACGTGGAACGTTCCGCAGTCGCGGCTCCCGGACGATCCCGGCCCCGGCCCGGTCGGGATCGTCGACGAGATCGGCGACGACGTCGCCGCCGTCTACGCCGTCGCGACCAACCCCGTCGCCGGCATGCCCGACGCCAACCGCGTCCGCGAACGGCTCGAGGACGCCTTCCTCGTCGTGCAGGACGCCTTCCGCAGCGAGACGGTCGAACTCGCCGACGTCGTGTTCCCCGCCGCGACGTGGGGCGAGTCGGAGGGAACGACGACCAACATGGAACGAACGGTCTCGCGCGTGCGCGCCGCGACGGAGACGCCGTCGGGCGTGAAAACCGACCTCGAACTGATCGGCGACCTCGCCGACCGGCTCGTTCCCGACCTCTTCGACGACCCGCTCGAGCCCGACGCGGTCTTCGACGAACTGGCGGCGCTGACCGAGGGCACCCCCGCCGACCTCTCGGGGATCAGCTACGACCGCCTCGAGGAGGAGATGGCGGTTCGCTGGCCCGCGCCGGAACCGGACGTCTCGGGCGGCTACCGCTACTACGAGGGACCGACGACCGACGACGAGCGCGAGGCCGACGCCGAGGCGACCGACCGCGCGGAGTCGTGGTCGTTCCCGACCCCCTCCGGCCGCGCGCAGTTCTCGACCGGCGAGGCCCGGCCGCTGCCGGAGTCGACCGACGAGGAGTACCCCTTCACGCTGACGACGGCCCGGCGTCCCGACGCGTACAACTCCGGCGTCCGCGCGCGCGACGACGACCCCGTCGCCCGGGTCAGCCCCGCGACGGCCGCCGCGCTGGCCGACGAACTCGAGTCCCGTCCCGACGAGTCCGACGAGGACGACCCCGCCGAGTACGCTCACGTCGTCTCCCGCCGGGGCTCGATCACCGTCCGCGTCGAGCGCGACGAGTCGATTCCCGACGGCGTGGTCTGGCTCCCGATCCACCAGCCCGAAGTCAACGAACTCACGCTCTCGGACGTCGACCCGCGTTCGAAGGAACCCAACTTCAAACAGTGCGCGGTCCGCCTCGAGGCGCCCCGCGAGCGGGAGGCCAGGGCGGTCGCGGAAGCGAGTGCCTGACGATGGCGGTCGTTTTCGGGTGTTCGACCGATGCGTGAGCGACCGCCGGCGACGACCGACGCGAGCGACGGGTCTGCGCCGCCCGTCCGAGGGACGCCGCGACGGGGCGTCGCCTCCGCGACCCTCGGGTTTTTCGTCGGCTTCGCCGGCGTCGTCTGCTACGGGCCCGTCGCCTCGGAGTTCGAGGGCGCGATGGGGCTCTCCGGACTGTTGCTCGGGTTGCTCGTCGCCGCGCCTCAGCTAACCGGCTCCTTGCTCCGGATCCCCTTCGGGGCGTGGGTCGAGGACGTCGGCGCGAAGAAGCCGTTTCTGGTCCTGCTCGGCCTGTCGATCCTCGGGATGGGCGGTCTGTCGGCGCTTCTGGTGACGGCCTATCCGGACGGGCTCACGATGGCCCACTACCCGATCGTGTTCTTCTTCGGGGCGCTGTCGGGCTGTGGCATCGCGACGTTCTCCGTCGGGTCCACCCAGACGTCGTACTGGTACCCCTCGGAGAAACAGGGAACGGTGCTCGCGGTCTTCGGCGGGCTCGGCAACACGTCGCCGGGGCTGTTCACGCTCGTCCTCCCCGTCGCGCTGGCCGCGCTCGGCCTCACCGGCGCGTACCTCGCGTGGTTCGCGTTCCTGATCGTCGGGACCGTCGCCTACGCGTTCTCCGCCGTCGACGCGCCCTACTTCCAGTTCGTCGAGCGGGGCGTCGGCGAGCGCGAGGCTCGGCGGCGCGCCGAGGCCTGCGGCCAGGACCTCTTTCCCGGCGGCGACGCGATGGCCTCGATCCGGGGTGCGGCGAGCATCCCCCGGACGTGGGTCCTCGTCGCGCTGTTCTTCACCTCGTTCGGCGGCTTCCTCGCGCTGACGACCTGGCTCCCGTCGTACTGGCAGGCCGTCCACGGCGTCGACGTGCGAACCGCCGGCGCGCTCACGGCGGTCGCCTTCACGCTGCTCGCGGCGGTGATCCGCGTCCCGGGCGGCGTCGTCAGCGACCGGCTCGGCGGCGAGCCGACCGCGATCGCCAGCTTCGGCGCGATCGTGCTCGCGACGGCGCTGCTCGTCATTACCCGCGAGTTCGCCCTCGCCGTCGCCGCGACGATCCTGCTCGGCGCGGGCATGGGGGTCGCCAGCGCGGCCGTCTTCCAGCTGGTGCCGACGTACGTCCCCGACGCCGTCGGCGGCGCCTCGGGACTGGTCGGCGGCATCGGCGCCTTCGGCGGCTTCGCCATCCCGCCGATCCTCGGCCTCTTCGTCGACCTGCAGGGGACGCCGGGCTACGCGACCGGCTTCGTCGTCTTCCTCGTCCTCGGGGTCGTCTCGATCGGCCTCTCGAGCGGGCTCTACCGAACCCGGTCGGCGCTCGTTCCCGCCGATTCGTCGGCGCCCGCCGACGACTGACCGGGCGCGTCTCGATCGCGGGTCGATTACTGTAGCGGGGGTTCGTTATCCACCCACGGGCGAGGAACCCGCGATACGTACAGACAAAGGCGTACCGAAGTGGCTATCCACCTCTCCGATGGGTGCTGAAAAGCGTACTGAACGAGGCCCGTATTCGCCATTCCTCTGCAGATACCGACCGAATGAAGACTTATCTGATCGACGCACCATACTATTGCTCGTATGAGTGAATCAGCGGGGTCTTCTAGCTCGGTGTTCTGGGGAGACACCGATGACACCGAGGCCCTCCGGCGCTATCGGGTGCTCGTGAACGCGATCGACGATGGTATCTACCACCTCGACGGCGACGGTCGATTCATCGCGGTGAACGACAGCATCGTCGAGCTAACGGGATATGCACGCGAGGAACTGCTCGGCGCACACGTCTCTCTGCTGCTCGACGACGACGACTCGACCACTGAATCGTTCCTTACGAATCCTGCCGATCGAAGCAAACAACTCGAGTTCGCCGTACGGACTGCCGAGGAAGACCACGTTCGCTGCGAAGTACGGGTCAGCCCGCTCGAAGCGGACGACACGATGCAGGGAACCGTCGGTATCGTTCAAGAGATCACCGACCCCGGAGGGCCGGAGCAGCCACTCGATGAATCCGACCAGCGACACAACTGCGATCCGACCACCGAGTGCGAACGGAGTCTCCGCGAGACGAAAACTCGACTCGAGGTCGCCAAGTCCGCTGGATCCGTCGACACGTGGTCGTGGGACCTCCACGAGAACGGCGTGACTGCGGACGTACGTCTCGCTGAGTTCTCCGACACGGACTCAGAGGCGGTCACTACAGGCGTACCGATCGAGGAATTCTTCGCCTCGGTTCACGAGGCAGATCAAGAACGGGTACGGAACCGCCTCGACGAGGCGGTCGAGGAGACGGGTGAGTTCGAGGTCGAGTACCGCATTACTGACGCGGAGGGCGACACGCTGTGGGCGGTGTCCCGCGGCGAAGTCGAGTACGACAGTAGCGGTGAGCCGAGCCAGATAATCGGCGCTACCGCCGACATCACCGAACGCAAGGAAGCGGAGGCGGAGTTGAAGAGAACGACCGCCGAGGCCGAGGAGCAGAAACGGCTCTACGAGACGATCGTCTCCAGCACGCCCGATCTCATCTACGCCTTCGACCTCGAGTACCGATTCACGTTCGCCAACGACGCGGTACTGGAGATGTGGGGCCAAACCCGTTCGGAGGCCATCGGGAAAACGCTGCGGGAGATCGGCTACGAACCGTGGCATGCGGAGATGCACGAACGTGAAATCGACGAGGTCATCGAGACGAAAGAGCCCGTTCGCGGCGAGGTCGCGTTCCCGCACGCCGAACGCGGCCGTCGAGTCTACGAGTATATCTTCGCACCGGTGCTCGACGACGACGGCGAAGTCGAAGCCATCGCCGGGACATCGCGCGACGTCACCGAACGCAGGCGGGCCGAGGAGAAACTCCAGAAGAATAAAGAACGATTCCGAGCGCTGGTCACTGCCAGTTCGGACGTGGTGTATCGCATGAGCCCTGATTGGAACGAGATGCACGAGCTCACGGGCAAAGAGTTCCTCGCCGATACGGACGAACCGACCAGTGACTGGCTCGATAAATACATTCATCCGGACGAACAGCCGCGAGTCACGGAGGCTATCGACGAAGCAATTCAGACGAAGAGCACGTTCGAGTTGGAACACCGGGTGGAACAGGACGACGGGAGCACGGGCTGGACGTTCTCGCGTGCAATACCGATGTTGGACGAGGACGATGAGATCGAGGAATGGATCGGAATGGCGAGCGATATCACCGAACGCCGCGAATACCAGCGCAAACTCGAGGAATCTAACGAGCGGTTGGAGCAGTTCGCCTACGCCGCCTCCCACGACCTCCAAGAGCCCCTGCGGATGGTCACGAGCTACCTCCAACTCCTCGAGAATCGGTACGCCGACGCCTTCGACGAGGACGGCGAGGAATTCCTCGAGTACGCCGTTGATGGAGCCGAGCGCATGCGCGAGATGATCGACGCCTTACTCGAGTACTCGCGGATCGAAACGCGGGGTGATCCGTTCGAGTCCGTCGACCTGAACGAGATTCTCGAGGACGTGCTCGCAGATCTCCAAGTCCAGATTGCGGAGAGCGGCGCCGAAGTGACGGTCGAGGAACTGCCCCGCCTCGAGGGCGACGTCAGTCAGCTCCGTCAATTGTTCCAGAACTTGCTCGACAACGCGATCACCTACAGCGGCGACGAGCAACCGCGGGTTCACGTCGACGCGGATCGACGCGGCAACGAGTGGCTCATCTCGGTCGAGGACGACGGCATCGGCATCGAGCCCGACGACCAGGAGCGGGTATTCACGGTCTTCGACCGACTCCACAGTCGCGAGGAGTACGACGGGACAGGCATCGGTCTCGCGCTCTGCCAGCGGATCGTCGAGCGCCACGGTGGTGTGATCTGGGTTGACTCCGAACCCGGCGAGGGCTCGACGTTCTCGTTCACGCTCCCGGCCGAAAGTGAACACGATCTATGACCGGCCTGTATTGACCGCCCACCCGTTCACACGGACTGAGCAGTTGACTGCTGAATACGCGCCGTGTCTCTCGCACGACGCAATGAAACTGACCGACCCCCGTCGTAACTCCCGGTGTTCGGTTCGCACGTGTACTTAGCGAACCGTTCGACTCCGTTTTAGATATCATTCCGAATAACGAACCTCGCTACTCTACTGATAGAACTGGACGACCGTTCGTCCGCTCGAGGCTGCATACGCCGTACAAACGGACCATTCCCGGCCCCGACGAATCGTAATTCTATCGCGCGCGACGGAGGTACCGGTCGCGCACCGATCGGCGCTCGCCGCTGACTCCCACCCGGTTCCGAGTCCGACTCGCCGTTTCGAATCGGCCAATTGCCACGTCCCTCGAGTCGAATATACGTCCTAATACACATCATATCCGATTGGAGATGCTACGTTCGACGCTGGAATGGGGAGAAAAATACTAGTATGTAAACGATTACTGTTATATGGTTTAGAGCCGTGACGTAAAAACGTGAATTACATCATGTTTGGAGAGGAAATTCGCGTATTCAGTTCCGATCGTCCGATCGGGGTGGTCGCCGATGGCGCATAAGAAAGAAGAACAGAAGGAAGACTGCTACGGCGACGAAGTACGAGAACACATCGAGCGCTTCGCCGAGAACGGCGGCTTCGAGGCCATCCCGGATGACGAAGTCGACACGTGGACCACCCGGTTCAAGTTCTGGGGCGTCTTCCAGCAGCGCTCCGGACAGGAGGAGTACTTCATGATGCGGCTGACCAACGCCAGCGGCATCCTGGAGCCGGGTCAGTTGCGCCGTATCGGCGAAGTCGCGAAAGAGTACGCGAAGGGTCCCGTCGCCAACCCCGAGTTCGGGAACGGCTGGATCGACCTGACGACACGCCAGTCCGTCCAGCTCCACTGGCTCAAACTCGAGGACGTTCCCGAGATCTGGGAGCAACTCGAAGCCGTCGGCGTCCACTCCCGCTCGGCGGGCGGCGACACGATGCGCAACATCTCCGGCTGTCCGCTCCACGGCAAGGCCGAGGAGTTCGTCGAAGCCGGTCCCCTGCTCGAGCGCTTCGAGGAGGACCTGCGCAAGGACGACGCGCTGGCGAACATGCCCCGGAAGTTCAACATCAGCGCGTCGGGCTGTACGGTCGGCTGCGCCCAGGACTCGATCAACGACATCGGGTTCGAGCCGGCGACCAAGGAGGTTGACGGCGAGGAGGTCCGCGGGTTCAACGTCCGCATCGGCGGCGGGCTCGGCGGTCGCCAGCCCCGCGCCGCGACGCCGCTCGACGTCTTCGTTCGCCCCGAGAACGCCTACGAGGTCGGCCGCGGCTTCGTCGAACTCTACCACGACTACGGCGACCGCCAGAACCGCTCGAAGAACCGCGCCCGGTTCTTCGCCGAGAACTGGGGGATGGCGAAGATCCGCGAGACGCTCCAGGAGGAGTACGTCGACTTCGAGATGCTCCGCGCGGGCGAGGACTTCCGCGAGGAGTACACCTACAACGCCGGCCGCCCCGTCGAGGAGGGCCAACACGACCACGTCGGCGTCGGCGACCAGAAGGACGGCCGGAATTACGTCGGCCTGAGCGTCCCCGTCGGCCGGCTCCCGGCCGAGGACGCCATCGAACTCGCCGACCTGGCCGACGAGTACGGCTCCGGCGAGGTCCGGCTGACCCGCCGCCAGAACCCCGTTATCGTCGACGTCGCCGACGAGGACCTCGAGGGGCTGCTCGCGGAACCGATCCTCGAGGAGTACCCCGCCGAGCCGAGCCCGTTCGAGCGCGGGGCGATGGCCTGTACCGGCACCGAGTTCTGCTCGATCGCGCTGACCGAGACGAAGGGGCGGATGGCCCACATGCTGCGCTGGTTCAACGAGAACGTCGACCTGCCCGACGACGTCGGCAAGATCAAGATGCACTACTCCGGCTGTACGGCCGACTGCGGCCAGGCGATGACCGCCGACATCGGCCTGCAGGGCATGCGCGCGCGCAAGAACGGCGAGATGGTCGAGGCCTTCGACATCGGCGTCGGCGGCGGCGTCGGCGAGGACCCCTCCTTCATCGACTGGATCCAGCAGCGCGTCCCGGCCGACGAGGCCCCCGGCGCGATCCGGAACCTGCTCGAGGCCTACGCCGCTCATCGCAGCGAGGGCCAGACGTTCCGCGAGTGGATCGAGGCGACGGGCGAGGAACAGCTCGTCGAGTTCTGCGAACCCGAGGAGACCGACTTCGAGGCCCCGTACATGGGCGACGCCAAGCAGTCCTGGTACCCCTTCGCCGAGAGCGAGTCCGCGGCGGCCGCCGCCGGCGAGGAGTCCGTGGCACCCTCCGACGACTGACTGCGTTCACGCGGTGTGATCGCTGCACCCTTTCGATAGCAATTCTGTTCGTTTTGCGTCTGGGCATCTGACTAGCGACATCCGCCCGTGAGGGATCTGCGCGACTTCCGGGACGTCCGCTCGGTCAGTGACCTGACGCGTCGTCAGCGACTGCTCATCTACTACGTCCTCGGTCTGGGTGGCGTCATTCTGTTCTTCACGATCGCTTACAATACGGGGATGCGCACGCTCGAGGGCGAGGACCACTCGATCTTCCGCTCGTTCCAGACGGTCGTCGAGACGATGACCACGACCGGTTACGGCGCCGACTCGCCGTGGGCGACGCCGTGGATGAACGGGCTCGTGGTTCTCATGCAACTCTCCGGGATCGGCATCGCGTTCTTCACGCTGCGGGTGCTCGTCATTCCGCTGTTCAAACGGACGCCGGTCTCGCTCGCCGACCGACTGACGCCGAAGGACGACCACGTCGTCATCGGCGAGTACCGTCGGGACAGCGAGGTCTTACTCGAGGAACTCGAGGGGGTCGGGATCGAGTACGTCCTCATCGACTCCGATCGGGAGGAGGCCGAGCGGCTCTCGGACGCCGGCTACCAGGTGATTCACGGCGACCCCGAGGACGCCGACGCGCTCGAGCGGGCGTCGGTTCGGGACGCGTCGCTGCTGATCACCGACGCCGGCGACCGGAACGCGAGCGTCGCGCTGACCGCGCTGGACCTGAACGAGGACCTCCGCGTAGTGAGCCTGACGGAGTCGGCGCGCCGAACCGACGCGCTCGAGCGGATCGGCGTCGACCGACCGGTCTCGCCGCCGGTGCTCATCGGGGAACGCCTCGCCCGGAAAGCCGCCACGTCCGTGACGATCTCCGAGGATACGTCGTTCGGCGAGAATATCGAGATCAGGGAGCTCCTGGTTCGACGCGAGAGCCCGCTTCACGGTATCGAGATCCGCGACTCGCAGTTCGCCGATCACCCCGAACTCACGCTGGTCGCGGGCTGGTTCGACGGCGGCCTCCGACTCCCACCGTCGCCGACCGACCGGCTCGCGCCGAACACGGTGCTGGTCGTCGCCGGCCCCGGCGACGTGCTCGACGACCTGCGGGGCGAACTCTCGGGCGTTCGATCGACGCGCGAGCACACGAACGTGGTCGTCGCGGGCGCCGGTGAAGGGGGAAACGCCGTGGTCGACACGCTCTCGGACGACGTCTCGATCACCGCGATCGATCGCGAGGACCGCGAGGGAGTCGATATCGTCGGCGATATCGGCGAACCCGAGACGCTCGAGGCGGCGGGGCTCGACGAGGCGACCGCCCTGATCGTCACCGTCGACGACGACGCGACGGCGCTGCTGGCGATCGCGCTGGCCCGCTCGCTCACCGACGACCTCGAGATCCTCGCGCGGGTGTCCGACGACGGCAACGTGGCGACCGCGTTCGGCGCCGGCGCCGACTACGTGCTGTCGATCCAGCAGACCACTGCGCGGTTGCTCGCCCGCGAGGTCCACGGGGAGGACGTGGTCTCACCGATCGGGCAACTGCGACTGGTTCGCACGGACGCGGCGCCCTTCGCCGGACGGACGCTCGAGGCGGCCAACGAGGAAGCCGCGGACGAGTGGGTGATCGTCGGCGTCGAACGCGACGGGGCGTTCCGAACGGATGCGACGACTCCCATCGAGGCGGCGGATACGGTCGTCGTGGCGGGAACGGACGAGACGATTCGAACGTTCGAGCGGGAGATCGCGTGACGGCCGGGGCGGGACCCGCACGATCCCGTGTCAGGATACCGTTACGGCTCTCCGCCGCTCGGTTCTTCCGAGGCGCCTCGCGCCTCGCTCTCGTCGAACTCGCTGCGAACTCAGCGGTGCTCTCGCGTCCGCTCGTAGGCGTAGTCGAGCGCGTCCTCGAGCGATCCGGGGCCGTCGTAGTTGGCCGAGAAGAGGTCCATGAAGTCGCGAGCGATGCTGTTGCAGCGGTCGAACGTGAGGACGGTCCGGACGCGGATCGTCTCCGAGAGGTCGAGTCCGGGGTAGCTCGTCGCGGTCAGCGCGTATCCGGGATGATCCTTCCCGTCGAGCGACGCCGGGGCGACCTTCAGCCGCAGGTCGCCTGATTCGTGGCGGTACGTCCGATACTGCATTTCCCGATCGGTGTCGACCGGGGAATAGGTCCGACTCTCTTCCGTGTTCCACGCAGACGGCACGTCGGCGTCCATCATCCAACGATACCGACCCGAGTGCTACGTCCGTATCGAAATGAGCAATATTCCCGGACGTTAGTTCACAAACCGAACTAATGATGGGTTCGATGCGCCAAATATGATTATATTCTGAAAGCGCGTGCAATAATGTCTCCGTAATACGGATACTATCGAAATTAACTCCGGAACTCGGGACGGAACTGCACTCGAGTGCGAGAACGGACAGCATTTGACAGCCGATAGCACGTCCCAAACCGCCGTCGGTCGTCAGTCGTCGCTCCGGGAGCGCGAGTCCCCGGCGAAGACGTCCTCGACGAGCGGTTCGTCGCCGTCGCGGGTTCCGTCGGTCTCGGGCTCCGTCTCGCTCTCGGGACTGACGCTGCCCGTCCGATAGCCGTGGAGGTCGAGCGTGACGTGGTCGAACCCCAGCTCCGACAGCTCCTCGCGGACCGTCTCCGCGAACTCGCGGGTCAGCGCCCGCTCGAGTTCGTCGGGCGCGACCTCGATCCGGGCCAGCCCGTCGTGGTCGCGGACGCGGAACTGGTCGAACCCCCACTGGCGAAGCAGGGCCTCGGCGCGCTCGACGCGGGTGAGCCGTTCCTCCGTGACCTCGAGGCCCGTCGGAATCCGGGAGGAGAGGCAGGCCATCGACGGTTTGTCGGCGACCGAAAGGCCGTAGCGGTCGGCGATCTCGCGTACCTCCGCCTTGGTGATGTCGTGGGCCAGCAGCGGCGAGTGGACCTCGAGTTCCTCGACGGCCTGCAGTCCGGGGCGGTGCCCCGCGCCCGGATCGTCGGCGTTCGTGCCGTCGCAGACCGTTTCGATCCCGAACTCGCGGGCCGTCTCGAGCATCTCGCCCAGCCGCATCGTCCGGCAGTGATAGCAGCGGTCGCCGTCGTTCTCGACGAAGTCGTCGCTCTCGAGTTCGGAGAAGGCGACGACCTCGTGGCGGACCCCGATCTCGTCGGCGACTCGCTTGGCGTCCTCGAGTTCCGCCTCGGGGAGCGTCTCGCTTTTGGCGGTGCAGGCGACTGCGTCCTCCCCGAGCGCGTCGTGGGCGAGCGCGGCCACGACGCTCGAGTCGACCCCGCCGGAGAACGCGACCAGCACGCCGTCGCGGTCAGCGAGGTCCTCGCGCGCGGCCTCGAGTTTCGCCTCGAGCGTTGTCATGGCCCGTGGTTCGCACCCGAGGGGCAAAAGCGCGTTGTCGTCGGCTCGGCCCCGACGCTCGGAGCGCGGCCGCGATCAGACGTCGACCGGGCGACCCAGTTCGGCGCTCTCGGCCAGCGCGTCGATGACGCGCATGTTCGCGATCGCTTCCTCGCCGTCGGTCCGCGGCGACCGGCCGTCGGCGACGCTCGAGGCGAATTCCTCGATCTCGAGGCTGTACTGGTCGATCGCACCGAACGTCTCGACGGCGTGGCGACCGTCGATCCGGTACTCGAGTTCCAGGGGCTCGTCAGTCGGCGCGTCGAAGGCGTCGCGGACCTCGAGCCACCCGTTTGCCGCCTCGACGCGGTAGCGCTGCACTTTCTGCGTGTCGAACCCGGACGCGACGCGCGCGGACGAGCCGTCGTCGAACTCCAAGATCCCGGCCAGTTCCGTGTCCACGCCGGCCCCGCGGGAATCGTCCGCGTGCGCGTAGGCGCGTTCGGGTTCGCCGAGGAGCTGCCGAACCAGCGAGACCGGGTAACAGCCGACGTCCATCAGGCTCCCGCCGTCGAGATCGGACGAGAGCCGCACGTCGTCCGGGCGGTCGAACAGCGGGAACTTGAACGCGGCCGTCACGGAGCGGACGTCCTCGAGTTCGTCTCGAGCCAGTTCGATCGCCCGCTCGGTCCGCGGGTGATACAGGTACATGAACCCCTCCATCAGGGTCACGCCGCGGTCCGCGCAGTGGTCGACGACCTCGCGGGCCTCCTCGGCGTCGACCGTCAGCGGTTTCTCGCAGAGGACGTCGAGGCCGGCGTCGGCCGCGCGCTTCGTCCACCGGCCGTGCAGGCCGTTCGGGAGCGGGACGTAGACGGCGTCGATGTCCGCGTCGGCGATGAGATCCTCGTAGCCCTCGTAGGACTCGTCGATCCCGTGGTCGTCCGCGAACCCCCGCGCGCGGTCGCCGTCGCGGGAGGCGACGGCCGTGACCTCGTGGTCGGTGACCTCGATGGCGGGGAGAAACGCTTTTCGGGCGATGCCGGCCGTACTGAGTACGCCGAAATCCATACGCCACGTTGCCGGACCGGTCTCAAATATCCCCGCATTGGCAGCGATCGCGGTTTCCGTATCGGTTCGTCGACGAATCGACGGCCGCCCGCATCGTCTCGCGAGCGTCCGGCGGTACCTCGTCGGCGGCCATCCGTTCGTCAGGCCACCAGCGACGCTCGAGGACGATCGCTTCGTCGGTCTCGCGGAGTCCGTCGAACCGCTCCCACGGGAGATACTGGACACTCACCGTACCGATATCGGCGTATTTGAGGCCGTTTTCGCAGGCCTCGTACTCCCGCGATCGTCGGCCGTTGATCAGCATCGTGATCAGCGCCGCGAGCAGCCCACTCAAGAGAAACGAGGGGGCACCGTAGAGCACACCGACGAACGCGGCGACGGTTCCGAGACCGAGCAGCAGACTCCAGCGACGGATCTGCCGTCGTCGGCCCGGATCCGGTTCTGCGATCCAGTACGCGCGCAGTTCGCCTGCCGCCCGGTCGGCGTAGGCCCTGGTTCCGAGGAGCCAGATCGCGAAGCCGACTACTATGAACCCGAGCAGCGAGAACAACACCGACAGCGAAACGTCGACGCCGGTGACGAATTCGTCCTCGAGGACGAGCACCGCCGCCGCAGCCATGGGAACGACCGTCGGGACGGCGAGCAGTCGCCGCTGTCCCAGCGCGACCCACAGGTCCGGTCGCCGTCCGAGGGCGAGCGCGACGAGTAGCCAGGCGAGTCCGCAGCCGGCGAGTAATCCCGTCCCGTCGATTCCGACGGCCGCGCCGGCGACGTAGCCGACCAGCCCGACGTAGGCGCTGGTCGCGATCGACGGGCCGTCGAGCGATCGCATACGTGTTAGCGTTCAAATTACTTTAGACAGATAAATTCCTACCGATGCGGGCGACAGTCGTCCGCGTTCTAACGGCCCCCGGGCCGTCCACTGCACGCCGGGCGGTTAAGGAGCCGTTCGTGGTAGACACGCGGACATACGATGTCCGTATCCGACCGCCTGCGATCGATCGCCGAGACCGAAGGGGACACGGAGGCCACCGACAGACACTCGCGACAGGAGCACCTCGCCGGTGCCGTCCTCCGCGGGATTCAGGCCGGGTTCGTCGCGACGATCATCATGACGGCGTTCCGGCTGCCGATCCTGCGGTCGCTGCCGCCGTCGGCGAACTTCTGGGCGCAGTACGTCACCGGCGACGACCCCGAGGAGCACACGTTCATGGGGCTCGTCCTCCACTTCGTCTACGGGATTCAGGCGGGGGCGATCTTCGGCGGCCTGTTCGCCCTTCAGGACGCCGAACGATCGATCGAACCCGAGCAACGCGGGCTCGTCTGGGGCTCGATCTACGGGATGGTCCTCTCGGCGTTCGGCTCGCAGTTCATGCTGAAGGAGTTGCTGGACATCCGACTCGAGGCCGACGAGCTCGCGCTGTTCCACGCGGGTCACCTCGTCTACGGGCTCTCGCTCGGCGCCTGGGTCGGCTCCCGGACCGAGGGCGTCGAGGATCCCGAAGCCGAGTACGAGTACGACGACGGAAACTGAGATCAGTCCTGTCGTGGATCGGTATCAGTGGATAGTAGCGCGATTTCTTTATTCATACCCATGCCTGAAACAGGCAGTTTGGTAACTACGTGTGCGAGTGTCTCATGACTGCCTACTCAGGCGTACCGCACGCACAAGCAGGTAGCCAGCCACCGCGAACCACACGACTGCCCATACGTTTGATGGGATGGGGTCCTCGATAGTGTCGGACAATATCACCACACCGTACACGAAAATAAGCAGTGTAAGTCCGATTTTCACACCCCACTGGAGTCGGACAAACAAACTATCGTCCGAATCTGTCGTGTTAGCCGCCATGATTTATTTTTGGCTGATTCGAGGAATAAGATTTCTCCTCCAACGAATTCTGAATCAATTTCTTCGATGCGTAGTTCTTATCCGCTACTAAACCAATTTTCGCTCCACTCTCTTGGCGCCGAGGAGCGTCAGACGCCCACCGTCTCGACCAGTTCGTCGACGTCCTCCTCGAGCCGGTTCGCGTACTCCAGGCGGAGGTCCCGCGCGTCGCCTCGCGTCACGTACTGGCGGCCGTCGATCCGCGTGGAGATGGGGTGGTAGTCGTCGACGGCGAACCCCATCCGGTCGAGGTAGCCGACGACGTCGGCCGACTCGAGGCCGTCGTCGATCGCCGATTCGGCGAAGGTACAGGCGGTCTCGAACGTGGGGAGCCTGATGCCGTCGTCGGTGACGTGGCCGGCGTGGCGGCTGTCGCTCACGGACTCGACCTCGACGTTCGTGTGGTGAACGCGTTCCATCACGGTCTCGAGGTCGTCGGCCAGCCGGAGGAGCTGGCTCGGCAGCGCCGCGTCGGGCGAGCGCCACTCGACGGTCGGCATCTGGTCGCGCAACCTGATCGGCGTCCAGACGACGTCGTCGGTCGAGAAGTTGTCCTCGATCGCCGCCTCGTCGATCCCCTCCTCGAGGGCGGCCCGCTTGAACTCCTCGTAGCGATCCTCGAGCCGGCGGTGCCACTCGCCGACGGTGTCGACGTAGTGCCAGAGCTGGCCGTGTTTCGGGAGGCCGCCGTAGCACTTCTTCCGGTAGCAGTGGGCGCGGGCGCTGTTGGCCACCCGCTCGCCGTCGAGGTACGGCGAGGAGTTGACCAGCGCGAGCGCCGCGTCAAGGGCTATTAACGTGTTGAGCTGATCGGTGACGTTGCGCTTCTCGACGTGGATGTGGGTCCCGGCGCAGTACTTCGCGTAGGCGAAGTCCTCGCCGAGGACCGCCTTCTGGATGCGCCCGCGTTCGCCGGGCCGGCGGTCGATCGCGCCGCAGTTGATCGGCGTCCCCAGCGGGACGAGTCGCTTCTCCTCGGCCGCCGCCGTCGAGAGGACGTCCTCGAGTTGCTCGGCGAAGGTCGCCCGCAGTTCGTCGATCGTCTCGCAGGGGGGCGTCTTCAACTCGAACAGCGGCTCGACGAACTCCCGTTCGGTTCGCTCGGAGACCGCCGCGAGCGCGCCCGGTTCGGTGAGTTCGCCGTCCGCGTCGACGACCCAGTACTCGACTTCGATGCTCGTGTTCATACTCAGGAGGGAGTTCGGCCGTCGGTGCGTCACAGCGGTCGCTGTCGGCGCCCCGTCGGGTGGGCCGACGAGGCGGTTTCCGCCGCCGTGTCGCCGGTCGGTTCGGCGACGGCGCGTTCGTCGGCGTCCGTACCGACGCCGCCGTCGCGATTCGATACGGTCCCTATCACGCGATTCGTTGAAGTGACGGTGCCTGCAGCCGCCTGCCGCGCTTCTAGCTCGACGTCCGTGCCGTACAGCATCGGCACGCGCGTTCGTATCGGCGGCGCTGACACTCCGCCGGCCGTCGATAAGCGCTTTCCCTCGCACCGACGAAGCCCGACCGTGACTTCGCTATCGACGACGGCCGCCATCTCGAACCCGGTCACCGGCGAACGGATCGCGTTTCGAGAGCGAACGGAAGCGGGGCTGCGATTCGAGTACGCGCTCGAGCCCGACGGGTTCGCCGTCGGCAAGGTCGATCACGTCCACCCCGGCCAGCGGGAACGGATCGCGGTCGAAGCCGGCCGACTCGGCGTTCGCATCGGGGGCGACGAGTGGACGGCGACGCCGGGGACTCGCTTCGCGGTGCCGCCCGGCTCCGACCACACGATCTGGAACGACGGCGACGAGCCGGTTCGCACGACTATCGAACTGCGGCCCGCACTCGAGTCCAACCGGCTCTTCGAGACGCTGTTCGGGCTCGCTCGAGAGGGGAAGACCAACGGCTGGGGGCTGCCGGGGCCGCTGCAACTCGCCGTGATCGCCGACGCCTACCGCGACGAGTTCGCCCTCGCGCGCGTTCCGCTCGCGCTCCAGCGGGCGCTCGCGACGGCGACCGCTCCCGCCGGTCGGCTGGCGGGCTATCGGGCCCGCTACGATCGGTTCAGCACCGAGTAGCGCTCGCGTCGAGGCGACCGCTCCTTATCCCTCCTCGAGCGCGAGGGTTTTCAGAATCGATTCCTCCGTTTCGACCTCCTCGAGCGCCTCGACCGCCGCCCGTTCCTCGGCCAACGTCGTCTCGAGCGGCTCGACGACGTCGTCGGCGTAGGCCAGCCGACCGGCGAGGGTCAGCAGCGATTCGTAGGCGCGGATCTCGAGCCGTTCGCCCGTGAGCGCGATCTCGAGGGCGCTCGGGACCGCGGGATCGCCGTCCGACCCCGATCGGTGCTCGTGCCACGACTCGACCAGCCCGTCGATCGACCGCGTTCGACTCGCCCGCGGGTGTCGACCGAGCGCCGCGAAGACGTCCTCGAGCCGGTCGACCTGGGCGTCGGTCTCCGCGCGGTGGTCGGCGAGTACCTCGCGGAGGTCGTCGGTCGGCGCCGCGTCGGCCATCTCCGAGAGCAGTTCGACGTGCGCCCGTTCGGCGTAGTAGGCGTGCTGGAGCTGCAGGCCGAACAGGTCCTCGAGCGTTTCGACGTTCATGGATCGGTCGCTCCGTGTCGGTCCGGGTGCGATCGCTCCCGCCGGGATCGATCGAGCGATTCTCGGGGCGCGTCGTCGATCGGACTCGCGGCCAGCAGGGTCTCGACGGCCTCGCCGTCGGCGAGCTCCTCGAGGTCCGTCCGCATCCGCCGCTCGTCGTCGTAGTTGTGTTCGAGCGCGTCGACGACGGCATCGCCGGCACCGGTCGTCTCGTCGCCCTCCTCGCCGTCCTCGAGCGCGCCGGCCAGCGCCATCGTCGTCTCGTAGGCCGTACACTCGACGGCCTCGAGCTGGAGCGTCGTCTGGATGTAGAACAGCGGTCGGAGCCCGTCGTTCAGGACGACGTTGTTGAACGCCTCCTTGTCGGCGAGCAGGCCGTCGAGGGCCGGCACGGGGCGCGTCTTCGGTTCGGCGCCGAGGGCGTCGAAGGCGCGTTCGATCCGGTCGACGTGCGTCTCGGTCTCCTCGCGGTGCTGGTCGATGACGTACTGGAGCTGCTCGCGACACTCCAGGGCGCGTATCTCGTCGAGCGTGTCGATCGAGACGTCGGTCGACAGCGTCTCGAGGGCCGATTGCAGCTCCCGTTCGATGGCGTACAGTCGTTCGAGTTGGGCCGTCAGTGCGTCGCGTGCTGTGGTCGCTGTGGTACTCATGGGTTCTCGGTGGCTCTCGCTCGCGTCGTCGGGCCGTCAGAACGACTGCTGCATCCGCAGCTGTTCGTCGGTATCGTGGGGGCTGTCCCCGCGGTCGCTGTACCGGGGCCGCCCGACCGCGTCGCGCCGGACGCCGTTTAGGATCGCCAACTCGAGTTCGTCGGCGCTCTCGTAGGTCTCGTGACCCGAGGTCTCGAGGATCACCCGGAGCGGCTCCGACCGGCGCGGGTAGGCGATCTCGACGTCGGCGAACTCCGTCAGAACTTCCTCGGTCGTCATCGGGAACGTCGTCTCCTCGAACAGCCGGCTCACGGCCCCGATCTCGAGCGATCTGACCTCGTCGGCGCTGTCGTCGATGTGGCTCATCGGGCACTCCTACCGGCATGGGCGGCAAAGAGCTACAGCCTGCAGTCGACGACTCCCTCGCGCGCGGCGCGCTCGAGCCTCGCGGCGTCGGGCGGTTCGCGCAGACGGCCGCGTTCGGCGTCCGTTCGGCGCTCGAGTTCGGCGCGCAAGCCCCTCGACCGGTTTCCCCTTGACTCCCCGCCCGAACCGGTTCGCACGTTTTTCCACTCCGTAGGAATTGCAGCGCTACTTGAGGGTGTGGCGGTTCGATCACCGCTTGTCATGCACGTCTCCAGAAAGCAACTGGCCACGTTCCTCGCGGTGATCTTCGTCGCGAACCTCGTCGTGATGGGCGGCGGGGCGTGGCTCTCCTACGAGAACGAACCCGAGATACCGGAGACGATCGTCGGCCCGGACGGCGAGACCGTCGCGACCAGCGACGACGTCCAGTCCGGGAAGATGGTCTTCCAGGAGAACGGGTTGATGAACCAGGGCTCGATGCTCGGTCGCGGTAGTTACTACGACGTCGACTACACCGCCGACGCCCTCGAGTTGAAGACCGAGCACATGCGCGACTACTACGCGCAAGAAGAGCACGACACGGCCTACGAGGACCTCGAGTCGTCCGAACGGGCCGCGATCGACGCGCAGGTCCGGGAGGAGCTGCAGTCGAGCGAGTACGCCGACGGCGAGCGGGTCGAGTACTCCGCCGCGGAAGCGTACGCCCACGAGCAGGTGCGCCAGGACTACGTCGAGACGTACCACGAGGGCGACCGCGAGCGCGGGATTCAGGACGGACTGATCCCGACCGAAGAGGAGGCCGAGCGGTTCGCCGACTTCGCGCTGTGGACCGCCTGGATCTCCCACACCGATCGGCCCGGTTCGGACGTCTCCTTTACGAACGACTTCCCGTACTCGCCGGCCGCGGGTAACGACGCCGGCGGCGCGGTGATGACCTGGAGCGTCATCGCGATGGTGTTACTGATCGCCGGCGCCGGGGTCGCCATCTGGCTCTACCAGGCCGTCGAACTCCCCGAACCGGAGGCCGCGGGCGTCTCGATCCCCCACCCGAAGGAGATCGATCTCACCCCGAGCCAGCTGCTGAGCACCAGATTCGTCCTCATCGGCGCGCTGCTGTTCGTCCTCCAGACGTTCATGGGCGGACTGCTCGCCCACTACTACGTCGAGCGCGACGACTTCTTCGGGCTCCACGAGGTCCTCGGCGTCGACATCCTCGAGTGGCTCCCGTGGACGATCGCTCGCACGTGGCACGTCGACCTGGGGATCCTCTGGATCGCCACGATGTGGCTCGGCGCCGGCCTCTTCCTCGCGCCGCTGCTGACGGGCCGCGAGCCGCGCAAGCAGGCGCTGTACATCAAGGGCCTGATCGCCGCGTTACTGGTCGTCGCCGTCGGCGGCCTCGCCGGCATCTGGCTCGGCGTCAACAACGTCTTCGACGGACAGCTGTGGTGGCTGCTGGGTAACGAGGGCCTGGAGTACTTGGAGATCGGTCGCGTCTGGCAGGCCGGCCTGCTGGTCGGTTTCCTCGGCTGGACCGCGCTCGTTGCGCGTGGCTTCAAGCCCTTGCTCGATCGCGAGCCCCGCTACGGGCTCGCCCACATGATCGTCTACGCGGGCGGCTCGATCGGCCTGCTGTTCACGGCCGGCTTCCTCTACACGCCGAAGACGAACTTCGTCATCACGGAGTTCTGGCGCTGGTGGGTCGTCCACATGTGGGTCGAGGGCGTCTTCGAGTTCTTCATCCTCGTCGTCATCGCCCTGACGCTGGTCTCGATGAACCTCCTCTCGAAGAAATCGGCCGAGAAGGCCGTCATCTTCCAGGCCGCGCTGGTCATGGGCAGCGGCATCATCGGCGTCTCCCACCACTACTGGTGGGCCGGCCTCCCCGAGGTCTGGCTGCCGATCGGCAGCGTCTTCTCGACGCTCGAGTTCATCCCGCTCCTCTTCATCCTCTACGAGGCGCTGGGACAGTACCGCGCGATGGACGCCGCCGGGACGGACTTCCCCTACCGGATGGCGTTCTACTTCATCGTCGCCTCGTCCGTCTGGAACTTCTTCGGGGCCGGCGTCATCGGCTTCTTCATCAACCTGCCGGTGATCAGCTACTTCGAGAGCGGGACCTACCTCACGGTCGCCCACGCCCACGGCGCGATGTTCGGCGCCTTCGGCTTCCTCGCGATGGGGATGGCCGTCTACATCCTCCGGGTGACCACCCGCGACGCACGCTGGTCCGACCGGCGGCTGCGCTGGTCGTTCTGGCTGTGCAACGCCGGGCTGGCGCTGATGCTGTTCCTCTCGCTGCTCCCCGTCGGCTTCCTCCAGCTCGAGGTCGCCTTCACGGAGGGCTACGCGGCCTCGCGCAGCCTCGAGTTCTACGACGGCGGGCTCGTCCAGACGCTGTTCTGGCTGCGCATGCCCGGTGACACCCTCCTGATCGCCGGCGCGATCGTCTTCGCCTGGGACGTCGTCGTGAAGCTCCTCTTCCAGCGGAAGCCGACCGCCGAGGAGACCCGCAGCCACGTCATCGCCGACCGGATCTTCGGCGACGACGCCGTCGATCCCGTCGATCCGGCCAGCGACGACGACTGAGTCCCGGTCGACATCTCTTGCGTTCCGGCGACCACCGATTACCCGACGGGGCGTTCTCGGAGGGCCGATACTGCTAACAAAACCGAAACTGATTACCAGTATATGCGCTGGCCCGCGGACGCCGATATCGTCTCCCCGGATCGAATCCCGCAGTACGTGATCGGCTTCGCAGCCGCACTGACGATCGTATTGGTCGGTGAGATCGTGGTATACTTCGCGTGGGGGATCGAGTTCGTCACCAGCGGGCAGTTTCTGGTCGGTATCGTCACGTCCGTTCCCGCCATCGGCGGGATCGCGTTCGGCGGGTACTGGCTCCGGAATGCGGACCTCCCGCCGAGTCGCTATCCACGGGCCGTCGGCTGGTCGGTCGGCGGACTGGTAATCTTCTTGCTCGTCAACCTCGCGCTCATCGCCACGATGCCGACCGAGTCGTGGGTGCACGTCGTCTCGTGGGCGCGGTGGGCCGTCGTACTCGGCGCCGGCATCGGCTTGCTAATCGGCTGCCTCGAGGGGCGAGCCATCGAACGCACCCTGACCGCCGAGCGCGCCTCGCTCCGGGCGGAACACTTAGCGGAGCAACGGGAGTACCTCGACTACCTCAACGGTATCCTCCGCCACGAGGTGTTGAACACGGCGACGATCATCAACGGGTACGCGTCGCTGCTCCGCGAGGAAGCGGCGACGACCGACCAACAACGACGGTGGGCCGAGATCGTGATCGACGAGTCCGAGGAGATGTCGACGGTGATCGACGACGTGCGAATCCTGTTGCAGTCGACCGACGGCGAGGTGCAACTCGAGACGGTCGACCTCTCCCGACTGCTGACCGACGAAGTGCGGAAGCTGGAACACAAGTGGGGCCCCGTCGACGTGGAGACGTCGATCCCGCCGGAGGTCTCCGTTCGGGCCGACCACCTGGTCGCTCGCGTCTTCGGGAACCTCCTCTCGAACGCGGTCGAACACAACGACGCTGCGACGCCGCGCGTCTCGGTCGCGGTCGATCCCGGCCCCGAAACCGTCCGGGTCGAAATCGCGGATAACGGCCCCGGAATCACCGACTCGACGCTCGAGACGCTCTTCGAACGCACCCAGAGTCGCGGAAGCTCCCACGGGATCGGGCTGTATCTGGTTCGCCAACTCGTGACCAGATACGAGGGCTCGGTCGACGTGGTCGAGACGGGGCCGGACGGAACGACGTTTGCGGTCGAACTTCCGGCGGCGGCCGAGTCGCAGTCGACCGCGTCCTCGAGCGCCTCCTCGTCGCCGCCGTCGTAACGGAGACGCGGCCGTCCTCGAGGGACGCCTCGTTCGTACACTCGACGCGTCCGGTCGCTACCGCGGACGCTCACGGCCGGCCGACCGCGTCGTGCCGACGGACGAGGTAGTAGCCCGCCACGATCGGCTGGAGCGGCGGCACGAACAGGCTCAGAAAGGCGATCCCGAGGTAGAGCGCCGGATTCGGTCGCCACGACCGATTTCGCGTGCAGACGTAAGCCGCGTCCCGGTGGATCGCGATCGGGAACGAGCCGACGGCGACGGTTCCCGCGAGCCCGACGGCGGCCGCCAGCAGCCCCGGAATCGTGAAGACGATCGCGACGGCCGCGGCGACGAACCCGAACAGCGTCGTCGCGAGCGACACCGCCACGACGAGCCACCAGTCCGACCGTCCCGCCGGCGTCCCGAACCGTCTGTGTCTGCGAACGAGATAGGCGACGCCCGCGACCGGGGGCGAGACGAGCGCGGCGGCGGCGTTGAGCCACGGGTTCGGCGTCCAGTTCCCGCTGGCCCGCGGTCGGCGTCGTATCCGGCGTGCGTCGAAGAAAATTGCGACGAGCAAGCCGAGCGTCAGGGCGGTGTAGCCGAACCCGCTGAGGAGCAACAACACGAACTGGAGGCCGGGAACGCCCGGTTCTGCGTCCTGTAAGACCCCGACGAGTCCGACCCCGAGGATCGGCGGAAACAGGTAGAGCAACCGCTCGACGATCCGGGCCCAATCGATCTCGTCGACGTGTGTGCTCATTCCGAGCGCGAGTCCTGTGGCGTCGTCGGCGGTCGGCGGTCTGCCGTTCGATATCATCGGCGGCCGGTTCTCGTCCCGCGTCGCTGCTGGTCGGTCCCCCGCACCCCGTCGGTCGCGAGGGGAGATGGCTCAGGCTTACGCCCCGATCACAGCGCGTGCTTGTACGCCTCGAGGGTCTCCTCGACGTCTTCCTCGGTGTGGCCGTAGCTGACGAACTGGCACTCGAACTGGTTCTGCGAGAGGAAGACGCCCTGCTCTTTCATCTGGCCCCAGAAGATCCGCCGCCAGCGCTCGGTCTCGGCGTTTTTCACGTCGCCGGCGTTCTTGGGGCTGTAGTCGTAGCGCGGACAGGTCGGATCCTGTCGGCAGCCGGCCGGACACTGCTCCTCGAGGGAGTTGGGGCTCGGTCCCTCGCGCGTGAAGATCACCTTGAACATGCTGTCGGTGCCGGTGACCGTATAACTCGGCGCCTGATCGGCGACGATGTCGGTCAGCCCGCGACGGAGCCGGTCGCCGAGGCCGTTGACGTGCTCGTAGACGTCGTTCTCGGCGGCGAACGTGAGGGTCTCGAGCCCGGCGGCCATCGTGACGGGGTGACCCGAAAAGGTGCCGGCCTGGAAGACGTCGCCGGAGGGGGTGAAGTTCTCGATAATCTCGGCGCGGCCGCCGATGGCGCCGACCGGGAAGCCGCCGCCGATGATCTTCCCGAAGGTCGTCAGGTCGGGGGTGACGCCGAACTCGCTCTGGGCGCAGCCGAGGCCGCCGACGCGGAAGCCGGTGATGACCTCGTCGAAGATCAGCAGCGAGCCGTGCTCGTCGGTGATCTCACGGAGGAACTCGTGGTACCCTTCCTCGGGGTAGACGATGCCGTAGTTCCCCAGGATGGGTTCGGTGAGGACAGCCGCGATGTCGTCGCCGTGCTCCTCGAAGACCTCGCGGACGGCGTCCTCGTCGTTGAACGGGACGGGAAGCGTGTGCTCGGCGAACGACTGCGGGATCCCGGCCGAGGATGGACGCGAGTTCTCGTGGTCGCCCTCGACCAGCGTCGACTCCTGGGCGCCGTGGTAGCCCCCCTGCATGACGACGATCTTGTTCCGGCCGGTGTAGCCGCGTGCGAGTCGGACCGCCGAGGTGGTCGCTTCGGTGCCGGAGTTGACGAAGCGGATCTTCTCGACGCTGGGGACGTGACGGACGACGAACTCCGCGAGGTCGACCTCGATCTCGGTCGGGGTGCCGTACATCGGCCCCTCGCTGGCCTTCTGTTGGATACCCGCCCGGACGGGTTCCGGGAGGTCGTGGCCGAGCAGCAGCGGGCCGAGACCCATCACCCAGTCGACGTAGCGGTTGCCGTCGGCGTCGATGACGTGGCCGCCGTCGCCCTTCTGCACGAAGAACGGGTACGGTTCGATCGCCGCACGAACCGCCGAGTTGACTCCGCCGGGCATGACCGACAGCGCCCGATCGTAGAGGTCGCGTGAGTTGTCGTCGTTCATACTCCGGTGTTGGGAATGAGACGGGAAAGTAGTACCGAGGTTTCCTCGAGGACGGGACCGAAGCGGCGGCTCAGTAGTCGCCGGCCTTCCGCTCGGACTGGCGCTGCCGGATCGTGTTCGCCACGTCGGCGTAGTTCGGCACGCCCGAGAGCGACAGCGCGCTCGTTCGGCTGAATCCCTGCGGGATCACCGCGTGCGAGACGGTGACGGTTCCGAACCCCCGTCCGCGACTGAAGGCGGTCGTACTCGTCTGTAGTCCGCGAATATCTTCCATCCACGTCTCGGAGGTCGTCCTGGCGGTGAATCCCGCGATCACGACGAGCCGCCGGTCGGTGACGAGATAGCGGACTCGGTTCCGTCGATACCAGATGTAGCCCGCGATCACGAGCCCCGTGACGATTCCGAGCACTCCCGCCGCTGCGCTCCCGGCCGCGAGGCCGATCACTCCGACCAGTCCGGCAAGTCCGCCGCCGACGGCGTGGCCGATCCAGTTCCACCACGTCGGCTGCGCGTCGACGAGGACCTCCTCGCCCTCGAGCAACGAGAGCTCCCTCCGCGATTCGGTCCGACCCGAACGGTCCGAACCGCGGTCGACCGTCTCGGCTTCGTCGTACGCCAACGCCGATCCGTCGCGTTTCTGACTCATTCACTCCCCGCCTCGTAGCCGCATTCAATAAGCGTACTGGCGGGTTCTCCCGTCGCACCCGCCGCGTCGGCGACCGAGACTCGCGGCGTCGTCGACTCGAGCGACGGTGCCGATCGAACGGCGAACCGATGCCGTTAAAAACAGAAACGGGTGGATCCGTTACGTCGAGAACCGCGACACGATCGAACGGTACGGAGTCCCACCATCGAATGGCGGCCGTCGGTATGTCAGCGACGACCGGTGGCGCCCGGTTCGGAACGGGCGCCGAACTGCCGAGTGTCAGAGGCACTGCGGAACGTGGGTCGCGCGAGCACGAGCGTGCTCCCGGAACGCGTCTCGGCGGAACGCGCGTGTGACGACCGGCGCGTCCCGATCTTAGACGGCGTCCTGTCCGGTCTTGCCGGTCCGGACCTGGTAGGCGTCCTCGACGGGCAGGACGAAGATCTTGCCGTCGCCCGGCTCGCCGGTGTTGGCGGCCTCGCCGATGGCCTCGACGACGTCCTGAGCCGGGATATCGGCGACGACGCACTCGATCTTGACCTTCTGGTGGAGGTCGACCGTGTACTCCTCGCCGCGCCACTGACCCTTCTTCGCGGGCTGGGAACCGCGGCCGGAGACGTTGGTGACCGTCAGCGACGGCGCGCCGATCTCGGCGAGTCCCTTCTTGACGTCGCCGAGCTTGTCGGGGCGGATGATCGCGGTGATCATCTTGAGCTCGCCGTCGTTGGGCTTGCCGCCGTCAGAACGGAGTTCTGACGAGGATCCCGATTCTCCGAATCGCTCACCGCCGTCGGTCGCGACGTCGGGCTGGCCGAACTCGGGGTAGGTGTCGACACCGTGTTCGGAGACGTCGAGCCCGTCGCGCTCGTGTTCCGGCGAGACGCGGGCCTGGCCGGCGAGCTTGAACACGAACCAGATCAGGCCGGTCGCGACGACCGTCCAGACGGTGATGACGCCGACGCCGATCAGCTGCGAGATGAACGCGTTCGCGACGCTATCGACGACGCCCGGTGCGGCCACGAAGGGGAACAGCAGCGTTCCGAGGACCCCAGCGGAGCCGTGGACCGGGAAGACCGCACAGACGTCGTCTATCTTCAGGTATTGCTCGACGAACTCGAAGACGAGCGGCAGCTGAACGCCGGCGAGACCGCCGACGACGAACGCGCCCCACCACGCGGTCGTGTCGGGGATCGCGGTGATCGCGGCCAAGCCGGCCAGCAGACCGTTCGCGACGTACAGGGTATCGACTTTGCCGGTCTTGAGCCAGGCGACGAGTCCGGCCCCCATCGCACCGCAGGCCATCGAGACCGTCGTCGTCAAGGCGACGCGACCGAGCTGGTCGCCGAGGAACGCGCCCTCGCCGATGATCGCCGAGGTACCGACGTTGAAGCCGTACCAGCCGAAGGCGAGGATCAGCGTGCCGAGCGCGGCGAAGGTCAGCGAGTGCCCGGGAATGACGTTTACGCTCCCGTCGCTGTTGTACCGGTCCATGCGCGGACCGAGGATCCACGCGGCGGTGAGACCGGCGATGCCGCCCATGCCGTGGACGATCATCCCGCCCGCGAAGTCGTGGAACACGACGCCGCCGTACGCGAGGTGTTCGCCGGCCCACGTGAGGCCGGTAACGACCGGGTAGATGACCGCGGCCAGGAGGAACGTGTACGTGACGTACGCACGGAGCTTCGCCCGACCGGCGACGGCTCCCGAAACGATGGTCGCCGCCGTCATGGCGAAGACGGCCCCGTACAGCCAGTCCATCCAGCTCGCCGCATCGCTCTGGAACTGGAACGCGAGGCCGTCTCCGGCGACGAGACCCTCCACGGTCGCGCCAACCAGGAAGAACACCGTCACGCCGACGCTCCAAGTCAGCAGGTTCTTCGTCAGCTGATTGGCGACGTTCTTCGAGCGCACCTGGCCCGCCTCGAGCATGGCGAAGCCGGCGTGCATGAAGAAGATCAGGAAGGTGGCAACCAGGATCCACGTGTAGTTGATCGCCTCCATCAGCATCTCGACCTCTTCCCCGCTCTGTAGTAGCGTCGGCTCCATTAGGCGACCACCCCGTTTTCACTCACTTCCGCCCCGATGCGTTGTAGACGTTTGTCCATGTCTGCTCCATTCGGGCTCATGGTTGTCTGCTTAATCACGTCTGATCACGATGGACCAACTCCATATAAGGATTAGCGTTTAAGAACGATTGATAATCGTGCCGTAATAGGGCCATACGATCAAATCTAGAGGGGATTTAATGTGTATAAGGCTATTCGATCTTGCGGATTTTTCGAGTCGTGGTTATATATTCGCTCTTTGTAAACTCGGAAAAACTCGGTCGGCTTCGACCGTCGCCCGCGAATGCCCGATATCGCGCCTCGAGCGAGCGGTCGACGCTCGCGCGCGGCAGATCTTGCCACTCGTGCGACGGAGAGAGCGCCGACTGGACGTTCGTCCGAATGCCGTGACCGAGGGTCGATTCCGCGAGCCGCTCACCGCGAATCGGCCTCGATCGGGTAATCGTCGAGTGTTCGAAATCGACGCGACCGCCTACCGACCGGCGGGCAGTCGTCGCGCCACGTCCTCCGCGAAGTAGGTCAGAATCAGATCCGCACCGGCGCGTTTGATCGACAGCAGCGACTCGAGGGCCACTTCCTCGAGATCCAGCCACCCCTTCTCGGCGGCGGCGTGGAGCATCGCGTACTCGCCGGAGACGTTGTAGGCGGCGACGGGGTGGTCGAACTCCCGTCGCACGGCGCTGACGATGTCGAGGTAGGGGAGGGCCGGTTTGACCATCATCACGTCCGCGCCCTGCTCGGCGTCGAGGCGGACCTCCCGCATGGCTTCCCGGGAGTTCGCGGGGTCCATCTGGTAGTGCCGTCGGTTGCCGAACGAGGGCGCGCCGTCGGCGGCGTCCCGGAAGGGGCCGTAGAAGGCGCTCTCGTACTTGGCCGCGTAGCTCATGATCGGGACGTGTTCGTACCCCGCGCCGTCGAGGGCGTCGCGGATCGTCCCGACCATGCCGTCCATCATGCCACTGGGTGCGACCATGTCTGCGCCCGCACGGGCGTGCGAGGTAACGATCTCCTCGAGCGCCTCGAGGGTCGCGTCGTTGTCCACGGTCAGCGTCGGCTCGCAGCCGGGGCCGTCCTCGGCGACGCCGCCTTCGCTCCGGAGTTCCTCCTCGAGGGGGCCGCAGTGGCCGTGGTCGGTGTACTCGCAGAGGCAGACGTCGGTGATGACGTAGGCGTCGGTCTCGCTCGTAATCCGACGAAGCGCCTCCTGAATAACGCCGTCATCGGCCCACGCGCGGGTTCCTTCGGGATCCTTCGATTCAGGGATGCCGAACAGCATGACGGCTTCGACGCCCGTCTCGAGGACTTCCTCGACGCGGGCGACGGCCTCGTCGATCGGCACCCGCTCGTGGCCCGGCATCGACTCGATCGGCACCCGCTCGTCGGTCGTCGCGTCGACGAACACCGGCGCGATCAGATCGGTCGGCTCGAGGCTCGTCTCGCTGACGAGACCGCGCACCCGATCCCGTCGGAGTCGCCGCGGACGATGTGTGAGGTCCATACCCGTCTCTTCGGCGGCAGTCGCAAAAGAATCACGCTCGCGACCCGATTCCGCGGCTCGAGTCGGATCGGTGAGCTGCGAACTGAGGGGACCGGACTCGAGGCGTCGACTGCCGGTAGCAACACCGTCATGGGGCGGGACCGGTGACTCTCGAGTAGCGTTTTCGTACCGACTGCCGAGAGACGCACCCCGATGATCGAGCCGGAACCCGACCCCGATTTCGACGTGAACTGATGCGCTGGCGATACAACGAAACCGTCCTGGCGGCGTGTACGCTCGCCTTTCTGGCGACGATGGCCGCCCGGCTGGTCATCAGCCCGGTCGTCCCCCAGATCACCGCCGCCTTCGGCGTCTCCAACGCCGTCATCGGGCTCGCGCTGACGGGACTGTGGATGGCCTACTTCCTCGCGCAGTTCCCCAGCGGCGTCCTCGCCGACAGGTACGGCGAGCGGCGCATCATTCTGATCGCGGTCGGCGGGACGGCGATCGCGAGCGCGCTTCTCGCGTTCGCACCGCTGTTCCCGCTGTTCGTGCTCTGCGTTATCGCGCTCGGGTTCGCCGCCGGCCTCCACTACAGCGTCGCCACGTCGCTGCTGACCCGGACCTACGACGAGATCGGCGCCGCGATCGGCGTCCACAACAGCGGCGGCCCCATTGCGGGACTCATCGTGCCGCCGGTGGCCGCCTGGATCGGCGTCCGCTACGGCTGGCGGGCCGCGATCGCGGTCGGGGTCGTCGTGGCCGTCCCGATCTTCTTCCTGTTCGCCCGCGCGGTCCGGCCGATCGACCCCCGGCGCCCCGACCAGCCGATGGCCGAACGGTTCGAGTTCGAGCCGCTGGCGGAACTGCTCGGGCGGCCGAAGATCGCCTTCACCGTCGCGCTGGCCGTACTGGGGGATTTCGTCTGGCAGGCCGTCGCTTCGTTCCTGCCGACGTTCCTCGTCGCGTATCGCGGCCAGTCGGCGACGACGGCGAGCCTCGTGTTCGGCGGCTACTTCCTCGTCCAGGGAATTACGGGCGTCGGGGTGGGCGCGGCGTCGGATCGCTACGGTCGCGACGTCGCCACGGCGGGCTGTATGCTCCTCGCCGTCGCCGGCATCGCCGTGCTGCTGGCGGTTCCGGGCATCCCCGCCGTCGCGGGCGCGGTCGTCCTCCTCGGGATCGGGCTCGGCTGGGGCGGAGCGTTGCTGCCTCGGTTTATGGATCACCTCTCGGCGGCGGAGCGAAGCGCGGGCTTCGGGCTCGTCCGCACCGTCTACGGCTTCGTCGGTGCGCTCGGATCGGTCGTCACGGGCGCGCTGGCCGATCTCTTCGGCTGGGGCGTCTCCTTCGGCTTCCTCGCCGCGTTGCTCGCGCTCGTTTTCGTTGCCCTGACGATCAATCGGGCGTTCTCCCTGGGCTACTGAGATACGGGACGTCTCGTTCGTACTCGAGTCGAGATCTCGGGCTGTTGTTACGGCTGGAGTACCCGAGGCCGTACTCTCCGAAAACTCACGCTTCGCTTATCCGTTTTCCCGGAGAAGTAGCGCGTATGGGAGCACGGTCACAACGGAAGGGAGCGGCGCAGTGTACGAACTGTGGCAGGACGATGGCCGTCTGGTTCTCGGACGGCGGCGACGAGGTCCGCCCCATCGGAAGCGCGAACGGCTGTCCCTGCGGCGAGAGTTCGTTTCGCGTGTTCGAGTGACCGTCACATGACGGGGCGGCGTTGGCAAGCCACGTTTTTTCCCTGTTTCTCAGTGATAATCGTGCGTGTCCAACGCTGAGGAAGCGGTCATGGCCCTCGAGGAACTGGGGCTGACCGAATACGAAGCGCGGTGTTTCGTCGCCCTTACGCGGATCTCCAGGGGAACCGCAAAGGAGGTGAGCCAGGTCGCAGACGTTCCCCGCTCGCGGGTGTACGACACCATCGAGCGCCTCGATCGGAAGGGGCTCGTCAACGTCCAGCAGACCGAACCCCGAGAGTACAAGGCCGTCTCGGTCGACACGGCCTGTCGGCGCATCCGCGAGGACTACGACTCCCGGATCAACGCCGCCGAGAACGCGCTCGGGAACCTCAAGACGCCGGAATCGGACGACGACGAGGGGATGTGGGCGATCACGCAGAACGAGCACGTTACCGACCGCATCGTCACGTTTCTCGAGGACGCCGACGATACGGTTCACTACCTCGTGCCGGCGCCAAAGGTGGCCGAAACGCGGATCGTCGAGTCCCTTGCGTCGGCCGCCGACCGCGGCGTCGACGTCTACATCGAAGTGCCGACCGAGGACGAGCGCGAGGAGTTCGCCGACGCGGTTCCGGGCGCTGCCGTCACGGTCTCGCCCGATATCGCGACGACGAACGAAATCCACTCCGAGTGGCCCGGTCAGTTGCTCATGACCGACCAGAAATCGATCGTCGCGACCGGGATCAAGGAGAGCGACCTCCCCGACGTGACCCAGCAGGTGGCGGTCTGGACCTACGGTCACGATCACGGTTTCGCCGTCTGGATGCGCGAACTGCTCGACGACCGACTCGAGATCCGTCACGAGGATCGCTCCCTCGAGGAGTGAGCCGACGGTTCCCCGCTTCGAGGCGCCCGCTGTCGGTCAACGAGTATATATCTTTAAGGCTGTGCCGCCGCTAGCGATGTTAGCAATGGCCATAGATCCGCAGTTTCACGAGAACCGCGACCAGGTCGACGAACACGAGGGCCACTCCGTCTGGGGCCCCGTCGACGAACCCGAAGAACTCGGCATCCACGGAACGCACGTCGCGGTCGACTTCGACCTCTGTATCGCCGACGGCGCCTGCCTCGAGGACTGCCCCGTCGACGTCTTCGAGTGGGTCGAGACGCCCGGCCATCCGGAGAGCGAAGAGAAGGCCGACCCCGCAAACGAGGCCCAGTGTATCGATTGTATGCTCTGCGTCGACGTCTGTCCGGTCGACGCGATCGACGTCG
Organism: Haloterrigena gelatinilytica; assembly: GCF_013342145.1. Classification (NCBI taxonomy): domain Archaea; kingdom Methanobacteriati; phylum Methanobacteriota; class Halobacteria; order Halobacteriales; family Natrialbaceae; genus Haloterrigena; species Haloterrigena gelatinilytica. The sequence goes on along the minus strand of NZ_JABUQZ010000001.1, from coordinate 3,297,254 downwards.
ACGCGGGACGGTCGGCCTGAGAGACGGTTGGGACCTGCTACTCGGCGCGGTCGACGTCCACTTTCTCCTTGAGCGTCTCGAGGCCGTCGGCTTCCGCGAGCTCCTGTAAGCGTTCGCGGAAGTGTTCCTCACAGAGACCGACTTTGAGACCGTCCGATTCGGCGGCGAACGCGGCCTCGCGGTCACAGTAGTGGCAGTTCATAGGTGCCTTTTGGGACCACGATGCATTGAACCCTCCGCTATCGGCTAAGGTTGTCTCACGAGTCTGCGATAGTCGTCGCCTCGTACTCGCGTCGCGACAGGCCCTCGACGCCGAGTTCGGTCTCGTGGGCGTCGCTTCCGCCAGTTACCAGCAGGTCGTTGCGTTCGATCGCCCGCTTCACGACGTCCAAATCGACGTCGTCGCGCCCGTACGGATAGTGAAGTTCGACGGCCTCGAGGTCGGGGTCGGCGGTCAGTCCGAGCGCCGCTTCGGGATCGCGATACCGGAGCGGGTGGGCCAGCGAGACGAGTCGACTGGCGCCGGACAGCGCCGCCAGCCCGCGCTCGAACGACGGGACGTCTCGAGCCGCGTAGCAGGGGTCGCCGTAGCCGATGAGTTCGTCGAAGGCGTCCTGATAGTCGTACTCGACGTCTGGATGGGCCTCGATCGCCCGGGCGACGTGGGGCCGTCCGAACCCCTCGTCGACGGTCACGCCGAGATCGACCCCCAGTCGGGTCTCCACGCAGTCGACGATCGCCCGCCCTCGCTCGATACGATTTCGCTGGATCCGCTCGACGATCCCCTCGAGTTCCGGGGTCGGCTCGACGCCGTATCCGAGCAGATCGACCCGCTCGCCGTGGGGCGTCTCGACGCGGAGTTCGATCCCGTTGACGAGCGTCACGCCGTCCCGCTCGACCACCGGCGCGTCGAACGGCTGGAGCCGATCGTGGTCGGTCACCGCGACGACCTCGACGCCCGCGTACCGGGCGGCGTCGGGCACCGTCTCGAGGTCAAGACTCCCGTCCGAGCGCGTCGTGTGGACGTGCAGATCGGCGTATGGCATCTACTCGAGTCGAGGACTGCCGGTCGTAAAGACGTTTCTCCGCGCCTGTTCCGGCATTCGTCCCGCTGTCACAGCCACATATTAGGTGTATAAGGAATCAAGTGCTACTAGGAAACATGGATGGACAATGTTTATAATTATCGTTCACGGAGGATAGGGTGTAATGCTGCTCAACGGCACCGGCGACGTCATCGACGACCACGAGTATCCCGCCACCACCGAGGAACTGATCGAAAACTACGGCGATCGAACCCTCGAACTCCCGAACGGATCCGAGACGGTCGGCGATGTACTCGCCCGCCTCGAATCCGAGACCTTCGAATACCCCGAGGAGGCGCGCTTCGCCGTCTATTCCGCGGTCAGCGACAAGGCCGTCGGCCGCGTCGGCTACAGCGACCGCGACCCGACGCCGACCGGCAGCCCGTACTCGCCGGACGCGGTTTCCTTCTAACAAACTTTTTTAGCAGGGTCCTCCCTCGCTTCGCTCGGTCGAACCCCGCTAAAAAACTTTGATGAAAAAAGGCCGAGCGCTCACTTCGTTCGCGCTCGGTACAATTGCTTGTTCTCAACCCGCGCCAAGGAGTCACCGCTAACATCTGCGAGCGACCGCAGGGAGCGGGCGGGCCGACGACCGATGTGAGTAGCGCGGCGCGAAGCGCCGCGAGAAGCGAACGGCGAAGCCGTGAGTCGAGCAGCGCGAGCGAACGGAAGGAGGAGTGTCCTCGTGAGCGAAAGCGAACGAGGACTCGGAAGACGCTTTGTGTCTTCCGGTGCTTTTATACTAAATTTTGCCGAGGGCGCGGCGAAGCCGTGCCCGTGGTTCGAAAGGCGCTTCGCGCCTTTCGTCATCACGAGAGAGCTTCGCTCTCTCGAACGACAGAGCAAAATTTAGTTGAACGTGTCGATGACCGGGATCCCTTCCGTCTCGTAGTCGGTCATCGCCTCGAGTTTGTCGGTGACGTCCTCGAGACCGATGGTTTCGGAGACGACGTCTGCGGGGCGGAGTTTGCCGGTCGCGACCATGCGGAAGATCTCGTCGTATCGGGTCGGCGGCATGCCGAGCGAGCCGATGAACTCGATCTCCTGCATGACCATCGCATCGGACGGAACGGTGATCATGCCCTGTTCGTCCTGCGTGGTCAGGCCGACCTGGAGGTGCTGGCCGCGGTTGCCGAGGCTCTGGACCGAGTTCTGGGAGGTCGTTTCGATGCCCAGGGCGTCCATCGAGACGTTGGCGCCTCCGTCGGCGATCGCTTTGACTTCGGCCGGGACGTCGTCGACGTCGCCGGCGTTGACGGTCTCGACGGCGCCCAGTTCCTGCGCTTTCTCGAGTTTCTCGTCCGTGAGATCGACGGCGATCACGTTGGCGCCGAGGGCGTCGGCGATGTGGACCGCCGAGAGGCCGACGCCCCCGACGCCGTGGACCGACACCCAGTCGCCCGCGCTCACGTCGGCCCGGTGGGCCAGCGCGTGGAACGACGTCATGAACCGACAGCCCAGTCCGGCCATGTCGACCGACGAGACGCCGTCGGGGAGTTCGACGAGGTTGTGATCGGCCGCGGGGACGTGTACCTGCTCGGCGAACGCACCCTGTACGGGTTCGACGAAGCCAAGCGGCATCACGTTCTCGCAGGTGTTCGAGTGGCCTCGGCGACACTCGTGGCAGGTCCCGTCGCCGAGGTTGAACGGAACGGCGACGTGGTCTCCTTCCGAGACGTTCGTCACCTCGTCGCCGACGGCCACGACGCGGCCCGCGGGCTCGTGGCCCAGGATCTGTCCCGGGTTCGTCTCGAGGCCCAGCCACCCCCAGTCGCCCTGCCAGCCGTGCCAGTCGCTCCGACAGACGCCGCAGGCTTCGACGTCGACGACGGCACCCTTCGGATCCGGATCCGGCGCGTCGACGTCTTCGATCGAGAGCGGTTCGCCGTGTTCCTCGAGGACTGCTGCGCGCATGAATCTGGGTGATGCTACCGCACCACATATATGTGCGCATCGTTCGCACGTAGAGACGGTCGGCAACGCGTCCGTCTCGAGAGAAATCCGCCGTTTCGTTTCCGTCACTCACCGCGAGCGGGAGCGATCAGTTCAGGATGTCGACCGCACCCGCCAGATCGAGTGGGACCCGGCCCTTCGTGTACCCCTCGGCGCGGCCGTCCGGGCGAACGCGATAGACGACGGCCGGCCGGTGGCGCACGTCGGGCTGTTCGGCGCGGACGGCGTTCCAGGCGTCGTCGCGAAAACTCGAGCAGTCGACGAACAGCACGGCGCCGCCGCCGTGTTCGGCCAGTTGGCCGTTGGTCTTGGTCTCGGCGGTGTCGCGGACGGCGGCGACGGGCCCCGCCGCCGCGCGGTTGATCGGCGGCTGGGGACGGGTCACCTCGACGAGGACGTTGGTCCGTTCGTCCTCGGCGCGGAAATCCAGCGAGTGTCCGGTCGTGACCTCGATTTCGGGTTCGACGGCGTAGCCGGCGTCCGTGAGGATCTTCGCGGCGATGAACTCGGCCATCGCGGCGCTCATGCGAACGCGATCGACGTGGTCGCTGGTCCCCAGTTTCCCCGACATGACGTGTCGGTACTCGTCTAAGACGCCGGTCCGGAGGAAATCCTCGAAGAACTCGGTCGTCTCGCGCCGCCCGGCGTCGGGGAAGCCGGCGGCGTGTTCGCGGAAGAACGCTCGCGTCGACTCGCGGCCGTCCTTGGACATGAAGACGGGGAGGAAAAACCACGAGAGGTGCGGGTAGTCGACCAGCCACGGATCCTCCTCGTGGAGCGTCGAGAGCAGTTCCCGCTGGGTCCACCGCGAGACGTGATAGGGGACTTCCCGCCAGCCGAACTTGTCGGTCTTCCACAGCGACGAGGGCGTCTCGGTGTTGCCCATCCAGTAGGCCTCCCCGCCGTTTCGCGCGAACAGCGCGACGTCGCCGTTTTGCATCTCGAAACGGTGCGTCTCCCAGTCGGCGCCGATGTCGAACCGCGGCGCCACTGCGCGGGCCCCGATGTTCGACCGGAGCGGCTGGAGGATCTCGTGTCGGACTTTCTCCTCGCTCCAGGAGGCGGGCGAATACCGAAAGCGAAGCGGCCGTGCCACGTTCTCACTACGCCGGCGGGGTGCATACGTGTTACGTGTCGGATTGATATGATTGACCGTTACATTAATGATCGAGACCCGCCTACGTGTGTATACTTGCCATGTCAATGGGTGCCTATGACGAAGACGAACACGAGCGACGCGAGCAGCAGGCGTCCAGAGTCGACGCCGATTTCGACGACGAGCGGACGATCTATCACGGCGAAGTCGAGTACGACTCCGGCGAGTCGGCCGAAGCGCTACTCGACCAGTTCGAACAGATGAAATCGGAATAGTGCGACCCGCATTCCGCCGTTTTCTTCCCGTTGGAATCTCGGCGTCACGTCGATAGCGACGCGTCCGGGTCCGGGCCGTCCCAGCAGTCCGTGGAATCGCCGCCCGCTCACTCGAGGGCGTCCCAGCCCGGCGTTCCGGGCGCGCCGCGGTCGTCCTCGATCTCAGTAGCGACGTCGGGGTCGGGAACCGTCCCGTCCGCCGTCGCCCGTCGCCGGTGCCACTCCCGGATCGCCGGCCCGACCCACGACTCGGCGCGGTCCCGCTTCGAGTCGGGGGCGTCGCCGCTCCGGTCGTCACCCGCGTCGCGGTCGTCGCTCGAGTCACGACGAACGGCCGCACCGTCCGGCGCGGCCTCGAGCGCTCGCTCCTTCCCCCACTCGTAGTGGTAGTCGGACGTCGCGAGCGTGCCGGGGCTCGAGGCCGCGGCGACGGCCAGACACTCCGCGCGGTCGGCGGCCGTCAGCGTTCCCGCGGCGGTCCGCTCGACGATTCCCTCGAGGTCCTCGGGTCGGGGATGGGCGAACAGTTTCGCGCCGAGCGCCTGCGATCCAAACAGCAGGCCGTCGAGATCCGGGTCGACGTCCGCCTCGAGCAGGCGCTCGCCGCCGAACGCGGCCTCGACGCGCTCGCACTCGGTCTCCTGCTCGAGCGCGAGGTTGTGCGCCGGATAGGCGCCGCACTCGTCGGGAAAGCGGTCGCTGCCGTGGATGCGACACTGCAGCGTCGTCGGGTCGAGGAAGACGCAGGTCGGGAGCCACGCCGGTTCCTCGCGGTCGAAGGGGGCGACCGGTTTGGGCGGCTTCCGGAGGCCGACGAAGAAGACCGGTCGACCGGCGACGGCGGCGACGCTGCGGCCGTCGATCTCGACGCCCTCGCTCCCGTCGCGAGCGCGCCAGAACCGCGGCGTCAGGGCCGGCGCCATTCCCGCCTCGAGGAACTCGCGGACCTCGTCGCGGGTGAGGGCGACGAAGTTGGCGTCGTCGTCGATCGGCGGCCGGCCGTCGCCCTCGCCGTCGTCGAACGGCCGGTGCCGTCGCTTGTTCGCTGCCCCGGCGGCGTCGGTCGCGCTCTCGCCGTCCTCGAGCAGCGGTCGCCAGTCCATGCAACAGCCCGCACAGCCCTCGCAGTGGACCTCCATACGCGGCGGTAGCACGGGGGGACGTAAAACCCATCTGGCGCGGGAGAACGACTTTCAGCGCACGGCGCACAGTTTCGGGTATGGCACGGAACACCTGCGACGGCTGCGGACGAACGGTCTCGGTCGCCGGCGGCATCGCCAACCTCTGGACGTTCGGCGAGGACGACGGCAGCGACGGAACCGCGATGACCCTCGAGTTGGCCGACGGGTCGGAACACCTGCTGTGTTACCCCTGTATCGAGGCTCTGCCCGACGAACCGACGGCCGACGACGTAGCGAGACTCGAGCAGGTCGACGAGGGGAGCTCGCAGCTCGGCGTTCAGTGACCGAAAAATCGGGTTAGCGCGATCGGTTGACGGGTGGACCGCCGTCGCGAGCGCGACGCGAGTCGCACCGATCGCGAGATCGATCGCGGGTGCGCGTGAGCCACAGACCGCGACCGCGATCGCCGCAGCGTCGAGGGCCGCACGCGGAAGGGGGCGGCCGGCGCGGCCGAGCGCCCTTCCGTACCCGAACCGAAGGGCGGCGTTCCTATTCGTAATCGCCCGCCTATCGTCCGGTAGCCGCCACATACCGCGGGGGATTCCGCCGTCGGACGCCCCGTAGTGTCCGGTTTCGCGGTTCGGCCGCTCGTCTCGAGTCCGAACCCGGACGTTCGGCTCGAGTTCGCCGACTGCATCGCGCGCGACGGTTCGTAGCCTTTAGGACGCGGCCGCGCGGTGCATCGAACGGTGAACCCCGAGCGGATCTTCGAGGAGTTTCCCGCGCCCAGCTACCGCGGGACCCAGGAGCAGGCCCTCCGCGACATTCAGGACGCCTTCGCGGCCGGCAACGACGTGGTGTTGGTCCGAGCGCCGACGGGCAGCGGCAAGTCCCTGCTCGCCCGCGCGGTCGCGGGCTGTGCGCGGGAGACCGACGACGCCGACCCGAGCGACGCGACCGGCGCCTACTACACGACCCCGCAGGTCTCGCAGTTGGACGACGTCGCGGCCGACGACCTGCTGGCGGACCTGAACGTCATCCGCGGGAAGTCCAACTACTCCTGTATCCTCCCCGACGAGCGCGACACGCCGGTCAATCAGGCCCCCTGCGTCCGCGAGCGGGGGTACGACTGTTCGGTCAAGCACCGCTGTCCCTACTTCTCGGACCGCGCGATCGCGTCGAACCGCAATATCGCCGCGATGACGCTGGCCTATTTCATGCAGACCGCGGGCAGCGAAGTCTTCCGCAAACGCGACGTCGTGGTCGTCGACGAGGCCCACGGGCTGGCCGAGTGGGCCGAAATGTACGCGACGATTCAGCTCGGACCGCGGACCGTCCCCTTCTGGGACGACCTGCGCGTCCCCGAGATCGACGACCTCGATCGGGCCGTCCGGTACGCCGAGAACCTCGCCCAGAAGTGCGGGCGGCGCAAGGACGACCTGCTCGCACAGGACTCTCTGACGCCCGCCGAGGTCCGCGAACGCGACCGGCTGCAGGAACTCATCGGCGAACTCGACTGGTTCGTCTCGGACTACCGCGATCCCCAGAGCCCGACGACGTGGTTGGTCGACCAGTCCGAGCCGTCGCGGTCCCGGACGAGCGGCGACGCCGACGGCGACGACGACCCCGCGGGCGGCCCCCTGACGATCAAGCCGATGAACCCCGAGAAGTACCTCCAGCACACCGTCTGGGACCGAGGCAACAAGTTCGCGCTGCTGTCTGCGACGATCCTCAACAAGGACGCGTTCTGCCGGCAGGTCGGGCTGACTCCCGAGAACGTCGCGCTGGTCGACGTCGAACACACCTTCCCCGTCGAGAACCGGCCGCTGTACGACGTGACGCAGGGGAAGATGACCTACGAACAGCGCGACGACACGACGCCGAAGATCGCCCGCACGATCGTCCGGCTCATGCAGCGCCACCCCGACGAGAAGGGGCTGATCCACGCCCACTCTTACGACATTCAGGAGCGACTCGCCGACCTCCTTACCGACTTCGGCGTCGGCGACCGGATCCGGACCCACGACCGGGACGGCCGCGACGCCGCCCTCGACGGCTGGAAGGCCAGCGACGACCCCGACGTCTTCCTCTCGGTGAAGATGGAGGAGGCGCTGGATCTGAAAGGCGACCTCTGTCGCTGGCAGGTGCTCTGTAAGGCCCCGTTCCTCAACACCGGCGACTCGAGAGTCGCCCACCGACTCGAAGAGGGGCAGTGGGCGTGGTATTACCGCACCGCCCTGCGGACCGTCATCCAGGCCTGCGGCCGGGTCGTCCGGGCCCCCGACGACCACGGCGCGACGTACCTCGCGGACTCGAGTCTGCTGGACCTGTTCGATCGCGCTCGGACGGACATGCCCGACTGGTTCGAGGCGCAGGTCGTCCGGATGGAGCGCCCCGACCTACCCGAGTTCCGGCCCGGGGACGCCCTCGGCGACGGCGGCGCGTCATCGGCGCGAGGCGGCGGATCCGACGACGCCGGCGGATCCGAACGGGGTACGAGAACCGAACGATCGCGGACGCGCTCGCGCTCCCGTCGGTCCGGCCGGTCGTCGAACTCGAACTCGAGTCCGGTCGCCGACGTCTGGGACACGGACGGCTAGTCCTCTCGTCGACGCTCGCGACGAGACTTCCAGGCGAAAATACGGCTCCGAGAAGAGTTGTTGACGCGTTCGCAGCGACGGCGATGCGCGCCTAGAGCGCGGTGATGCCCCACGCGACCATCGAGGAGACCATCAGGATTGCGAAGGTGAGGGCGATAATTTGGTTCCGATCCATACCGGATGGCACTCACTACTCCGGTATGAATGTCACGACCGTTCGGGTCGCTCGACCATCCTGCGCCGCTGTCTCACTCCTCTGTCACTCGAACCGCGCGTCCACGACGACGTGAGCGACGCCGGCGCTGTGGCTCTTGACGCGGCGCTTCTCGAGGACCTCGAACTCGCGACCGGCGGCCTCGCCCGCGGCCGCGAGCCGCTCGAGCGGACGGTCCCAGAGCCGGGATTCGGGCGTCGCCTCGTGGTAGTGGACGACGCCGCCGGGCGACAGCGCCTCGAGGGCGTCGGGGAGGAACTCGTGGGCCTCGTCCGTGCGGGCTCCGTCTCCGTCGCCTTCCTCGCCGGCCGCTTCGTCAGAGCCGCCGCTGCCGTAGTAGCCCATCACCACGCGGTCGGCCTCGAGTTCGGCCGCGAGCTCCCGACAGTCGGTCATGTAGGCGTCGACGCGGTCGCCGACGTCGTTGAGCACGGCGTTCTCGAGCAGGTAGCGGAAGGCGGTCGGGTTGATCTCGGTCGCGGTCACCCGCGCGCCGGCCCGGGCCATCGGGAGGGTGAAGTAGCCGATTCCGGCGAACATGTCGAAGACGTGCTCGTCGGTACTCCCCAGTTCGCCCATCCGGGCCCGTTCGGCCTGGTTTCCCGGCGAGAACATCACTTTCGCGGGATCGAGACCGTAGCGGGTTCCGTGTTCGGTGTGGATCGTGTCGGTGTCGCGCTCGCCGGCGATCAGCCGGGTCCTGGGTTCGCGGTAGGTGCCGGCCGCGCCGTCGTTCGCGATCCCCTCGTCGGCCAGCACGCTGTCGGCCTCGCCGTGGAGCTCGAGCAGGGCCTCGCCGAGTTCCGCCTCGTCGGGACAGCCCTCGGGGACCGTCACGAGGATCACCGAACCGATCACGGCCCACGAGCCCGGCGCCGCCTCGAGTTGCGCGTCGGTCCAGCCGCGGTCGGAAAGCAGGTCCTCGAGGTCGGGGCTGCGGGGCTCGGGCTCGAGCTGGCGGACGACCTCGAGGACGCGGGTCTCCGCGGGCGGCTCGGTGACGGGGAGGGCGACCTTGTCGGAACCGTCCTCACGGACCGTCCGCGAATCGTCGTAGACGCCCTCGGCGCGCAGCGACTCGATGGCCGTCTCGGCGCGGGGCTTTTCGACGATCGCCGCGAGCGGCGCGTCCGCCTCCGCGCGCTCGAGGACGTCGATCGCGTCCGGTTCCTCAGACATCGTCCTCGCCGCGGGTCGCGTACGGATCGTAGTGGCCGGGGTCGTCCGCCTCGTCGCCCGTCTCGGGGTCGGGATCGGGCAAGATGTGCAGCCCGGCGCGGCTCTTCAGGACGGGCACCGTTTCGGCCTCGGGATCGAAGTAGTCCGGCCGGGAGACGGTCGTCGCCTGGTAGGTCTCGGGATCGAGCACCTGCACGGCGTTCTCGTCCTCGACGGTGACGACCGTGGTCTCGACGGCGTCCTCGAGGTCGCCGAGTTTCCGGGCGTCGGGCGCGTTCCCCTCCTCGTAGCCGGCCTCGTAGCGCTCGCCGGTCGTCGCGCGGACGCCCTTGAGGTTGCCGCGGGCGCTGCGGACGATCACGGGCCCGCCGTCGTCGTCGGCGAGGTCGATGACGTCGCCGGGGGTGTAGGGCGGCAGGCGGACGGCGAAGGTGACCCGGTAGACCTCGTTGCCGTCCTCGTCCTCCGTCACGAGCGTCTCGGCGTCGTTGACGGTGCCGCCGAACTCCTCGACCATCTTGTTCGAGATCTTCTTGCCGATCTTGTTGGTCGAGACCTTGATGTTCAGCCCCTCGTCGACCTCACCCATCTCGGTGACGAAGGCGTTGCGGTCGCCGGTCGCCTCCATGTCGGCGACGACGGTGTTGGCGATCTCCTTCGCGCGATCCGTCTCTTCGGCCGTCGGCGTCCGATCCTCGGCGCGGATCTGGACGATACTGGCGTAGTAGTCGCCGGCGATCCGCCCGCAGCGCAGGCAGGTCTGGCGGGCGATCTTGACGGGGACCATCACCTGTTCCTCGACGGGCGTTCCGCGGACGACGCCCGTGAAGTAACAGTGCATCCGGATGGTGTTCTCGTCGATCTGTTCGGGCTCGACCTGCCAGGCGACGTCCTCGACGTCGACGTGGACGGCCAGCGCCTCGCTGACCTCCTCGATGGCGATGTCGGTGTAATCCTGCGCGCCGACGTCGACCCACCGGTTCCCGCGGTAGACCGCCCCGCACTGGGCGCAGACCCGGACGTCGATCCGATCCGGCGCGTCCACGAAGTCGAAGCTCTCGAAGTAACACGAATCGCAGAGTTCGACCTCCGCGCCCGGCCGGAGCGGATCCGCGGCGGTTTCGTCGTCCGCGTCGGCTGCCGATCGCTCCGGAACGGGATCCCCGCACCGGGGACAGAACGCACGCGACTCACTCATTAGTGTCCCCGTTTGGGGTCTCGCGGAGTTAAGCGCCGCGCTCTCCGCGGCGGGGGCCGGGCTACGAGTTCCGCTCGTCGGCGGCCTCCGACCCCTCGTCGGTTTCGCGTCGGCGGAGCCACTCGACCGAGAGCGCGCCGCCGGCGATCCCCGCTCCCGCGGTGAATCCCGGCATGCCGTCGCCGTCGTCCTCGGTAGCGGTATCGTTGCCGTCACCGCTCGCGTCGTCGCCGTTCGATCCGTCGGTCGTGCCGGTGGACCCCTCGGATGCGGAGCCCTCCTCGTTCGTCCCGTTTCCGCCGTCTACGTCGTCAGAACCGGAGTTTTGTCCGGTTTCGTTCGTCGGTCCGTCGTCGGATTCCGCCGCTTCCTCGTCGCCGTTCGCTCCCTCACTGCTGTCTTCGGCGTCGCCGCCGTCGCCTTCCGGATCGTCGTCACCGGTGTCGCCCTCGCCGTCCGACTCGTCGCCGTCTGACTCGTCGCCGGCCTCGTCCGCTTCGGATCGGATCGCGCGCAGCGTCTCACCGCTGGCGTAAATCGTTCCGTCGGCCAGCGCCAGAGTCGGCCGTTCGTCGGTGCCGATCGCCCACGCGACCTCGCCGTTCTCGTCGAAGGCGTAGACGCCGGTCTCGGGTTCGGGCATGTCCTCCGGCCCGTAGGCATCTCCGTTGATCGTCGCGCTCGCGTAGACGATCCCGTCGGTGACGACCGCGGACGAAACGTGGTACATGTTGTACGGCGTCTCCCAGCTCTTCCCGCCGGTCTCCCGGTCGAACCCGTACAGATCGTGCATCGTTCGGGCGAAGAACTGCTCGTCGGTGATCGGTCCGGGCGTGGTCGGCGCCCGTTCGCTGTTCGTGTGTTTCACGCCGGTTTCCGCGCCGTAGATCGACGTGTAGCCGTTCCACCATACCGCATCCGGCGTCGAGTCCACGCTGCCGACGACGACGACGTCGTCTGTCGCGACGGGGTGACTGACCTGCCTGTCGGTGGGCGCCGTAAAGCGACTGTACTCGTCCGTTCCCGCCGGGTCGTCGTCGGTCCAGCGCTCGGATCCGTCCGCGAGTTCGCGAGCGAACAGCCGCGACTCGCTCGTGGCGAACACCGCGCCGCCGCCGACGGCGACCGGCTGTTCGTACAGCGTTCCGTCGGCCGGGTCGAACCGCCACTGGACCGTGAGGTCGCGAGCGTCGGCGGCGTAGAGCGTCCCGTCCGTGACGACGAGGACGAGCCCGTCCGCGACGACGGGCGACGGAATCGCCTCGTCGGAGCCGAAGTTGGCCTGACAACAGAGCGTGCCGTCGCGTTCGATCTTCGCCAGGCGTCCGCCGCCGACGTACACCGCCTCGTCCGTTACCGCGGGCGTCCCGCTCGCGCCGATATCGTCGGTCTTCCATTCGACCGAGCCGTCGGCGGCGTCGAGCGCGTGAACTTCGCCGCCGGTCGTCAGATAGACCGTGCCGTCGACGACCGCGGTCGGGCCGCCGTGATCGTACTCCCAGGCGACGGTGACCGGCGCTTCCGGCCCGCTCTCGGGAATGGCGGCGTTGTTCCCCGGGTTGCCGCCCACCGACGACCAGCCGGCGGCTTCTCCGATCGACGCCGGTTCGTCCCCCTCTCCGGCAGCCGCGGCGCTAGTCGTGAGCGATCCACCTGCGATCGCGAGTCCCGCGTACTGCAGCACTCGTCGTCTTTCGCGTTCGACCATGGCCAGCCGTCGGGCACTCGAGTCAATAGCTATCGACTTGGTAGAATCGTTGTCACCTCCGAATCAGTGACTGTAACAGTTCTCACAGTGACAACTGTCGGCGCGTCCGGCCGAAACAGGCGCCGATATCGGCGCTTCTCCTCGAACGGTGACCGCACCCGACCAGTTGGCTACTCCACACGAAACGAAGGAGGTCGGCGACAGCCGGCGTCGATCGACATCCCTCGAATCAGTCGGACGAGCGTCAGGCGGCGGTGGGTCTCGATCCGTCGGACGTCCTCCCGTACCGGTGTCTCCATGCGAAATGAAGGGGTCCGACCGATCGCTGACCCTGTATCTCAGAACCCAGTTACGTTCCGATCTCCCGACGCGGATTTCGGACCCGGGTCGGACCGACGAAACCGTCATCGAACCGCGTCGCGTTCGGCCTCGATCCGCTCGACGTAGGCGTCGGTGACGGCGTCGAAAATCGCCTCGCCGGCCTCGGCGGTCGCTTCGTCGGGATCGCCCAACACGCCGTTTTCGGTGATCGATTCGAACCCCTCGCTGAGCAAGCGCGCGGTGGAGATCGATCCCTCCGGCCCCGCCTCGAGCCGATCCGTCCGGACCGATCCCTCGTCGATCGCGAGGATCATGGCTGTTTCGGCGGCCCCGGCGTGGATGACGTCCTCCTGGTAGTCGATCCCGGCGTCGCGGAGCCCCTCGTTCAACAGGGCCATGTGGTCGTCGAGGTCCGCGAGCGCGATCACGTTCGCGTCGATCTCGCGGGCGATGTCGGGCGCGACGGTCGAGACCGGCGCGAAGTTCCCGCCGTGGGTCGGCACGAGGACGACGTGCTCGAACCCGTGGTCGTCCAGGGAGCGGCAGTAGGCGCGGATCAGATCCATCAGCGTCTCCGGCGGGACCGTGATCGTGCCCGGAAACTCCATGTGGTGGCCGGAGCACCCGGGACGAATCGTCGGCGCGGCCAGCGCGTCACCGAGTTCTTCGGCGATGCGCCGCGAGAGCTCGTCGCCGTCCAACGCGTCCATGTTCAGCGGCAGGTGGGGTCCGTGCTGCTCGATCGAACCGACCGCCACGATCGCCGTTCGTCGTCCGTTCTCGAGCGCCGTTTCGACTTCCGGCCAGGTACGCTCCTCGAGGCGAACCGAACTGGGGGCAGACATTTCCTGGTTCGGCAGAATTGGTCAACGAAAATACGTCTTTCGTGCGCGCCGTCGCCGTCGACCCGGACGGTGTCCCGTCGCGCGTCTCGTCAGGGCACTTATTTCTCCGGAGCCCCTTCGTCCAGCTATGAACTGGCAGGCGGACTGGGGATTACGCTTCCGGATGTTCCTGACGATGTTTCTGCTGTTCGCGCTGTACATCGTCTTCGCGGGCGTAATCGCCGCGTACATGGGTAGTTTCGTCGTCTTCGTCGTCCTGTTCGGCGGGATGTCGCTGGTCCAGTACTACTTCAGCGACACGCTCACGTTGCGGAGCATGGGTGCGAAGACGGTCTCGGCCGACGAGTATCCCGAACTGCACGCGTCGATCGAGCGGCTCTCGCAGCAGGCCGACCTCCCGAAACCGAAGGTCGCGGTCGTCGACTCCGAGGTGCCGAACGCCTTCGCGACCGGCCGCAACCAGAAGAACGCGGCCGTCTGCGTGACGACGGGGATCATGCGCACGCTCGATCGGGACGAACTCGACGGCGTGCTCGCCCACGAACTCGCCCACGTCAAGAACCGGGACATGATGGTGATGACCATCGCCTCGTTCCTCTCGACCATCGCGTTCATGATCGTCCGCTGGGGCGCGTTCTTCGGCGGCGGTCACGGCCGCGGCCGGCAGGGCGGGGGCGGCGGCATCGTCGTCGCTATCCTCGTCTCGCTGGTCGTCTGGATCATCAGCTACCTGCTCATCCGGGCGCTCTCGCGGTACCGCGAGTACGCCGCCGACCGCGGCGCGGCCGCCATCACCGGCAACCCCTCCGCGCTCGCCTCGGCGCTGCTGAAGATCTCCGGCGAGATGGACAAGGTGCCGAAGGAGGACATGCGCGAGGAGGCCGAGATGAACGCCTTCTTCATCATCCCGATCAAGTCCGGCGTCGTCGGCCGCCTCTTCAGCACCCACCCGCCGACCGAGAAGCGCGTCGAACAGCTCCGCTCGCTCGAGCGCGAACTCGCCGCGTAATCGAGAGCCCCGGACGTTCACTCTGATCGACGCGCCGACCGCTTCTCCCGAACACGTTCCGTTCGAGTTGGACTCATCCCTCCCGGGTATTCGCATGGCGGCGATTACGTAAGCGTGAATCGACGGACCGTACCGGCATGGTCGAACCGATCGGTCACGTCGCGATGGCCCTCCTCTTCGCGGTCCCAGCGTGGCTCCTGTGGGGGCGCCGTCCCGCGGTCACCTTCGCCGTCCTGACGCAGGCGACGGCGCTGCTCCCCGACGTCGATCTCTTCCTCCGAGAGCACTTCGTGCACCCGTTGCTCCAGCACCACGGGATCACCCACACGGTGCCGTTCATGCTGGCCGTGGGCGTCGTCTTCGGCGTCGGCGCCGCGTACGCGTTGACGCCCGTCCTGAACGCCAATCGGCTGATCCACAGCGACTCGATCACCCCGGGGACGACGTTCGTGTTCACGACGGCGGCGTTCTGGGCCGGCGGGCTCAGCCACATCGGGGTTGATCTGCTCTCGGCCGAACCGGACGCGGGGATCGCACCCCTCTGGCCGCTGTACCGCGACGAGGTCGTCCTCAATATCGTCGCCTACGACTCGACGCCGGTGAACCTCGGATTGATCGTCATCGCGCTCGTCGTTCACGTCGCCCTCTACCGCGCCGAGCGGTATCCCTACGAGACGCGGTGGCGCGTCGGCTGATCGCGAACGATGCTTTCTATCCGGTCGCCTTCGAACGGTAACGTATGGGACTACTCGACGGACTCCGCTCCGTGCTCGGCTTGCGCGCCGAGACCGACGCCAGACGCGACGCCGACCCCGAGGACCTGTTCGGGATGAGCACCGCCTACATGACGATGGAGGCCGATCTGGGCTACGAGTCGGCCGACGTCGGCGCACTCTGTTTCTCCGGCGTCGACTCGGCGAGCTTTCGCGACGCCGTCGACGAGGTCGAGGCCATCCTCGAGGCCGGCCGCGAGGAGACCGGCACCGAGTTCTCGGTCACCAGCGACGACCACGGCTACCACTGGGTCGTCCTCCGAGACGACGACCCGGAGGACCTCATCACGAGCATGCACTTCGCCGCGGACACGTTCATCGAACGCGGCTACGGCTCGCGGCTGCTCGCGGCGGTGTTCGCCTACGAGAAGGGCGATGCCGCTTTGCGGCATCGAGACGGAGGCGGCGAAGCCGCCGAAGTGACGGAGCCCGCCTACTGGATCTACTCGTTCCGCCGCGGCCGATTCTATCCGTTCGCCCCCCGCTCGGGCCGGGAGCGCGACTCGAGCGCGGAGTTCAAACTCGAGTCGACACTGGACGGCGAACTCGAGATCGAACGCGACAAGGAGTACTGGTATCCGCTCTGGCCCAGCGAGGGCGGGACCCACCCTTGGGAGTGAGCCGGCCGAGCGTCGGTCGTCGTTCTCGCGCTTTCGACTCGAGCGCGCTGTCCCTGCCGAACCGCCGTTCGGGCCGATACCAAATCGTGTTGGCATCACCGCTATGCCCGACCACGCCATACTCGGAGACACGGCAGGAATCACTCCAAGCCACATCATCACCAACTGCGCCATACACCAGTTGCCCCCCCTTTTCCTGCCGCTTCCCACCCGTTTCCGGTAGTCACGGCCTCGAACAGCGTCGCGTCTGTCCGACCGCTCGCGTCCGTTTCTCGGCGTCCGATCACCGGTCAGTCGTCCGTTCGGAACCACGGGTAGACGGCTGACCCGCTCGGCCGGAGTACCTATAGTCGCGGCTCCGTATTACCGAACGACCGGTGTAATGAGAGGTGTTTCCAACCCGCTCGCGGGCCGGCTCCTCGTCGCTGCAGGGTTCGTTCTCTCGGTGTTCCACCTGACCACCCTCGTCGACCTGCGGGGGGCGTCGGCGCGGGCGCTCGTCGCGGTGACCCCCTTCCTGCTGTCTCTCGGACTGGTCGCCGTCGGCGTCCCGCTCGCTCGAGGCCGGCTGTTCTCCGCGCGGTTCGCCGGGCGGATACTGGCGTGGACCTGCGCGGGCGTGCTGGCGCTCTCGGCGCTTGGCGCGTGGCTGTTCGCCGCGACCGTCGCCGGCAGGGTCTCGCTTTTGAACCCGCTCGCGGCGATGGTCAACGTCGCGACCGTCGGCGCGCTCGTCGGCCTGCTGGTCGGTATCTACGACGTCCGGGGGCTGGAGCGCCAGCAGTCGATCGAACAGTTAAATCGGATCAACGACACGCTTCGGATCGCGACGCGGGAGCTGGTGGACAAGACGGAGCGGGCGGAACTCGAGCAGGCGGTTTGTGACCAACTGAGCGAATCCGATCCCTACGAGGCCGTCTGGATCGGCCGGTACGACGAGGGCGACGCCCACGTTCGCCCCGCGGCGTGGTCCGGGTTCGACGACGAGTACTTCGAGTCGCTCGAGGTTTCGGTCGACGACAGCCCGACCGGAACCGGCGCCGGCGGGCGCGCGATCAAGACTCGCGAACTTCAGTCCGTGCCGAACGTGTTCGAGGATCCGACGATGGAGCCGTGGTGGGACCAGATGGAGAGCCACGGCGTCGAGTCGCTCGCGGTCGTCCCGATCGATCACGGCGACACCGTCTACGGGTTCTTCAGCATCTACGCGGACCGCCGGAACGTGTTCGGCGACCACGAGCGGGAGGTGCTCGCGGAACTCGGGGAGACGATCGGTCACGCCATCGCCTCGATCGACACGCGCGAGCGCCTCGCGGAACGCGAGCGCGAACTGGCCCGGCAGAACGAGCGGCTGGACGCGTTCGCCGGCGTCGTCTCCCACGACCTCCGAAACCCGCTGAACGTCGTGGCGGGCAACCTCGAGCTCGCGCTCGAGGAGCACGACGACGACTCCCTCCATCAGGCCGCGGATGCGCTAACCCGGATGGACGCCCTCATCGGCGATCTGTTGACGCTCGCGCGACAGGGCAAGCTGGTCGACGACTGCACGCGCGTCCCGTTTCGTCCCGTCGTCGAGGCGGCGTGGTCGACGGTCGGGACGTCCGCGGCGGCGCTCCGGATCGACGGCGACCTCGGCGTCATCTCCTGCGACCGAGACCGACTGCAGCAGCTCCTCGAGAACCTGTTTCGAAACTCCCTGGAGCACGGCACGACGAACGGCCGGCCCGCGGCCGACGAGGGCGCGGAACGCACGGCGAGCGCCGACCCGGCGGTGACCGTGACCGTCCGCCGGACGGACGAGGGGTTCGTCGTCGAAGACGACGGCCCCGGAATCCCGGCCGCGAGTCGCCAGTCGGTGTTCGAAATGGGGTACACGACGAGCGATTCGGGTACCGGGTTCGGACTCAACATCGTCCGAAGCATCGCCGAGGCCCACGGCTGGAACGTCTCGGTCGGCGAGAGCCCTTCGGGGGGCGTCCGCTTCGAGTTCACCGGTCTCGAGTCGACCGAGTTGGAGTCCGCCTCCTCCTGACGAGCGGGTTCGATCCGGCGAGTTCGAGCGGCGGCATCGATTCGCCGCGGTCGCATCGATTAATACCCGTCCGTTCGGTAGCACCATCCAGTGAGCGACTGGAACCAGTTCAAGGGCGACCCGCACCGTTCGGGCGTCCGTCGCGACGCAGCGGGACCGGACCGCGTCACGAAAGCCTGGACGGCCGACCTCGCCGGCCCGCCGGAGTCGCCGGTTCTCGACCGGGACACCGTCTTCGTCGGCACGCGGCGGGGCGACTGCTACGCTTTCGAGCGCGAGACCGGCCGCCGTCGCTGGACGGTCGAGACCGAAGGCGAAGTGAAGACGGCGCCGGTCGTCGGACGCGACGGCCTCTACCTCGCCGTCGGCGACGGGATCGTTCGCGCGCTCGACCCCGGGACAGGCGAGCAGCGCTGGGAAACCGAACTCGCGGGCGCGCTCGAGTCGCCGCTCGCGCTGTCCGACGGCCTGCTCTACGCCGGCCACGCGGCCGGCCTCTCGGCGCTCGAGGCCGAGACGGGCACCCGCGTCTGGACCCACGAGACCGAGACCGCGGTCGCCGGCGCGCCGGCGGTCGACCGCGCCGCGGACCGGGAGCGACGGGAGTGGGGAGCGGACCCCGACGAAACGGAGATCGACCTGCTGTCGCTCGACGACGCCGAGATGGACGAGGGGGTGGTCGACCGGGATCGAGTCTACGTCGGCACCGACGCCGGGACGGTGATCGCGCTCGAGGCTGACACGGGCGAGAAACTGTGGAACGCACCGACCAGCGGCGCGATCGTCGACGGGCCGACGGTCGCCGACGGACGGGTGTACGTCGCCGACGAGGACGGCACGCTGGTCGCGTTCCACGCCGACACCGGGCAGTCGTGGTTCACCTACGAGATCCGGGACGCGTTCACGTCGTCCCCGACCGTCCTCCCCGCGGCCGACGCGACGTTCGCCGGCGCCGCCGACGGCTACCTCCACGTCACCGACACCACCTTCGGCCGGCGCAAACTGCGGGGGTGGCTGTTCTCGAAGCAGGGCGTCGCCCTCGACGGCCCGGTTCGCTCGAGTCCCGTCGTCGCCGGCGACGTGCTCTGTATCGGCGACGCCACCGGCTCGCTGTACGGCGTCGACGTCTCCGGCGACGCCGAGGACTGCGATCTGGACTGGTTCGTCGACCTCGAACGCGGGGTCGCGGGAACGCCCGCGCTCGCCGCCGACGCGCTGTTCGTCGGAACCGACGACGGTCGGCTCCACCGCCTCGAGTGGGAGTCCGATCGGTCGACGCCGTGACCGGCCGAGAACCGCTCGTTTCGTCCGCGGTTCGGTCTCGGTATTTCTGATAAACCTGCTGATGGATCCGCGAGCGACCCCCGTGCCCGCCCACAGTTTCACTTTCACTTCCCTGTTAACGAGGGTTTATGAGGGGTCCGGCACAAGGAGTGGATATGCCTGAAGCAGACCTCGAGACGCTCCCCGGCGTCGGACCGGCAACCGCAGACAAGCTCCACGACGCTGGCTTCGATTCCTTCCAGAGTCTCGCCGTCGCCTCGCCCTCGGAACTGTCGAACACGGCGGACGTCGGCGAGTCCACCGCGTCCGACATCGTCCGCGCCGCCCGCGACGCGGCCGACATCGGCGGCTTCGAGACCGGCTCGACCGTCCTCGAGCGACGAAACGAGATCGGCAAACTGAGCTGGCACATCGACGAGGTCGACGACCTCCTCGGCGGCGGCATCGAGACCCAGTCGATCACCGAAGTCTACGGTGAGTTCGGGGCCGGCAAGTCCCAGGTCACCCACCAGATGGCGGTCAACGTCCAGCTACCCAAGGAGGTCGGCGGCCTCCACGGCTGTGCGATCTTCGTGGACAGCGAGGACACGTTCCGCCCCGAGCGAATCGACGACATGGTCCGCGGCCTGCCCGACGAGGCCATCAACGCGACGCTCGAGGACCGCGAGATCGAGGGCTCGGCCGACGACGAGGCCGCCGTCGACGAACTCGTCGAGGACGTCCTCGACAAGATCCACGTCGCGAAGGCGTTCAACTCCAACCACCAGATGCTGCTGGCCGAGAAGGCCAAGGAACTCGCGGGCGAGCACGAGGACTCGGAGTACCCCGTCCGCCTGCTCTGCGTCGACTCGCTGACCGCCCACTTCCGCGCCGAGTACGTCGGCCGCGGTGAACTCGCGGACCGACAGCAGAAGCTCAACAAGCACCTCCACGACTTAGACAAGGTCGGCAACCTCTACAACACCGCCGTCATCGTCACGAACCAGGTCGCCTCGAACCCCGACTCGTTCTTCGGCGACCCGACCCAGCCGATCGGTGGCAACATCCTCGGTCACAAGTCCACGTTCCGCATCTACCTCCGCAAGTCCAAGGGCGACAAGCGGATCGTCCGCCTGGTCGACGCGCCGAACCTCGCCGACGGCGAGGCCGTCATGCGCGTCCAGGACGAAGGCCTGAAGCCGGAATAACGCGCCGTTCCGCGTTCGATTTTCGTTTTTCGGTCGGTTACGCGAGCGCCTCGAGCGAGACGCTGATCGTCTCGTCGCCGTCATCGGAACCGGCCGCTTCCGATTGGCTCGCGGGAGTGGTTCGAGACGCCTCCGGCGTCTCGTCATCACGAGAGGCGCTTTGCGCCTCTCGAACGACTTCGCCCTCGAGAACGTCGACCGCGACGGTGACCTCGTACCCTGCGTAGTCGAACGCGACGCGACCGGCGCGAGGATGACCACGTCTGGTCGGTGCGAACAATTCGTCCAGCGCTTCGGAGTCGATCACGTCCCACAGCGGCGGCAGCGTCAGCGGATCGCAGCGTTCGACGTCGCTCACCGCGTCGACGACGGCTTCGGTTATCGAGTCGGACGGCGGGGAGTCCGTCGACAGCGAGCGGATAATCATCGAAAACGGTACGCTCCGTGTTAGTATATAGCTGTCTGTGGCCGCAATCGGTCGCGAAATTCGAACTTCAGCTATTCTGCGACCGTCTCCCGAGTGAAATCCTCGACCGGCCGATCGAATTCCCCGGTCCGCTGTCAACTCGATCCTGTGCCGTCCGCCCCACCGTTCTCGTAGGATGGTGAACATATTCGGCATCCGGTGTTCCACCGAGTTCCGTTCAGGCCTTCTACCGTCGAATATCGGGGCCGTCAGCCCATCCGGCATATATTTTAGGTTGGCCTAAAAATCGGTGCACTTTTATCGGTTTAGGTTGGCCTAAAGGTCGTATGCCGGACCTGAAATATCAACCGGATCGTCTCGATGACCGATCGGCGACGCGAGGTGTGCAGCCGTGATCGGTGACGGTTCCGACGCGGACGACCTCCTCGCCCAGCAGGCCCGCCGCGAGTCGAACGCGCGGACCTATCCGCGGTCGCTGCCGCTGGCCATCGACCGCGCCGAAGGCGCCGTCATCGAGGACGTCGACGGAAACGAGTACGTCGACTGCCTCGCGGGCGCCGGGACGCTCGCGCTCGGGCACAACCACCCCGCGGTCGTCGAGCGAATGGAGGAACTGCTCGAACGCGGCCGGGCGGTCCACACGCTCGATCTGACGACGCCGGTGAAAGAGCGGTTCGTCGACCGCCTGCTCGAGAGCCTCCCCGACGAGTTCGCCGCGAACGCGAAGGTCCAGTTCTGTAGCCCGGCCGGGACGGACGCCGTCGAGGCCGCGCTGAAACTCGCCAAGACGGCGACGGGGAACCGGTCGATGCTGGCCTTCCAGGGCGGCTACCACGGGATGACCAACGGCGCCCTCAGCCTGATGGGCGACACGGAAGCGAAGGAGCCGATTCCGGGACTGATGCCGGACGTCCACCACCTGCCCTACCCCCACGCCTACCGCTGCCCGTTCGGGCTGGGCGGTGAGGACTGCTGGCGGACGAGCGCCGAGTACGTCGAGCGGACGCTCTCGAACCCCGACAGCGGGATCGTCGACCCCGCGGGGATGATCGTCGAGCCGGTTCAGGGCGAGGGCGGCGCGGTGCCGGCGCCCGCCGAGTGGCTCCGGGAGATGCGCCGGATCACCCGCGAACGGGACATTCCGCTGATCGTCGACGAGATCCAGACCGGACTCGGCCGCACGGGCGAACTGTACGCGGTCGAGCACGCGGACGTCGTTCCCGACGTGATGACGCTCTCGAAGGCCGTCGGCGGCGGACTCCCGCTCTCGGTCGTCGTCTACGACGAGTCGCTTGACGTCTGGGAGCCCGGCGCCCACGCCGGCACGTTCCGGGGTAACCAGCTCGGAATGGCCGCCGGCGTCGCCACCATCGAGCACGTCCTCGAGAACGACCTCGACGACCGCGCCGCCGAGATGGGCGACCGGCTGCGGGACCACCTCGAGGAGACGGCCGCGACCGTCGACGTCGTCGGCGACGTCCGCGGGCGCGGGCTCATGCTCGGGATGGAACTCGTCGATCCCGACGGGGAGCCCGACTCGCTCGGGCACTACCCCGCCGACGGAGACCTCGCGTCGGCGGTCCAGTCGGAAGCGTTCGACCGCGGCCTGATCGTCGAGACCGGCGGCCGCCACGGGAGCGTCGTCCGGTTCCTGCCGCCGCTGACGATATCGAAATCGCAAGTCGACGAGGTCGGCGAAATCGTCCGCGAGAGCGTTCGCGCGGTCGTCGCCGACGATCGGGCGCCGACGGAGGTGCCGACGTGACGGGCCAGCGCAGGGCGGTCGACCGGGACCGATCTCCCGCCGCGGACGCCGACCCGACGCCGCCGCCGACGGCCGCGACCGCGTTCCTCGGCGGCCCGGACGGCAACGCCGCCTACGCGGACGCGATCGACCGGGCGCGGGACGTCCTCCTCGAGTCGTTCGCGACGGCCGAGGGCCCCTACGCGGGGACCGACCACGGGGCGCTTCGCGAGCGACTGGCCGACCTGGAGGTCGTCCCCGACGACGGATCGTCGATCGAGGACGCCCTCGAGACGGTCGCCGACGACGTGCTCGCGGACTCCGTTCGCGTCCACGATCCCGGCTGCGTCGCCCACCTCCACTGCCCGCCGACGGTCCCGGCGCTGGCCGCGGAGCTGTTGCTGTCGGGAACGAACCAGTCGATGGACTCGTTCGACCAGGCGCCCGCGGCGTCCGTGCTGGAAGAGCGGGTCGTCGACGCCTGCTGTGACCTGTTCGACTACCCGACCGGCGCGGACGGCGTCTTCACGGGCGGCGGCACGGAGTCGAACTTCCTCGGCCTCCTGCTCGCCCGCGACTGGTACTGCGAGCGGCGGTTCGACCGCGACGTCCAGACGGAGGGGCTCGGACCCGAAGCGGTATCCGACCTCCGCCTCCTCTGCTCGGACGCCGCCCACTTCACCGCCGAACAGGCCGCCCACCACCTCGGGCTCGGCGAGGACGCGGTCGTCTCCGTCCCGACCGACGGCGACCGACGGATCGACCTCGAGGCGCTGGATGCGACCCTCGAGCGCCTCGAGGCCGACGGCCGCCACCCGTTCGCGATCGTCGCCACGGCCGGGACGACCGACTTCGGCAGCATCGATCCGCTCGCGGCGCTGGCGGACCGAGCCGCCGACCGCGACCTGTGGCTCCACGTCGACGCCGCCTACGGCGGGGCGTGCGCCATCAGCGACCGGCTACGGCCGAAGCTCGAGGGTATCGATCGCGCCGACTCCATCGCCGTCGACTTCCACAAGCTGTTCTACCAGCCGATCAGTTGCGGGGCCTTCCTGCTCCGCGACGGCGACCGCTACCGGCACCTCGAGCGCAACGCGGCCTACCTCAACCCCGAGCGCGACGACGCGGCCGGGGTGCCGAACCTCGTCTCGAAGTCGACCCGGACGACCCGCCGGTTCGACGCGCTGAAGCCGTTCGTGACGTTCAACGCTCTCGGCCGGACGGGCGTGGCCGACTGCGTCGAGTACGTCTGCGAGCTGGCCGACGCGGTCGCCGACGAGATCCGGGCCGACCCGGCGCTGGAACTGTGTTGCGACCCCGAACTGAGCGCGGTGGTCTTCCGCTACCGGCCGGACGACGAATCCGGATCCGGTCCCGATTCCTCCTCCACCGCCGCCGCCGTCGACCGCGTGAACCGGGCGATTCGCGACGAGCTGTTGGCCGACGGCGAGGCCATCCTCGCCCGCACCGAGGTCGACGGCACCGCCGCGCTGAAGCTCACGCTCCTGAACCCGCGAACGACGCTCTCCGACCTTCGAGGCGTCCTCGAGGCGGTCGTCGACCGCGGCGAGGCGCTCGAAACCGACCGAGAGGTGATCGATTCCGCATGAGCCCACGACAGACGACACCCGAGACCGACGAACACGGCGTCGACGCGACGCGAATCGCGCGCGAGGCCACGCTGCACAGCTTCCTGAACTGCTACCGCCACGAGACCGGGGTCGGCGAGTTCGTCCCGGCTTCGGAGGCGCCGATCGACCGCGAACCGGCCAGCGGGCAGGTGCTGCGGATCCCGCTGGCGAGCCAGGGGATCGAGTGTTTCGTCCCCGTCGACTACCGGTCCCCGACGGGCCGCCACCTGTTCGATCTGCCCGCCGCCTACCGCGCCGCAACCGGCGCGGGAGAGGGCGATTCGACCGCCCTCGAGTCCGGCGGCGAACCGGTCGAACTGGACTACACCACGCTGGCGACGCTCGCGACGAAGGAACTCGAACTCGAGCGGGGAGCCGACCCGAACCGCGACGACCTCATCGAGCGGGTCGTCCGCTCCTGCCGGAACGTCGAGCGGTACGTCGACGCCCGCGCAGGCGACGAAGAGACCCTGTACGGAACGGACTTCACCTTCCGTGAGGCCGAACAGTCGCTGGTCTTCGGGCACCTCCGTCACCCGACGCCGAAGAGCCGCCGGGGGATGGAACGCGACGCCGAGCGCTACGCCCCCGAACTCGAGGGCTCGTTCCCGCTGCACTACGTTCGGGCCGACCCCTCGATCGTCGAGAGCGGGTCCGCGCGCGACGACTCCGCCGCGGCGTGGGTCCGCGAGGCGCTTCGCGAGGACCCGACCGTCGACGAGGCGTTCCTCGAGCGCCTCGCGGACGACGACGTGCTCCTGCCGGTCCATCCGTGGCAGGCCGAGCGGCTGTTCGAGCGCCCCGAGGTACGGGATCTGGTCTCCGCGGGCAAACTCGAGTCGCTGGGAGAACTGGGACGGGAGTTCCACCCGACGACCTCCGTGCGGACGCTGTACGCGCCCGACTCGCCGTTCATGGTCAAGGGCTCGCTCGCCGTCGAGATCACCAACTCGCTGCGGACGAACAAGCGGCCGGAACTCGAGCGGGGGGTCGCCATTTCGGACCTGCTGGCGACCGAGCTCGGCGACGACTTGCGCGATCGGTTCCCCGACTTCGACGTGATCCGTGATCCGGCCTACCTGACGATCGATCCCGACGCGCTGGGCGTCGAGGGCGACGAATCCGGCTTCGAGGTCGTTCTCCGGGCGAACCCCTTCCGGGGCGAGGACGTCCGGCGGGCGACGCCCGTCGTCGCGCTCTGTCAGGACGCGATCGGAGACGGGACCTCCCGACTCGGTCGCGTCGTCGCCTCGATCGCCGAGCGCGAGGGCCGCGACGCCGCCGCGGTCAGCGAGGAGTGGTTCCGCCGCTACCTCGAAATCTCGGTGCGACCGCTGCTGTGGCTCTACCTCGAGCGGGGGATCGGGCTCGAGGCCCACCAGCAGAACAGCGTGCTCACGCTGGACGAGGCGGGCTACCCCGACGAGTTCCGCTACCGGGACAACCAGGGCTACTACTTCCCCGAGAACGCCTACGACCGCGTCGAGGCCGTCTGTCCCGGCATCGGCGAACGCGCCGGCACCGTCTGCCCCGACGCGGTCGCCGACGAGCGGATCCGCTACTACGTCGTGCTCAACAACGCCCTCGGCGTGGTCAACGCCTTCGGGACCGCGGGACTGGTCGACGAAGAGCGGCTGCTCGCCGTCCTCCGCGAGGAACTCGAGTCCCTGCGGAAGTTCGACCGGCCCGGAACGTCGATCCTCGACCCGCTGCTCGAGTCCGACACGGTGCCGCGCAAGGCGAACCTGCTGACTCGCTTCCGCGGGCTGGACGAACTCGAGGCCTCCTCGCTCGACGAGCAGTCGGTCTACGCCGACGTGCGGAACCCGCTCGCCGACCCGCCGGCGGACGGTTCCACTGACGCGGCCGACTCGCCGGACGCGCCGGAGCCTTCGAGTACTACGACGAGACGATCGACCGTCACATCGGGTTCCGCCCGGTCGACCTCGAGCGGGATCTGGGTCGCCTGCACGCCTGGCTCGGTTCGGATCACGTCAAGCCCTACTGGCGACTCGACGAGCCGCTGCCCGAGTTCCGGGCGACGCTCCGCGAGAAGCTCGCGGACGACCACCAGACGCTGTACGTCGGCTGTCTGGATCACGTGCCGATGAGCTACTGGGAGCGCTACTGGGTCGCTGAGGACGACCTGGCGGCCTACTACGACGCCGACCCCGCCGACCAGGGAATTCACCTCCTGATCGGCCCCGAGGAGTATCTCGGGCAGGGGTACGGGACGGCGCTGCTCCGGGCGATGATCGCGTTCCAGTTCCGCCACCCCGAGACCCGGCGGGTCGTCGCCGAACCCGACGCCCGCAACGACGCGGTGCTGGCGGCCGCCCAACGGTGTGGCTGCGAGCTCGAGCGCCGGTTCGAGTTCGCGGAGGAGGAGAAGACGGCCAGGCTCGTCGTCTGCGAACGCGCGTTCCAGTTCCGCCACCCCTGAGACCCGGCGGTCGTCCGAACCCGACGCCCGCAACGACGCGGTGCTGGCGGCCGCCCAACGGTGTGGCTGCGAGCTCGAGCGCCGGTTCGAGTTCGCGGAGGAGGAGAAGACGGCCAGGCTCGTCGTCTGCGAACGCGAGCGGTTCGAACGCGAGGTCTGGCCGCCGGGCGCGACCGCGGACGAGGCGGCGCCGCGACGGCCGGAGGTGAGCGACGATGACTGAGGACGACGGCTCCGTGCCCGTCGTCGACGGCGACGACGACGCGTCCGAACCCGTCATCGATCGCGGTCGCTACGACGTCCTCGGCGTCGGTCTCGGGCCGTTCAACCTCGGGCTCGCGGCGCTGCTCGACGGCGCGGATCCCGACTGCGACCTCGAGGCCGTCTTCCTCGAGCGCGAACCCGAGTTCGCCTGGCACGAGGGGATGCTGATCGAGGGGGCCACGCTCGAGGTGCCGTTCCTCGCGGATCTGGTGACGATGGCCGATCCGACGAACCCCTACAGCTTCCTCAACTACGTCCGCGAGCGGGATCGGATCTACGAGTTCTACTTCTACGAGACGTTCCAGATCCCCCGCCGCGAGTACGACGACTACCTGCGCTGGGTCGCCGAGACGGTGCCGACGACGCAGTTCGGCCGGGAGGTGACGAGCGTCGAGTACGAGGCTGCGGACGCGGACAGCGGGCGTGACGGTGCCGACGAAACGGCCGACGCCGGGACGTTCGTCGTCGAGGCCGTCGCCCCCGAGACGGGCCAGCGCTACCGCTACCGGGCCGACGATCTCGTCATGGGCGTCGGCTCCCGGCCCGCGCTGCCCGAGTTCGCACGCGACTACGCCGACGGGGACTCCCCCCTGTTCCACACCGCCGACTACCTCGACCGTCGCGCGGACGTCCTCGAGGCCGACTCGATCACCGTCGTCGGCTCCGGGCAGAGCGCCGCCGAAGTCGTCCTCGACCTGCTCGAGCGCCAGTCCGGGCGCGGGTTCCGACTCGACTGGCTCACCCGCTCGGACGGCTTCTTCCCGATGGAGTACTCGAAGCTCGGGCTCCAGCACTTCACGCCCGAGTACACGGAGTACTTCTACGACCTGCCCCAGTCTCGCAAGGACGAGTTGCTGCCCGACCAGGACCTGCTGTACAAGGGGATCGATCCCGAGACCAGCGAGCGGATCTACGACACCCTCTACGAGCGCTCGATCGGCGACCGCGACCCCGACTTCGGGATGCTCGCGACGACCGCGGTCCGCGATATCGAGCGCCTCGAGGGCAGCTACTGGCTCGAGTGCGAACACCGCCAGCAGGACCATCGGTTCGCCCTCGAGACCGACGCCGTGATCTTCGGAACGGGCTATCAGCGGCCGACGCCGACCTTCCTCGAGTCGATCGCCGACCGGATCGCGTTCGACGACCGGGGTCGGTTCCAGGTGAGCGAGGACTACCGCCTCGAGGGGGACCTCGGCGGGGCGGACGACGCCGGCGGTCGCGTGTTCGTCCAGAACGCCGAGATGCACACCCACGGCGTCGGCACGCCGGACCTCGGACTCGGCTGTTACCGGAACGCGGTCATCATCGAGCGACTCGCCGACCGCGAGGTGTACCCGATCGATCGGGACACCGTCTTCCAGGACTTCGACGTCGAACGGTTCGCCGACCACGCGCCGGTTCGCACCGACGCGCCGCGATCGCTTGCACCTGATACGGAGTAACCCATGCAGAATCCACGACACGACACCGAGACGGAGTACGGACTCGACGGTATCGACACGCTAGACGACGTGCTGACCGAGGACCGCTGGGCCGACGTCGGGCAGGAGCTGCTCGCGAAGATCCTACGGGAGTTCACCTACGAGGATCTGATCGAACCCGAACCGGTCGACGGCGACCGAGCCGATGACGACTCGGACGGCGAGTGGACTACCTACGAGATCGACCTCGAGGGAACGCGCTACCGCTTCGACGCCGTCGAGCGGTTCTGGGACACCCTCGGCGTTCGCGCCGATTCGATCGAGCGCGACGCCGGCGACGGGTTCGAACCCGCCGACGACCCTCTCGAGTTCGTCGTCGACATCGAGCCGACGATCGACATGGACTCGATCACGGCCAGCCACCTCGTCCGCGAGTACACGAACACGCTGCTCGCGGACGCCCACATCGACGCCGCGGACGGCGACGAGACCGACGCCGAGAAATCGGTCCTCGACATGTCCTACGCCGAGATCGAGGGCGAGATGACCGGCCACCCGTGGCTCACGTTCAACAAGGGCCGAGTCGGCTGGGGGTACGACGACTACCGCGACTACGCGCCCGAGCGCGCCGAGTCGATCCGGCTCTCGTGGTGTGCCGTCTCTCGCGAGGCGGCCGAGTTCGTGAGCGTCGAGGGACTCGACCACGAGTCGCTGCTCGAGTCGGAACTCGGAAGCCACTACGGGCGGTTCCGCGCGGAACTCGAGGACCGCGGGCTCGACCCCGACGACTACCGCTTCCTGCCGGTTCACGACTGGCAGTGGGAGAACACCGTCGTACCGCTGTTCGGCAAACAGATCGCGACGGACGACATCGTGCCGCTGGGGCGGGGTCCCGACGAGTACCTGCCGATGCAGTCGATCCGGACGTTCGTCAACGCCGACGAGCCCGGTAAGCACAACGTGAAGCTCCCGATGATGATCAGCAACACGTTAGTCTGGCGCGGGCTCCCCGGCGAGCGCACCGAGGCCGCCCCGCTGGTCACGGAGTACGTCAAGGACGTTCGGGACTCGGACCCGTTCCTGCGCGACGAGTGCGAGGTCGTCCTCCCCGGCGAGATCGCCGGCGTGAACTTCGATCACCCGACGTTCGACGCGCTCGAGGCCCCGGCCTACCAGTACAAGGAACTGCTTGGCACCGTCTGGCGCGAGAGCGTCACGGGCCTGATCGACGACGGCGAGCGGGCGATGACCCTCTCGTCGCTGCTACACGTCGAGGACGGCGAACCGGTCGTCTCGAAGCTGGTCGCCCGCTCCGACCTCGAGCTCTCCGAGTGGCTCGACGAGCTGTTCGCCACGATGCTCCCGCCGCTGCTGCACTACCTCTACCGGTACGGGACCGCCTTCTCGCCCCACGGCGAGAACACGATCCTCGTCCTCGAGGACGACCGGCCGTCGCGCCTCGCCGTCAAGGACTTCGTCGACGACGTCCGGACCTGCTGGCCCGCCATCACGACTACCCGGAGGAACGGTTCTGGGGGCAGGTCCGGGCCGCGATCGAGGACTACCACGAGCGGTTCCCCGAACTCGAGGATCGGTTCGAGCTGTTCGACCTGCTCGAGCCGACGCTCCCGAAACTGACGCTGAACCGCAACCGGATCGTCGATTTCGGTTACGGCGACCGCCCCGAGCGGCCCCACGCCATCGAGCACGGCACCGTGCCGAACCCGCTGTCCGAAGTCGACCCCGACCGGTGACCTGAGCGGTCCGCGGCTCGGAGACGGACACGCTCCCCATCGTTACGGACGCGACCGCAGCGGCGGCGCCGCTCGTACGTCTCGACCGGATCGAACCGATCGCGACGGCGGCCTCGATCATCGACGCCATCTCGGAGCCGTCCGAAAACCGCGTGTGCGTGTGGAGGTCGTACCGCGGGGCCGGGTCGTCGCCGCGCTCGCAGTCCGACCCGCCGGCGCCCTCAGGCCGACGGCGCATTCCGCTCCTCCTCGTCGCCGGCCACGTCGACGAGGCGCTGTCCTTCCAGCTTCGGCACCGCGGTGTGGACGTCGATCCGCTTGCTGTACTCGAGCAGGTCGCGAACGCGGATGTCGGCCTTGTCGACGCACTTCGCCAGCTTGCCGGCCTCGATGATCTCCTGGTAGGCGGCGAGCTCCGCCTCGCTCGGCGGGTTCCCGTCGAGATAGCGCCGGACGAGCACGGCCCCGACGGTGTCCTCCGGCGACGGCTTCAGCTCCGACCCCGCGGCGACCGGGACGGTCGGTTTGTCGTCGCCGCGCAGGTGGTCGGCGACGGCGGCCGCGTTCGCCGTCGCGCCGATGTAGACGTCGACGTCGTCGCCGCCGCGCTTGCGCAGGTCGGTGACCGCGGCGCCGCCGTTCGTCGACGTGATCGCGGTCGGTCGACCCTCGACGTCGACCTCGTGGACGTAGCTGGGCGAGTTGAAGAAGTCGTACCCCTCCGTCGGCGTGTAGTCGTCGGTGCTGCCGCCGCCGATCTTCGCGTCCGGGTGGTCCTTCCGGAACGCGAACTCGTCGCCGCGTTCCTCGGGCACGTGAACGCACTCGGCGCCGGCGGCGAACAGTTCCAGCACGGTCGTCGAGTAGTGGGTCACGTCGATGACGACGTAGTTGGCCGGTTCGGGCTCCTGCGGGAGCTGTCCTCGAGACGGGATCAGCCCGTCGGCGTACTGTGCGTCGATCTCGAGCGGTGGCTGCGAGGCCATACTCCGTCATTCCACGACTCGACCGTGAACTCGTATATGTGGCGTACGGACCGAACCCCGTGCTAAACAGTGTCCTATGTTTGACTGTAGATCGTCGCGCTTAGCCGCCCGGGGCGGCGATCGAGACGACGGCCGGTGACCCGACGAGGAACGCGATGTCGAACGAACGCTTGGAATCGAGCGCGGACGGCGGAATTGACCGCGAACGAAAAAGGGACGTCGGGACCGTCGAGTTTCGAGGCCTCGGCTCCGTCGATCGGTCAGCCGGTACCGCGCGATGCTGCCGCCGAAAGCCGCTCAGTCCTCGGTCGTCGTCTTCTCGACGTCGAGTTCGCCCTGGTAGATCTCCGCACCGTCCTGGGCGACCTTCTCCGCCAGAACAGCACATTTGACCCGCATCGGCGAGATGTCGACACCGAGCATGTCGATGACGTCGTCGCGGTTCATCTCCTGGAGCTCCTCGAGGGTCTTCCCGCGGAGCTCCTTCGAGAGCATGCTCGCGGAGGCCTGGCTGATCGCACAGCCGTCGCCCTTGAACGCGACGTGCTCGATCGTCTCCTCGTCGTCGCCGAGCTTGACGTCCATGCGAATCTCGTCGCCACACATCGGGTTCTCGCCGATATGGGTGAACGTCGGATCCTCGAGCTCCCCGTAGTTACGGGGGTTCTTGTAGTGGTCGAGGATCTGCTGTCGGTACATATCCGAGCCCAGTCCCATTGGTAGTCCCGAATAGACGCGAGAGTTGTAAAAGGGTTCCGGGGCCGACGCTGCTCCGGTATCGCGAGCGGTCCGACTGCGGTCACAAACGGGCGCTACTCGGCGGACGCGTCGCTGGCGTCGGTACAGTTCTCCCTCGACGCGGCCCATCGACCGCGGGAAACGGTTGGCGGTCGATACCGCTACGGCGATCCCTGGTCGACGGGGGGATTGAGGTAGCAGGCATCGATGACCACGAGCGCGCCGATAGTCGCCGCGACGAACATCGCGTGCACTACCGGCAGGCGCAGAACGTGTGCCGCGACCAGCGCAACCGTAAACGCGACCGGGACGACCCCCAGGAGGAGGTCGTACCGGCTGGCCTCGGCGAGAACATCGACCAGGGTCTCGAAGGGATCCCGTCCGGGACGACCGAGCGTACTCTCTTGCATCGTTCTCACCTCGGCAGGGACTAGTACCGGAGCGATCACCAAAAACCCTACGCGAGTTTGTTGTTGTTTCAGAATTGATGGCTCGAGGATCGATCGGCTCGGATCGAATCAGCGCTCGCCGGTCAGTTCGGCGTCGAACTGCGCGACGTACTCGCGGACGAACGCCGCGCGCCGCTCGGCGAGTTCGCGACCGACGTCGGTGTACATCCGCTCCGGGAGCTCGAGGATCTTCTTGTGGAGGTGGTTGTACTGCGTGGCGCCCGATGCGGTCTCGTCGTCGGCGACCGGCACCGCGGGATCGTGGATCTCCTGGCCCAGCGCGCCGCCGTAACTGAACGTGCGCGCGATCCCGACCGCCCCGAGCGCGTCGAGGTCGTCCGCGTCGCTGACGATCTCGGCCTCGAGGGTCTCGGGTTCGACGGCGTTCGAATAGCGGTGGGCGCGCACGCAGTGGGCGACGGCATCGATCGTCGCCGGATCGGCGCCGACGTCCTCGAAGATGCGACGCGACTCGCGGGCGCCCCACACCGCGTGGTCGTCGATCTCGCCGGCGTCCTCCCTCTCGCGGCCGATATCGTGGAGGGAGACGGCGAGGCGCACGACCCGCTCGTCGATTCCGTCGCTCGGATGGCGGTCGATCAGCGTCTCGGCGAGTGTCTCGACGCGTCGGACGTGGTGCCAGTCGTGGGCCGGCGGGGCCGCCTGGAAATAGCTGCGCGCGCGGGTTCGGACTGCCTCGAGCATAGCCGTCGCTTTTTCCGAAGGGAAATAAACGCGCCGTCCTCGAGCGGTCGAGGTCGCCACTCCGCGGTCGGGTTCGCGGCGACGCCGATCGGAGCGACCGATTGCAGACTACTACCGCGAGCGCGCTCGGTCGGAACTCGCGTCGGTTCGGCCCGTCGTAAATATCAACCAGATACTACTAGATCGTTTTATACTCGATCGTCAGAGGAGTAACTATGGGACGACGACCGCAGGAAATCGTCACGAGCGCGATACTGCTTTCCGTCGTCGGCTACGTCGCGTGGCCGTGGCGGGGCGGCGACGCCTGGAAGTGGTTCCTGTACCTCCCCGAGGCCGCGAGCGGGGACGCGGCGATCCTGGCGTTGGCGATGCTCGGAACGGGGGTCGTCGGCTTTTCGCTAACGGCGGTCGCCGGGCTGCGACTGTCGAACCTCGCTATCGGCGGCGTCCTCGCCTACGTCTGCTGGATGGCGGTCTTGACTGCGTTTTTCACGTTACACGATCCCCTGCCGTACGTCGTGTACGGGCAGGTGCTCGTCGGCGTTCTCCTCGGCGCCGCTCTCGAGACGGCGATCGACCGTCGGTCGAATCTAGCGAACCGGACGCGATCGCCCTGACCGGTTTCGTCGGACGGATTCCGTCGCGTCACACCCGTGTCCGGGTCCGGTCACGCTCCCTCGAGCACGGACGTCCGTAGACACGCGGCCGACGCGGGACAGAGGTCGTCGAACTCGGCCGTCTCCCGAATCGCGGGCGGCGCGTCGGCCCGTTCGACGTACTCGTAGCCTCGAGTCGCGAAGAACTCGGCCGCGGTCGTCGTCAGTAGGTACAGCGTTTCGACGCCGGCGGCTCGAGCCCGCCGCTCCAGCGCCGCACAGAGGGCCGCGCCGTACCCGTTGCCTCGCGCCGATCGCTCGACGACGATCGAGCGGAGCAGCCCGTCGGTGCCGTAGCGCTCGAGGCCGCCGATACCGATTCGCTCGTCTCCGTCATAGCCGACGTAGAACCGCGCAGGCGACGACCGGACGTCCGCCGACGGCAACTCCTCGTCCGACAGCAGGCGCTCGACGTACGGGAGGTCGCTCTCGTCGGCCCGCCGAAGTACGACCGTCACGCTGCTCGTGCTCGTGGCACCCACGCGAGTCGACTAATACCTTCGCCGGATCGCGGTTCAACCGGGTCAAATCGACGGAGTGCACCCGGACGCGTCGTATCGAAGTTCGACGAGTCCGCTCTCGAACGACGTACACTCGACCGTCTCGAGGGCGCGTTCCGTACCGTCATCGCCGAAGAGGCGGATACCGCCGCCGAGCAACACCGGAACGACCGTCAGCCGGATCTCGTCGACGAGTCTCTCCCGAAGAAACGACTGCGCGAGCGCCGCGCCGCCGACGAGCCAGATGCGGTCGTACCGTTCCTCGAGCCCGTCGACCGACTCGCGGAGATCGCCGGCGACCAGTTCGACGCGGTCGGTCGCGAGCGGGAGGTCCCGGCTCGTGACGACGAACGTCGGTCTCTCGCCGTAGGGCCACTCGTCGAACGACAGGATCTGTTCGTACGTCCGCGAGCCCATGACGAGGCAGTCGACGCCGGCAAAGAACGCCTCGAAACTCCCGTCGTCTTCGCTCTCGTCGTCGCTCGCGTACTCCTCGAGCCACTCGACGCCGCCGTCTTCGGTCGCGATGAACCCGTCCAGACTGGCGGCGATGTACAGCGTGACGGTCCCGCGGGTCATCGCCGCGTCTAGGTCGCCGACGGCGATAGCTCGCGCGGTTGTTCGAGGGCCTCGGCTCCTCGAGTGGGTAGTAGAAGACGCGAAACCGAAATCGTGGACGATATCGCGGGGACTGAGAACCGATTACGCGAACAGCTCGCGAGCGTCCTCGAGCGCCGCGACCAGCTTGTCGACCTCCTCGCGCGTGTTGTAGACGTAGAACGACGCTCGAGTCGAGGCCGGCACGCCGAGCTTGTCGTGGAGCGGCTGGGTACAGTGGTCGCCGGCCCGGACCGCGATCGTGTGGTCGTTCATGATCGAGGCAAGGTCGTGGGCGTGGACGCCCTCGACGTTGAAGCTGACGAGGCCGCCGCGGTCGGGGCCCGGCTCGGGGCCGTAGATCTCGACGTCGTCCTCGCTCTCGAGTTGCTCGTAGGCGTAGCGGGCGATCTCCTCCTCGTGGGTCTGGATGCGCTCCATGCCGATGTCCTCGAGCCAGTCGATGGCGGCCTCGAGACCGACGGCCTCGGCGATCTGGGGCGTGCCGGGCTCGAACTTCCAGGGGAGGTCGCCCCACGTGGACTCC
This sequence comes from Haloterrigena gelatinilytica, assembly GCF_013342145.1. Taxonomy (NCBI): domain Archaea; kingdom Methanobacteriati; phylum Methanobacteriota; class Halobacteria; order Halobacteriales; family Natrialbaceae; genus Haloterrigena; species Haloterrigena gelatinilytica. The sequence continues at coordinate 3,261,889 of NZ_JABUQZ010000001.1, read as the reverse complement.
TCGTAGGTGACCTTCCGGATCATGCCGCCGCCGTAGAGGTACGGCTCCATCTCCTCGAGGAGGTGCTGCTTGCCGTAGAGGACGCCGATCCCGGTGGGGCCGGCCATCTTGTGACCGGAGAAGGCGTAGAAGTCGGCGTCGATGGCCTCGACGTCGACGGGGCGGTTGGGGACCGCCTGCGCGCCGTCGATGAAGGAGAGCGCCCCGTGTTCGTGGGCGAGATCAGTGAGTTCGGAGACGGGATTGACCGTCCCCAGCGTGTTCGAGACGTGGACCGCGGAGACGATGGCGGTATCGTCGTCGATGAGTTCGCGGGCGTGGTCCATGTCCAGACGGCCGTCATCGTCGATGCGGATGTACTCGACGTCGGCGCCGGTCTTCTCGCCGATCTGTTGCCACGTGACCAGCGAGGCGTGGTGTTCCATCTCCGTGAGGACGACCCGATCACCGGGGCCGAGTTCGTTCAGGCCCCACGCGTAGGCGACGAGGTTCTCGCTCTCGGTCGTGTTCTTGGTGAAGATAACCTCCTCGCGGCCGTCGGCGTTGATGAACTCGGCGACGCGGTCGTGGGCCTCCTCGTACATGATGGAGGCCTCCTGGCTGAGGTGGTGGATCCCCCGGTGGATGTTCGCGTTGGACTCGCGGTAGTAGTCGCTCATCGCGTCGACGACCGGGTCGGGGGTCTGGGTCGTCGCCGCGTTGTCGAGGTAGACGACCTGCTGGCCGTCGAACTCGCGCTCGAGGATGGGGAACTCGTCGCGAATCGCTCCGACGTCGAGCGACTCGAGGTTCTGTTGACTCATTGTCTACCCGGAGGAACCCCAGACAAAACACTCCTTCGGTCGAGGCACTCGAAGCCGTCGTCTGCGACGGACGATGCGCGAAAAACGGGATGCGGGAAGCGGTGGATAGTGGACGGAGTGGTGGGGAGTGGTTTGGGAATGGTGGGTCGGTGGGTGGGTGCCTCGGCAGGGATGTTGTCGAATCGTCCAGTATCCCGCCCTGCCATCTTCGTGTTCTCTTTCGATCGACATATCGATGTTCCCAAACTGTTTTGGGATTCTGTTGGAACGCCGACTCGAGTCTCCGATTGCGGGCGTAGTCGGTCTCGAACGGTCGTTCTGCGGAGGGCATTCCGTGGCGGGCGTTCGATGCCGTCGGAGTCTCCGGTCGTGAAGCCGCGGCCCAGCGATTATGTGACTCGTGCGTCTCGAATGCGGTGTCTGACCGCGATAGAGACGTCCAGTCTGACGAAAACGTACGACGATCTCGTCGCCGTCGACGACCTCGACCTCTCGGTCGAGGAGGGAGAGGTGTTCGGTTTTCTGGGGCCCAACGGCGCCGGGAAGTCGACGACGATCAACATGTTGCTCGATTTCACCCGCCCGTCCGCGGGCTCGGCGACGGTGCTCGGCTACGACGCACAGACCGAGACCGACGCGATCAGCCCCCGGGTCGGTGTCCTCCCCGAGGGATTCGACATCTACCCGCGCCTCTCGGGGCGCCGGCACGTCGAGTTCGCGATCGAGACCAAGGGCGCCGACGACGATCCCGACGCGATCATCGAGCGCGTGGGCCTCTCGGCCGACGACGCCGATCGACCCGCGGGCGACTACTCCAAGGGGATGTGCCAGCGACTCGCGACCGGGATGGCCCTCGTCGGCGACCCCGATCTGCTGATCATGGACGAGCCCTCGAGCGGGCTCGACCCCCACGGTATCCGGGAGATGCAGGACCTGGTTCGCGCGGAGGCCGAGCGCGGAACGACCGTCTTCTTCTCGAGTCACATCCTCCAGCACGTCGAGGCGGTCTGCGACCGCGTCGGCGTGTTGAACGACGGCGAACTCGTCGCCGTCGACACCATCGAGGGGCTCCGCGAGGAGATCGGCGGCGGCGCGGCGATGGAACTGACCCTCGTCGAGGCGGCCGCGGGCCTGCGCGAGACCGCCGCGTCGGTCGCCGGGATCACCGACGTCGTCGCGTCCGATCACGCCCTCGAGTGTACGGTCACCGATTCGGCCGCGAAAGCGGATCTCGTGGTCGCGCTCGACGGTGCGGGAGCAACGATCGAGGACGTGCGGATCGAGGACGTCTCGCTCGAGACGCTGTTCACGGCGCTGACGAACGGTGACGAACGCGAGACAGCGACCGAGACCGAGGCTGCTCCGGCGACCGCGTCGGAGTCGGAGGTGGCCCGATGAGCGGGCACATCGGTACCGTCGCCCGCAAGGAGTTCGAGGACGCCGGGCGCTCGAAACTGCTCTGGTCGCTGATCGGACTGCTCGTCGGACTGGTCACCATTGGCTACGTCGCCATCTGGTACACGGCCGACGACGTCACTGCAGCGGAGGTGCTCAGCTTCGTCGGCACGCCCCTGCAGGTGATCCTCCCCATCGCGGCGCTGATCGCCGGCTACATGGCCGTCGTCGGGGAGCGACGCTCGGGGAGCATCAAGCTCCTCCTGGGCCTGCCGCCGAACCGGACCGACGTCGTCTTCGGGAAGCTACTCGGCCGGACGGCCGTCGTCACCGCCGCCGTCGCGCTCGCGTGTCTCGTCTCCCTGGTCCTCGGCGCGGTCCTGTTCGGCTCGGTTCCGTTCGTCGACTGGCTCGGCTTCGCCGCCGTCTCCGCGCTGTTCGGGGCGGCCTTCGCCGGACTGGCCGTCGGCACCTCCGCCGCCGTCTCCACGCGGGGCAAGTCGATGGCGATCGTCGTCGGGATCTACATGATTCTCATCGCGCTGTGGGAGCTCATCACGGCCGGTCCCTACTACCTCATCTACGGCGAGGGTCCTCCGGTCGAGGCCGAAACCTGGTACCTCGTCGTCGAGCAGTTCAACCCGATCTTCGCCTACACCAACCTGATCAGCCAGATCGTCGAGGGATCGGTGTTCCCGTTCCAGTTCCAGTACGGCCTCCAGTCGGTCGAAGCCTACGGCATGACGCCCGCCGAGCGCTATCCCGGCGACGCGCCGTTCTACCTGCAAGACGAGTTCGGCGTCGTCGTCCTGCTGTGCTGGCTGGTCGTCCCCGTCGCGGTCGGCTACTATCGGTTCAATCGGACGGATCTGTAGCGCTCGAGCGCCGCACGGTTCGATCGTGAATCCAGTCAGTATAGAGCAGAAAGCGTGCAGTCACCGCGAGCGAACGAAGTGAGCGAGCGGGCCGACGACTGACCCGTAGGGGAAGGAGGAGTGCTTTTAATCGAATTTTTGCCGAGGGCGCGGCTTCGCCGCGCCCGTGGTTCGAAAGGCGCCGAAGGCGTCTTTCGTCATCAAGCGAGACCTCCGGTCTCGCGGACCTCGCGAATCGAAGATTCGCTCAGTCACGAGAGAGCTTCGCTCTCTCGAACGACAGAGCAAAACTTCGGTCTCAGAACTGCTGCATCCGCAGCAACTGCGCGTGCAGCGTCGACCCGACCTCGAGGACGTTCGCCTCGTCGACGAAGCCCTCTTCGATGGCGAGTTCGACGGCGCGCGTGCCGACGAGGTTGGCGACGGCCGCCCGCGAGAGGCTGTCGACGACGGCGCGCTCGTCGGCGCTCTCGCCGCCGTAGAACTCCTCGGTGACGGTCAGCGAGATGTCGTCGCTCTCGAAGGTCTCGCCGAGGACGTCCTCGTCGCAGACCGCCACGAGCAGTCCCTCCTGGGTCTGTCGTTCGTTGACGAGCATTCGTTACTCGAGCCGCCAGTCTTCCTCGTCTCGGTCGGACGCCTGACCGGGATCGGCGATGTCGAACCCGCCCTGTGGCTCCTGTCCGCGCTGGGGCTGGGACTGCGGACCGCCGAGGGAGCCGCCCTGGCCTCGTCCCTGGGACTGGGCGTCCGTGCGTTCCTCCATGACGCGCTGTTCGGCGCGCTCGCGCATCTCGTTTGCCTCCTCGGCGATCTCTTCGGCCTCGTCGTACTCGCCGAGTTCCTCCAGAATCTCGGCCTTCTCCTCGAGGACCTTCGTGTTGCGCAGACCCAGCCGAATGGCGTTGTCGATGCAGTGTAAGGCCTCCTCGGCCAGCCCGCGCTCCGAGAGGAAGAAGGCGCGGTTGAACCAGCCCTCGGCGAACCGCTCGTCGATCTCGACGGCGCGCTCGGCGTGGTCGAGGGCCTGGGAGGTCTCGCCGAACTCCCAGAGCGCGTACGCGAGGTTGGTCTCGGCGGTCGCCGCGTGCTCGCTCGAGTCGTCGATGTTGATGGCCTCGCGGTGGGCGCCGATCGCCGCGTCGTACTCCTCGAGTTCGGCGTGGGCGACGCCCTTGTTCACCCACGCCTCCTGCTCTAAGCGCTCGTCCTCGGTGAACTGGGCGGTTCGCTCGAAGGCGTCGGTGGCCTGCTCGTAGCGGTTGATCTGCATGTAGTTCAGGCCGACGTCGAGCAGTTCCTCGGCGTCGACGTCGTCCGTGGCGATGTTCTGGTCGTCGAGCGTGTCGGTGACGACCCGCGAGTCGATGGGGTCGACCTTCCCCGGATCGACGGCCAGCTCCGGCGGGTCCAGATCGAACTCCTCGTAGGCGTCGTCGAATCCCTCGCCGTCGGAGAATCGGTGATCGCCCTCGCGATCGCCTTCTCGGTCAGTCATTGTCGGAAACTAGCGGTGACGACTGTTAAGGGCTGCGACCTCGGGAGTGGCCGACCGACCGCCGTCGAACGTATCGAGTGAAAAGAACTATAAAACAGTTATTCTTCTAACAATACATGGCTGCAATAACGGTCGAGAACGTCTCGAAGCGGTACGGGACCGTGACGGCGCTCGATCGCGTCGACCTGACGGTCGACGAGGGCGAGATCTTCGGCTTCCTCGGACCGAACGGCGCGGGCAAGTCGACGCTGATCAACGTGTTCCTCGACTTCGCTCAACCGGACGACGGTCGGGCGGCGATCTTCGGTCACGACTGCCAGGCGGAGTCCGTCGCGGCCAAGTCCCGAATGGGCGTCCTTCCCGACGGCTACACCGTCTACGACCGACTGACCGGACGACAGCACCTCGAGTACGCGATCGAGGCCAAGGAGGCCGACGTCGAACCGATGGCCGTCCTCGATCGGGTCGGCATCCGCGACGCGGCCGACCAACGGGCCGGCGGCTACTCGAAGGGGATGGCCCAGCGGCTCGTCCTCGGCATGGCATTGGTCGGCGAGCCCGACCTGCTCGTCCTCGACGAGCCCACCAGCGGGCTCGACCCCCACGGGATCAAGCGGATCCGAACGGTCATCCGCGAGGAACGCGAGCGCGGCGCGACCGTCTTCTTCTCGAGTCACATCTTAGAGCAGGTCGAGGCGGTCTGTGACCGCGTCGGCATCCTCTACGACGGCGAACTCGTCGCGACGGACACGATCGAGGGGCTGCGCCAGTCGGTCGGCGGCACGACGAAGCTGCTGATCACGGTCGACCGCGCCGAAGCGGACGTCCTCGAGCGGGTCGAATCGCTCGCGGGCGTCGAGCGCGCCTGGCCGAACCCCGAGGCCGACAGGGTCGAGGTGACCTGCTCGAACGACGCCAAGATGGACGTGCTGATCACGCTCAACGAGGCCGGCGTCGACATCGAGAACTTCCGGACGGAGGAGGCGTCGCTCGAGGAGATGTTCGTCGAGTACACGAGCGGAGCGAACTGATGTCGTGGACGACGATCGCGCGCCGGGAGTACGCGACGACCGGCGACTCTCGAGCGATCCGATGGTTGCTGGCGCTGCTCGCCGGCGCCTGCGTCCTGAGCGGCTACCTGTATCCGATTCTCGGCAGCGAGCCCTACACCACGAAAGCGTTCGCCGGCTTCGGCTTCCTGACCGGGAGCATCGATTACCTCCTGCCGCTGATCGGCGTCTTCCTCGGCTACGGCGCGGTCGTCACCGAGCGGACGTCCGGCCAGTTGACGCTGCTGCTGTCGCTGCCGTACAGCCGCCGCGATCTCGTCGTCGGCAAACTCGTCGGGCGCTCGCTGGCGTTCGCGACGACGCTCGTCGCCGCGCTGGCCGTCGCCGGCGCGCTCGTGGTCTACCCCTTCGGCTCGCTCTCGCCGGGTTGGTATCTGGCCTTCGTCGCGCTGACCGTCCTCTACGGCGTGATCTTCGTCGGCATCGCGACCGCGATCTCGATGCTCACCCGGTCGAAACACCTCGCGACCGCCGGCGCGTTCGGCGCGTACGGGCTGTTCGTCCTCGTCTGGCGGACCGTTCGCGCGGCCCTGGTGTTCGGCCTCGAGACGGTCGGACTGATCGACGGCGCGTTGCCCGACCCCGCGTTGTTCCTGTTCGGACTGAACCCGGTAACGCTGTACGATCGGCTGGTGACCGGGTTCTTCGTCGACGGCGGCGCCGGCCCCTACGCGGAATCGAGCGCCTGGTACCTCAGCGAGTGGCTCGCGCTCCCGCTGTTTCTCGCCTGGGCCGTCGTCCCCGTCGCGCTCGGCTATCTGCGATTTCGCACCACAGACCTATGATCGATCGCACACCCTCCGACGGTACGGTTCTCCGAACGGCCTTCGACGGCGGTGATCGCGGATGAGCTGGCGACCGACCGCACGAAAGGATTTCCGGGATTCGATCCGCTCGCGGACGATCTGGGTCCTGCTCGCGGCGCTCGTCGGCCTGTTCGTTCTCGGGAGCGCGGTCTTCGGTCCGGAGTCCGGAGCGTTCCCGGCGTTCGTTCGGACGGCGTTCGGGAACGTCTACGGGCTGGTACCCCTGATCGGCATCGCGTTGGGCTACAAGGCCGTGCTCTACGAGCGCGAATCGGGAAGTCTCGTCCTCGCGCTGTCGCTGCCCCAGTCGCGCCGGGACTTCGTCGCCGGCAAACTCGTCGGGCGCTCGCTCGTGCTCGGGTTCCCGCTGGTCGCCGGACTGGTCGTCGCCGGCGCGGTCGCGGCCGCGCAGTACGACTCCGCGGCGCCGGCGTCGTATCTGGTCTTCGTCGGCGCGACCGTGCTGTACGGCGTCGCCTTCGTTTCGATCGCGATCGCCTGCTCGATGAGTTTCGAGACCGATCGGCAGGTTCTCGTCAGGGCGATCGGCCTCTACGTCGCGCTCGACCGGGTCTGGATCTGGCTGGTGGACACGATCGTCTCGGTTCTGTTCCGTTTCAACGCCCCGTCGCCGATCCCCGACTGGGCGGTGGCCCTCCAGTTGGCGTCGCCGAGCGAGGCGTACCGTCACCTCGTCGCCGTCCGGTTCGAGGTCGATTCCGCACACGCCCACCTCGCCGCGGAGGCCCCGGTGGTCATCAACTCCTGGACCGCACTGGTCGTTCTGGCGGGCTGGGTCCTCGGTCCCGTCGCAATCGGTTACCTCCGCTTCAGGGACGCCGACCTCTGACCGGAGACGACCGATTTGGTCGCTGTCGTCCCCTGACTGCGGCACTCTTTCACAAGATGTCAACGCAAAAATTTTAGTAATGCAACTGCTTAGTGGAAGTTGCATGTCCCCGCCAAATCGTCCCCGATCGACAGCGACGCCCTCCGCGTCGACGGACCGCTCTCGAACCGATCGCCTCTGCTCCCGGCGCACGTTCATCGCCGCCGGGAGCGCGACCGCGCTGGCCTCGCTCGCCGGCTGTTCGGCGGTCGCCGACTTCCTCGCCGACATGGCGCTCCAGGAGGTGAACGTCTTCAACGGCGCCGACGAATCGGTCAGCGGAACGATCGAGGTCGTCGACCCCGACGACGAGACCGTCCTCGAGGAGACGTTCGATCTCGAGGCGTCGTCCGAGGACGACGAGTCCGACGAGAACACCGAGGCGACGGCCCAGTACGACGACGTCTGGACCGATTCCGGCGACTACGAGGTCACGGTCGCGCTCGACGACCCCCTCGAAGAGGGAACCACCGACGACTCGAGCGACGACTCCGGAAACGAGACGAACGAGACGAACGAATCCGACTCGACGGCCGACGAGGAGCTGGCCAACGCGTCCGTCGAGGACGGCGACGTCGAGCCCGACGCCGCCAACGAAACTGACGGGAACGAGACCGACAACGAGACTGACTCCGACGACCCGTCACAGAGCGGCCCGAGCAAGACCGACACCGTGTCGATCGACGATACCGACGAGCAGAGCCTCGTGATCGGCATCGCGCAGGACGAGCCGGCCGACCTGATCAGCTACCACGTCATCGAGGACTTCAGCGACCTCGAGGACGAGTTCGAGTGATCGGTCCCGGGCCGTCGACCGCATAGTCCCGCACTGGTTTTTCTCCGCGTCGACGGCGACGAGCGCCGCGCCGCCGACGTCGCCCGGCACACGATTCAATAGCCTGCCGACCGGACGCCCGATATGCGACTGTTCGTTAGCGTCGACCTCCCCGACGACCTCGCGGCGTCGGTCGCCGACCTGCAAGCCGAGTTCGATGACGCCAGCGGGCTGAACTTCACGGATCCCGAGCAGACCCACGTCACGCTGAAGTTCCTCGGCGACGTGGACGAAGATCGACTGCCCGCCCTCGAGGGAGAGCTCGAGGCCGCGGTCGCGGACGCCGACGTCGACCCCTTCACGGTCCGCTACGGCGGCCTCGGCGTCTTCCCGAGCCTCGACTACATCAGCGTGGTCTGGTTCGGCACCGAAACGGGCGGCGAGGAACTCACGCGGCTCCACGAGGCGATCGAGGAGCGAACGACGGCGATGGGATTCGAGGCGGAGTCTCACGACTTCACGCCTCACGTCACGCTCGCGCGGATGGAACACGCCGGCGGCAAGGACCTGGTTCAGGAACTCGTCCGCGAGCGCGACCCGACGATCGGCGAGACGACGGTCGAGGAGGTGCGCCTGACCGAGAGCGCGCTCACCGATTCGGGGCCGGTGTACTCGACGGTCGAGTCGTTCCCCCTCGAGTAGCCGGCCGCCGATAGCGGCCGCGTCGGTTCGGCGACGATAGTGAGTGTCCCCGCCGCGAGAGTCGCTGTGCGGGCCGGAAGCGGCCGCTCGGCGAATGCAAGGTCGACATCGATACCGACGCCCGGCGTAGCGAGCGGACACGATGGCCGAGACCGCCGTCGATCGCTCGTGACGCCGTCGCTTCCGACCGGACTCGACGACGCGGCCGCAAGCGGGCGCGTCGTCTCGCGCCGAGAGGTGCTGGCCGCCGTCGGCGGCGCGGCCGGCGTCTCGTGGTCTCGAGCCGACGCTCGAGCGGTCGCCGACGCCGCCGAGACGCCGTTTCGGATCCGCGTCTATTCCGGCCCGCTCCCGTTGCGGCTCCGACTGCCACACGCCGTCGCCGGATCGGGCGACTGGCCGCCGGCGCTGCGGGACGCGACGGCGGCCGTCGAGGACGCCGTCGCACAGGTTCTCGACTACGCCCGCGAGCGGTCGCGACTCGAATCCCTCGAGATCACCGTCGAGCGCGCCGGATCGATTCGGCACTCCCGTTCGGCGGTGCAGCGCCCGTCCGACGCCGTCCTTCCCTCGCTCGAGACGGTCCTCGACGGGTTCCACCGTCGGCTTCGGGAACGCGACGCGCTGACGGGCTCGACCTGCCACCTGCTGCTGCGTTGGGAGCCGCTGAACTACCGGATCGGCTACGGCGGGACGCTGTCGCCGAACGCGCACGTCGGCGACGACGCCCACGGGAGCCCCGGCGACGCGCTGACGGTGGCGAACGTCGGCGCCAGCGAGGTCTGGGATTCCCGGGCCGTCACGCGAAACATGGCGATCCACGAGACGCTGCACACGTTCCTCTCGAGCGACGTCGCCGAGGCGGTCGGCGACTCGCCGTGCGATCACGACCTCGGCGAAGCGATCCGGACCGACGACGAGACGCTGCGCGTGTCCCCGATGGCGTCGGCCTACGCCGGCCGGGACGAGATCGGCTCCGGCACCCGGTTCCACGGCACCGGCTGCTACGACCACGAGGCGTTTCACCGACACGACGGCGCCGACGGCGTCGAGAACTGGACGTACACGACCGACCTGAGCGAGGCGACGCTCGAGGGGGTAACGCGATATCTCGAGCGGGCTGTAGGCCCGTAACCGCCGGCGATGGCGCCGTCGACCCGCGTCGCGAAGATGGACAAGATTTTAAGCCACCGCGGGCTACGTTCGGCTACTATGGGTAAGAAATCGAAGGGCAAGAAGAAGCGTCTTGCCAAACTCGAGAACCAGAACAGCCGCGTGCCGGCCTGGGTCATGATGAAGACTGACATGGAAGTCCAGCGCAACCCCAAGCGACGCAACTGGCGGCGCAACGACACTGACGAGTAACGATGAGTGCAAGTGATTTCGAGGAACGCGTCGTTACCGTTCCGCTGCGCGACGTCAAGAAGGGGGCCAACCACGAGGCCGCCGACTACGCGATGCGGCTGATTCGCGAACACCTCGCGAAACACTTCGCGGTCGACGAGGACGCCATCCGTCTCGACCCCTCGATCAACGAGGAAGTCTGGTCGAACGGTCGCTCCAACCCGCCGCGAAAGCTGCGCGTCCGCGCGGCCCGCTTCGACGAAGAGGGTGAGGCCGTCGTCGAGGCCGAGGTCGCCGACTAAACTTGCAACGCCTCGCCTTCGCCGGGTCGGCGTACGTCGGCGTCTTCGCCCGCGCGACCGACTCGTGCGTACTCGTTCGCCCGGACGTCGACGACGACGTCGTCGCCGATCTGACCGACGAACTCGAGGTGCCCGCGGTGCAGACGACCGTCGGCGGTTCCTCGACGGTCGGCGCGTTAGCCACGGGTAACGAGAACGGGCTGCTCGTCAGCGCCCGCGTCCTCGAGTACGAGCGCGAGGCGCTCGAGGAGGCGGTCGACGTGCCCGTCGCGGAGCTGCCGGGGAACATCAACGCCGCCGGAAACGTCGTGCTCGCCAACGACTACGGCGCGTACGTCCACCCCGACCTCCCGCGGGAGACGGTCCAGATCGTGAGGGACACCCTCGAGGTCCCCGTCGAACGCGGCGACCTCGCGGGCGTTCGCACGGTCGGAACCGCCGCGGTCGCGACGAACTCCGGGGTGCTCTGTCATCCCAAGGCGACCGACGAGGAACTGGACGTCCTAGAGGAGACGCTCGACGTCCGGGCTGACGTCGGCACCGTCAACTACGGCGCGCCGCTGGTCGGCTCGGGGCTGATCGCCAACGAGTCCGGCTACGTCGTCGGCGAGGACACCACCGGACCGGAACTGGGCCGGATCGAGGACGCGCTCGGCTATCTCGACTGATCGGCCGTTCGACCGACGGTTCGTTCTCTCCGGAACGTTTCGGAACGCTACTCCTTTTGTCGGGGCTGGACGTGGTCTCGAGTGGGAGATGTCGCTTCGAACCCGATACTGGAGGGTCGAGGCGTATCTCGAACGCCATCCGGTACCCTACTACGGACTGCTGTTCCTCTGTCCGCTCGTCACCCGCGTCGGTTACGCCGCGGTCCGCTCCGAACCGCTCGCCGACGCGGCGCGTAGCGGGATCGTGTTCGCAACGACGTTCGTGCTCGTCACCGCATTGATGCGGTCGATACTCGACTGACTCCGGCTGACGACGCCGCGAATCGCGGGATCACGGACCGGCTATCGCGGTTCGAACCGGTGGCGGACGACCTCGCTATCGTCGTCCCACTCGAAGTCGTCGTGGGCGCGCTCGAGCAGGCGCCGATACCCCTCGAGGTCGTCCATCCCCTCGGCTCGGGCGTCTTCGTCGGTCAGATCGCCGAGCGTCCGTTCGGTCACGTCGGTCACCTCGAAGGTCGTGTCGTCGATGGCGAACGTGTCGCCTTCCTCGGCGTACCGGTGGCCGCGGTGGATCTGGGTGACCTCGCCCTCGAGGACGTGATTGCGCATTCGGTCGCTGGGCAGCAGGTCGTCGGCGTCGAGTTCGGTCATGGTTCGGCGGAGCTACGACGCCGCGCGCAAAGTCAGTTAGCCCCTCGCGATACCCTGACCGTCGTAGCGACGCGACTCCGCAGGACGAGACGGCGCCGTCTCAGGACGCGACCGACGGGAACCCGCCCTCCGAGTTCGACGGCGTCGAACCCGCCGCGATCGGTCGCCGGAAACGCGGCCCGCGTACGTTCCCCGGCGGCTCTTCCGGCGGCAGCCCGGTCAGATATCGGCCGTTCGGTCCGGAGACCGCCGGAACGCCGACGGCTACCGCGAACGGTGTCGGGGCTTCGATGGAAAGGAACATTCTTCCGACTGCCTGCCGGAGTCATAGCCATGAGTCGGTTTGCGGTCACCGGCCGGGTTGCCGATTACGACGGTTTCGCGCGCCGCGAAACCGCGGCCGTGACCGAAAACGAGAGCGTCGGTTGCGAACGCGTTCTCTCTCGGCTCGAGAGTCGATGCGGACCGAAGCGAAGACAGATCGAACTCGAGGACGATACCCAACAATGAGTCAGCAACAACTACAGCAGCTGTCCCAGGAGCTACAGGAGATCGAAGAACAGATCGAGGCACTCGAACAGAGCGTCGAGGGCGTCCAGCAACAGAAAACCGAGACCGACGAGGCCATCGAGGCCCTCGAGACGCTGGATACGGACTCGACGGTACAGGTGCCCATCGGCGGCGGCGCCTACCTTCGAGCCACCATCGAGGACATCGACGAAGTGATCGTCGAACTCGGCGCCGACTACGCCGCGGAACTCGAGGAGGACGACGCCGTCGACGCCCTCGAAAGCAAGAAGGAGAACCTCGACGACCGGATCGACGAGATCAACAGCGAGATCGCCGAGCTCGAGACCGAGAGCGAGGAGCTCGAGCAGCAGGCCCAGCAGCTTCAGCAGCAGGCGATGCAACAGCAGATGCAGCAGATGGGCCAGGGTCAACAGCCCGACGAGTAACGACGGGCCCCCTTTCCCACCATGTTTGACAACCTGAAGGAGAAACTCGGGAGCTTCCGGAAAGACGCCGAAGAAGCCGCCGAAGAGAACGTCGAGGAGGTCGACGAGGACGAACTCGAGGAGGCGCAAGCCGAGGAGATCGAGGCCGAGTCCGAGCCGGCAGCCGACGCGGCCGCGGCCGGCGAGGACGACGCGACGACTCCGGACGCTCCTGATACCACCGGTGAACCGGTCGACGAGCCCGAGAGCGAACTCGAGGCCGAGACGGCGGCGCCGAACGAGACGACGGCGGCCGGCGCCGAACCGGAGGCCGACGAGCCGGAACCCGCGTCGACCCCCGACGCGGCTGAGACGGCCGACGCGGCCGAGACAGCCGGCGCGGCGTCGACGGACGATCCGTCGGCCGCGGAGCCGGAACCCGAGGCCGAGCCCGAACCCGAAACAGAGGCGGAGCCAGAGCCCGAACCCGAAACAGAGGCGGAGCCGGAGCCCGAACCCGAAACAGAGGCGGAGCCGGAGCCCGAAGCCGACGAGGAGGAGAGCTCCGGACTCGACCTCAAGGGAATCATCAAACGCGGCAGCGAGCCCGACGAGGAGACGGACGAGACCGAGGACGAACCGGCTGCCGACGTCGAGTCGGCCGACGCAGCCGAGAGCGAACTCGAGGCCGAGACGGCCGACGCGGCCGAGGCCGACGCGCTCGAGGACGACGATGAGGAGGTGGACGCGGACGCGGACGCGGACGCCGACGAGGAGTCCTCCTCGACCGGGTTCGGTACCAAGGCCCGCTCGCTCGTCAAGGGGAAGTTCGTCATCGAGGAGGAAGACCTCGAGGGCCCCCTGCACGAACTCGAGATGGCGTTGCTCTCGAGCGACGTGGAGATGGGCGTCACCGAGGAGATCCTCGACAACCTGCGAGACGAACTGATCGGGGAAACCCGCTCGTTCACGACCTCGACGGGCGACGTGATCGAGGAGGCGTTACGCGACGCGATCTACGACGTGATCAGCGTCGGTCAGTTCGACTTCGACGAGCGCATCGCCGCCGCGGACAAGCCGGTTACCATCGTCTTCACCGGCGTCAACGGCGTCGGGAAGACGACGTCGATCGCGAAGCTGAGCCGCTACTTCGAGGAGCGGGGCTTCTCGACGGTGATGGCGAACGGGGACACGTACCGCGCCGGGGCCAACGAGCAGATCGAGCAACACGCCGAGGCGCTCGGTACGAAGCTCATCACCCACGAACAGGGCGGCGATCCCGCCGCCGTGCTCTACGACGGCGTCGAGTACGCCGAGGCCAACGACATCGACATCGTGCTCGGCGACACCGCGGGTCGGCTCCACACCAACGAGGGGCTGATGGACCAACTCGAGAAGATCGATCGCGTCGTCGGCCCGGACATGACGCTGTTCGTCGACGAGGCCGTCGCCGGACAGGACGCCGTCAACCGCGCTCGCGAGTTCAACGAGGCCGCCGAGATCGACGGGGCGATCCTGACGAAAGCCGACGCCGACTCCAACGGCGGCGCGGCGATCTCGATCGCACACGTCACCGGGAAGCCGATCCTGTTCCTCGGCGTCGGTCAGGGGTACGACGACATCGACCCGTTCGACCCCGACGAGATGGTCGATCGCTTGCTCGAGGACGACGAATAGCGATCGAACGGCGTTCCGGCGTCGATTCCGGCTACTTCGCGGTCGCAACTCGTCGATTCTCCTTCGAGGCGCGGACCGACGAACCGGCATTCGACGGAAATACGAAACTTACATATAATATCTGTCTGACACCAATGTATGCGCAAACCCCGTTCCCGCCGCGCCCTTCTCACATCGATGGTGGGGCTGTCTCTGGGGGCTGCAGGCTGTTTCGAAGGCGATCTCACGAATTCGGAGTCCGAAGAGTCGCTCGATTCCGGCGTCGTCCCGGCCGACGAGTTCGACTGCGACGACGTCGATCGGCCTGACCCGTCCCCGCCCGTCCGCGACGAAGCTCTCGAACCCGCGACGTATCCGACCCCGCCGGACCCGCTGCTCGAGTCGGCCGGCGAGTACGTCCGCGATTTCGAAGCGGCGTACCAGCACAACGCCTTTCTCGAGGAGTACGGGTCTGAGACCGAGGAGTTCGAGTTCGACCTCGAGGCGAGGGACGCGAAACCGGTCGACGCGGAGTCCGATCGCGAGGCGAAACTGGTCTCGCTCGTCTACGATCTGACGACCAAAATACGACGAACGCCCGAGGAATCGGAGCGGTCCATCCGCGTCACCTACTACCTCGACGACCGGATCGTCCTCCGGGCTCGCTACGCCGGCCTCGCCGACGAGCCGACGTTCGATCCCGACCCGCGGAGCGCGGGCGACCCCGTCGCCTGTTTCCACTGAGACGGCCGCTCAATTACCGGAAAATACTGCATGCATCGGTGACGACCTTCGATCGAGCGGACCGATCTAACTCCGTTACCGTCCGCTTCGAGGGGGTCTCTCGACTGCAAGGAGAGTCGCGGCTTCGGAAGGAGGCAATATTTTCTTGTTCGGATGACCCTCGTCATGATTCGCCCCTTTGCAGGGTGGTATAGGGCTAGGGTGTTACTACCCGCTAAACGATGGTCCTTCACGATACTGTGACCGCGCTGGCTACTGGCAGCGCTCGCCAGCGGTGGTATCTATGAATACGACGGAACAATACAAACAGAACAAGCACCCGCTCGACGTTATCGACGACGTCTACGATTACGCCGACGAGGAGCTCTCCTTCGAGGAAATCGAGGAGCGCGCCGGCGGCGGCGAATGGGAGCGTCTGAAGTGGGCCGGCATGTACGCCCAGAAGCAGGAGGGCTACTTCATGATCCGGACCAAGGTGCCGGGCGGCAAGCTCACGCCCGAGCAGGCCGAGGTCATCGGCGAGGTCACCGAGGATTACGCCGTCGCTCCCGAGGAGTACGGCGGCGAAGAGCAGAACGAACTCTGGGGCGACGCCTACCTCGACATCACGACCCGCCAGGACATCCAGAAACACTGGATCCGCGTCGAGGACGTTCCGGAGATGTGGGAACGGTACGACGAGGTCGGCCTGACGACGGTTCAGGGCTGCGGGGACTCCGCCCGGAACGTCCTCGGCTGCCCCGCCGCCGGTCTCGACGACCACGAGTGCTTCAACGCGCAACCGGTCATCGACGCCGTCTCCGACTACTTCACGAACAACCGCGAGTACGCGAACCTCCCGCGGAAGTTCAAGATCACGATCACCGGCTGCGCCCACGACTGCGCGCAGTCCCAGATCAACGACGTCGGTCTCGTCCCCGCGAAGAAGGAGATCGACGGCGAGTACCTCTACGGCTTCCACGCCCGCGTCGGCGGCGGTCTCTCCGACGGTCCGCGGATGGGCTCGGAGCTCGACGTCTTCATCCGACCCGAGAACGCCGTGGAGTTCTGCCGCGCCGTCGCCCAGACGTTCAAGGAACTCGGCGACCGCAACAACCGCGGCGTCTGCCGCATGCGGTACCTCGTCGAGCAGATGGGTCCCGAGAAGTTCGAGGAGGCCGTCCGCGACCGCTGTACGATCGACCTGCCCACCGGCGGCGAGAACCTGACCGTCGGCTACCAGGGCGACCACGTCGGCGTCCACGAGCAGAAGCAGGACGGGCTCAACTACGTCGGCTTCAACGTGATCGCCGGCCGCATGGGCGGCGACGAGTTCGCCGCGGCGGCCCGCGCCGCGAAGAAGTACGGGACCGAGGACGCCTCCGTGCGTCTGGCGACCGATCAGAACTTCCTGATCACCCACATCCCCGAGGAGAACGTCGACGATCTCCTCGCGGAGCCGTTCGCCCGGGAATACAGCCCCGATCCGGGGCCGTTCTCCCGCGGTGCGGTCGGCTGTACGGGCAACGAGTTCTGTAACTACGCCATCATCGAGACGAAAAAGCGAACCAAGCGCTGGGCCCGCGAGCTCGACGAGCGCATCGACGTCCCCGACGACATCGAGGCCATCCGGATGCACATGTCCGGCTGCTCGGCGTCCTGCGCCCAGCCCCAGATCGCCGACATCGGCTTCCGCGGCGAGACGGTCAAAGTCGAGGACGAGAACAGCACCAACGCCGAGGGCGACAACATCGTCGAAGGGATGGACTTCGGTCTCGGCGGCTCGCTCGGCGCCGACAACGAGTTCCTCGACTGGGTCGAGAACGCCGTGCCCGCCCACGCCGTGATCCCCGCCCTCGAACAGCTGTTCGAGGCCTACAGCGAGGGTCGCGACGACGGCGAGAAGTTCTACGAGTGGACCCGCCGCGTCGACAACGAGCGCCTTCGCAAGATCATGCAAGGGGCCGACGCGCCGGTCGCACGAGGTGTTGCCCATGGGGACTAACGGCGAGGACGAACGCAGTGAGTCCGCGAAGAAGCGAGCGGGAGCGAGCGGCGAAGCCGCGAGCCGCGAGGACGAGGCTAAGACCGAGGAGCGCGTCTTCCCGACCGTCCCCGAGTCGAACACGGACGACGACGAAGCGGTCATGTTCCCCGAGACGGGCGGCGCTGCGCCGCGCTCCCGCGAGGGAACCGAGCACGCTCGAGACGGCGCCATCGCCGCCGACGGCGGTAATACTGAGGGCGACAGCTGCTCGCCCGACACCTGCACCTGCGGCGAGAAGACGGCCGAACCGGCCGCGGCCGCAGGCTCGGCCGACGACAAGCGCGTCGCCACCGACGGCGCTGGCGCCGCCAACGTCGACGAGATGGGCGAACTCGGCGAACTCGAGTTCACCGAGCCCGCCGAGGGCGTCAGCCAGGACGTCTACGACGACGCGCCCGACACCCACGTCGGGATTCCGGAGGGCGTCGACCTCGACACCCCCGAGTACTCGATCCGATCGCAGATGAACGACATCGAGACGCCCGACGAGAAGACCTGGTTCATGGAACTGGACGAGGCCGTCATCGACGAAGGCCGCTGTATCCAGTGTGGGACCTGCGTCGCCGCCTGCCCGTCCGACTCGATCGGCGTCGGCGAGGACGATCTCCCGAAGCTGGTCAAGATGTGTACCGGCTGTTCGCTCTGTTGGGACTTCTGTCCCCGCGGCGGCATGCGCTACGAGCGCCAGTGGAAGATCACCGGCGGCGAGGACAACGTCAAGGGCGCCGGCGATCCGATCACGGAGTTCTCCGCGAAGGTCGAGGACGACTGGACCGATCAGGCCCAGGACGGCGGCGTCGTCACCGGCGTCCTCTCGACGCTGCTCGAGGAGGGCGAGATCGACGGCGCCCTCGTCGCGACCGAGAGCGAAGAGGAAGAGTGGAAGGCCGAGAGCTTCCTCGCGACGACCACCGAGGAGCTCATCGAGAACGCCGGCACCGTCTACAACCAGACGCTCGCGCTCGGTAACCTCGACCTGAAACAGTGGGAGCACAAGCTCCCCGACAAGGACTGGGACGACCTCTCGCTGGCCATCGTCGGCACGCCGTGTGAGATCGAGGGCATCCGCGCCCTGCAGGACTTCGAGTGGGACTACCAGGCCCAGAACGAGGGCATCCGCGCGGTCGACTACACGATCGCGCTGATGTGTACGAAGAACTTCAACTACCACAGCCTCATGGGCGAACAGCTCGAGGAGAAGCGCGGCATCTCCCCGTCGGAGATCGGCAAGATGGACGTCCTCAACGGGAAGATGATGGTCTACGACCACGACGGCGAGATGATCGTCGAGGAGGACATCGAGAACTTCCACGACGCCGCGCTCAAGGGCTGTGACGAGTGTGCCGACTTCACCGGCTTCTGTTCGGACATCACCGTCGGCTCCGTCGGCTCTTCCGACGAGTACTCGAGCGTCATCATCCGGACCGACCAGGGGATGAAGGCCTGGGAAATGACCGAGCCGAAACTCGACTACCACGATCTCGAGGATCGCTCGGCGATCGGCAAGCTCCAGGGCTGGGACAAGAAGAAGGCCTTCGAGAGCCTCGAGCGTCCCTTCGACCCCGACGCGCCCCGGTTCATCGACTACACCGACCACGCCGAGAACTACGGCACCGCCCTGAACCCGCACGACCAGGGTCACTGAACTGAGTCGGTTCGCGTCGATTTCGTTTCCGTTCGTTCGGTTCACGCCTCGATCGCGTACGCCGTCACGTCGCCCGATTCGTCGACGGTCACCGAGACGGACTGGCCCCTCGCCTCGAAGAGGTCTCGCACCGCCTCGGCCGGATCGGGAGCGATCTCGGCCGGGAACAGGAGCTCTACCGTCCCGTCGACGTCCGGGCCGCGCCGTTCGGCGGTCGCCTGCACGACCGCTCCGTCGTCGACGTGGACCGTCACCGCGAGGGCCGGCCTGTCCGCGACCGTCGTCTCGCTCTCGAAGCTGACGGCTCGGACGCCGTCGCCGCGCTCGAACGCGCGGGGGTTCTCGATCGGCACCGCCTCGTCGTGTTCGGCGTCGAGATACCGCTCGAGTCGGTCGACGTACTCGGTCTCGAGCGCAGTTTCTACGAGCGGTTCCGCGTTCTCGGCGTCCAGTTCCGCCAGCCGCGCCTGCTCGTCCATGGTCGCCACGAGACGAGTTTCGCGGAAAAGAAACGGCCTCGTAACCCGTGACTCGAGCAGAAGCGAGCCGATACCAATTAGTGCGCCGTCGGCGTAGCGGCGGTCATGTCACGGGGAATCGGTGTCCTCCCGCAGATCCAAGAGCTCGTTCCCGAGTGGGCGGCGCTGCTGGTCGCCCTCCTGACCCAGCTGGGGGACGTCTGGTTTCTGGCCCTCCTCGTCGGGGTCGTCTACTGGCTCCGCCCGGACGACCGCGAGGACGCCGCCGTCCTCGTCGGGCTGATGCTGGCCGGCTTCTCGCTGGTGACCGCCCTGAAATACGCCTTCGCCCTGCCCCGGCCCGGCCAACCGCTGGCCGAACTCGAGGCGCTGGGGCCGCTGGCCCGGTCGCTGTACGAGGCGACGGGGACCGCCGACGGCTACGGCTTCCCGAGCGGACACGCCCTCCTGACGACGGTCGTCTACGGCGGCCTCGCCTGGCGGCTCTCGATCGGGACGGCCCGCCAGCGGGCCGCCGCTGCGGCGACGGTCGTCTCGCTCGTTTCCGCCTCGCGGATCGCGCTGGGAGTCCACTATCTCGTCGACGTCGTCGCCGGGGTCGCCGTCGGGCTGGCGTTCTTGATCGTCGCCGACCGGTTGACGGCCCGCTACCCGACCGACCAGCAGACGGTCGCGTTCGCGATCGCCGTCGCGGTCGGCGTCGTCGCCCTCGCGACGAGCGGCGCCGCGATCGACGCCGTCTTGGTCTTCGTCGCCACGCTCGTCGTGTTCGGCGGGTTGCAGTTCGCGCGCGGCGGTCGCGACCGGTCGTCCGCTCGAGGGTGACCGACGGCCCGAATTTTGTCACAGCACGACGCCGGACTGCAGCACCGCGATCAACACGGTGAGCACCGGGATCGCCAGCAGCGTCGTCAGGAACACGCACGTCGAGACGTACTCCGAGACGAGCACCCCGTCGGAGCGGACGCCGCCGGCGAACTCGATGACGAGGATCAGCGGCGTCACCGCGGCCGGCATCGCGGTCTCGAGGACGAACACGCGCGCGACGGTCGGGTTCTCGAAGCCGACGAGCAGCGCGATACCGAGACCGATCAGCGGTGCGACGACCATCTTGAGCGCCGTCGCGGACCAGGCGCGGGAGACCGCTGAAGCGGTGTCGGTGCGCGCGAGCTGGATGCCGAGGATGAGCAGCATGAGCGGAATCGAGGCGTCGCCGACGAGTTGCAACGTCTCCATCGCCGCCGTGTCGGCGGGCGGTACCAGATCCAGCGCTCGGGCGACCAGCGCGGCGACGACGGCGTAGGCCAGCGGAATGTAGAACACCCGGCGAACCCCCTCGAGTCCGGCGGAGCCGCTGCTCCGGGAGGCGATGTAGACGCCGAGGGTGTACATCAGCACCGACTGGATCGAGAGGTAGAGGACGGCCGTCTCCCGGCCGACGTCGCCGAACGCGAAGTCGGAGACGGGGATCCCGAGGTTCCCCGAGTTAGTGAAGATCGCGACGAGGACCAGGGCGCTCAACGCCGGCTCGCGCTCGCCGGTGGCGCGGCCGATCAGTTCGGCGAGACCCCACATCGCCGCGGTAAAGAGGAGGACGCCGACCGTCACTCGCGCGAGCGTCGCCGCGGCGAGTTCCGTGACGGCGAGACTGTGAAACACCAGCGCGGGCGCCAACACGTAGACGACGGCCGTGTTCAACGGCTCCGGATCGATCTGCTTGACGGTCGCCAGGACGTAACCGACCCCCGCGATCGCGACGATCGGCCCGATCGCCGAGGCGAAGATGCCGATTAGGTCGGCCATCGGTCAGCGCTCACCCTCCCCGCGAGACGGTCGGCTCGAGGGACGCGTCGCCCTCGCAGTCGTGCCCTGCATCACGGCTGTGATACTCTCAGTGCTCGGTATGGGCGTTACGGTCGGAGCACTGACTGCTCCTTCCGGTGTCGCGGCCCCGTTCGTCCTTTAAGTGGTTCTGGTCACAAGGTAGAGCTATGACGGGAGAACGCGGTTCTTCGGGGCACACTTTCTCGTAGTCGCTACTGTCGTTCGCTCGGCGGTCCAGCCCTGCGAACGCGGACTGAATTTAAGTGCTTCTCGTCACAAGGTGAAGCTACGACGGGACAGCGTCATTCTCCGGAGCGCAATCTCGAGTAGCCGCGGCTGAATCGCTCGGTGATTCCGTGTGGCGAACGCGATTTCCTTTAAGTATCTCTGGTCACAAGGTCAAGATACGACGGAGAGGCGGTCCTTCTCGAGTGATTCTCGACCGAGGAGTTACTACGTTCGCCACGTGAGCAGCCCACATTTCGCTGAGTCGCTTTAAGTGGTTCTGGTCACAAGGTAGAGATACGACGGGAGAGCGTCGTTCTGCGGAGTCCAATTTCGCGTAGTTACCACTCCGTTCGCCCGGTGGTTCGGTGTAGTGGCTGCGACCGCTCTTTAAGTGCTTCTGGTCACAAGCTGAAGATACGACGGGAAGCCGTCGTTCTCGAGGTGCTCAACTGACCAGCCCCGGGTCTCGGCGCCACTGGTTTCAGGGGACTTATCCCTCAAGTCGGCAAGAGACGACCGTATGACAGCCGACGCGCGGATTCGAGTCGCAACGCCGGACGACGCCGCCGCGGCCCGCGATATCTACGCTCCCTTCTGCGAGTCGACGGCGGTCACGTTCGAGGAGGCGCCGCCGACCGAAGCCGAAATGGCCGATCGAATCGCGTCGACCCTCGAGACCTATCCGTGGCTCGTCTACGAACGTGGAGGCGCGGTCGTCGGCTACGCCTACGCCAGCCGGCTGCGAGAGCGCCGAGCCCATCAGTGGACGGTCGAACTCTCCGTCTACGTCGCCGACGACGCCCGTCAGTCGGGCGTCGGTCGCGCGCTCTACGAGTCGCTGTTCGCGGTTCTCGAGCGCCAGGGCGTCCGCGACGGCTACGCCGTGACGACGGTCCCCAACCCCGAGACCGAGCGGTTCCACGAGCGGCTTGGCTTCGAGCGCTGCGTCGACTTTCCCGCGATCGGCTACGCCGAAGGCGAGTGGCGCGACGTCGCCTGGTGGCGCCGATCGATCGGCGAGAAGACGGCCGATCCGGAGCCGATCACGCCGCTGCCCGCGCTTCGGGATCGACTCGACGAAGCCGACTGGGACGCGCTGGTTCGGACGGGCGAGATCTGAACGCAGTGAGGATCTCGGCACGGCGAGCGGGGAACGGATGTGACCCGCGAGGACTCCCTCGAGTCCTGAGCACCGGCCGCGGATCGGAATCGCGCGTTCCCGTGTCCCAACGCCCGTGCGCGGGAACCACAGTCGCTTAGTGGATCTGTCACGCCAGTTCCTCCCATGGATCCATCGGAGTACGGCACCTACCTCGTCACCCAGCAGTCGATCTCCGGCGACCGCTCGACGGTCGACGTCGTCCGCGCGGCGATCGCGGGCGGCGTCGACGTCGTCCAACTGCGCGAGAAGGACACCGACGCCCGCTGGCGGTACGAACTGGGCCTCGAACTGCGCGAACTGACCGCCGAGGCGGACGTGGACCTGATCGTCAACGACCGGGTCGACGTCGCCGAGGCGATCGACGCCGACGGCGTCCACGTCGGCCAGTCGGACCTCCCGGTGGCCGTCGCGCGGGAGTTGCTCGGCCCCGAGGCGATCGTCGGCTGCTCGACGGCGACGGTCGAGGAGGCCCTCGAGGCCGAGGCCGCGGGGGCGGACTACCTCGGCGTCGGTACCGTCTACGGGACGACCTCGAAGGACGTCGACCGGTACAAGAACGGCGTCGGCCCGGAGCGGATCGCGGAGATCGTCGACGCGGTCTCGATTCCGGTCGTCGGCATCGGCGGCGTCACGGCCGACAACGCGGCCCCGGTCGTCGAGGCCGGCGCGACCGGCGTGGCCGTCATCTCCGAGATCACCGCGGCCGACGATCCGCGGGCCGCGACCGCGGCGCTCGCGGACGTCGTCGAAACTGCGAAGGGGGTCGGGGACGCATCGGTAGCCGATGAGTGATTCACTACCCGATGGTATTACCGGCGACGACCTCGCGGACTCGCTGCGCGCGATCGACCGGGGGTCGCCGCTCGTCCAGCACCTGACCAACGAAGTGACGATGAACGACGTGGCCAACCTCACCCTCCACTGGGACGCGCTCCCGGTGATGGCCGACTCGCCGGGCGACGCCGGCGAGATGGCCGCCGGCGCCGCCGCGATCCTGCTCAACACCGGACAGGTGCCCGAGGGGAAAGTCGAGGCCATGCACGATGCCGGGGCGACCGCCGCCGAGCGCGACATCCCGGTCGTCCTCGACCCCGTCGGCGTCGGGGCCACGCCCACGCGGGAGGCGGTCGCCGAGGCGCTGCTCGAGGACCTCGACTTTTCGATCATCAAGGGCAACTACGGCGAGATCAGCGCGCTCGCGGGCGTCGAAGCCGAAGTGAAGGGCGTCGAGTCGGTCGGCGAGTACGACGAGATCGAGGACGCGGCCCGGTCGCTGGCGGACTCGACGGGCGCGACGGTCGTCGCCTCGGGCGTCGAGGACGTCGTCGCGACCGACGACGGCGCGGTCCGGCTCGCGGCCGGCCACGAACGGCTCTCGGAGGTCGTCGGCACCGGCTGCATGCTCGGGGCCACGCTCGCGGCCTTCCGCGGCGCCGTCGACGACGCGCCGACGGCCGCCGTCCACGGCGCGCTCGCCTTCGGCATCGCCGGCGAACGCGCGGCCGAGATGCCCCACGACGGGCCGGCCAGCTTCCGGACGAACTTCCACGACGCCGTCGCCGGCTTCGATCCGGACACGGCGGCCGAACTGGACCTCGCAGGGCGACTCGAGCGCGTCGACTGACGACAGTTTTCGAGAGGGTCCACCTCGCGGGAGCGATTGAAACCGTTTTAACCGCCCCGGGTGAACGTCAGCGTATGGCACGAGAAAACCTCGAAGACGCAGCAGCGACGCTCCGAGACGCCGCGGACGCCGCCTCCGACGACGAGACCCGCGAGCGCCTCGAGAACCAGGCCGACGAGTTCGCCACCCTCGCCGAGGCCGACCGCGGCCCCGACCACGGCAAACTGGCCCGTCACGAGCACATCCTCTCCGATATCGCCGACGAAGAAGGCGGCGAGGTCGCCGACCAGGTAGACGACGCCCTCGAGTCGGTCCGGGCGTTCCGGGAGACGGTCGAAGGCGTCTGAACGCGCTCGAAACAGCGCGGAATCACTCGTTTTTCGGTCAGTTCACGGTCACGATCAGCGTCCGGTCGCGATCAGCAGACGGGCTTGGGGTTCGCGCCCATCGCCTCGAGGCTCTCGACGTACTCGTCGTAGGCGGCCTCGATCGCGCCGTCGGCGGCCTCGTGGGCGCGCTCGCGGTCGTCCTCGTCGTCGCAGACGTCCTCGAGGAGGTCCGTCGCGCGCTCGAGCTGGGCGTCCAGATCGTCGCCGAACTCGCGGAAGACGCTCGCGGTCTGGGGGTCGGCGTCGCCGACGAAGTAGCCGACGACCTGGTCCTTCGAGCGCTGGCTCGCGAGGATCCGGCCGACGAAGGCGCCGACGCGCTCGACGGTCGACTCGAGGCCGCGCAGGTACTCGTGGAGCGCGGGCACTTCCTGCGGTTCGTACTCCTCGTCTCCGAGTTGGTCGAGGACGGTCTCGTAGTGGCCCTGCTCCTCCTCGGCGGTGGTCTCGAAGGCCTCGCGGGCCGCCTCGTGGCTCTCGTCGTCGGCCCACTCGAGGAACGTCTGCCAGGCGGCGTGTTCGGCGTCGGCGGTCGCCCGGAGGACGGGTTCGGTGTCGATGTCGCCGTCGGTGTCGGCGTACAGCGACTTCGAGGACCCGAGTCGGGAGAGCGCGGTCTGGTTGTCCTCCTCAACGGCTTCGACGAACGCCTCGGCAGCTGTCATACCGGCCCCTTCGACGGGCCTCGAGTTAGGTCTGTCGCGATAGCGCTCGCGGCCCGTCGGGGCGCGGTCGGGAGCCGACCGGGAGAGTAGCCGGTCCATTCCGACTATCAGCCGCCGGTTAATACCGCCGCTCCTGACGATAACCGAGCTATAACAATCACCCTATATCGAATTTCCTCGATCGGAATGAAACGACGAGTGTACCTCGCGACGGCCGGGGCGACGCTGTTCGCCGGCTGTTCCGCCCTGAGCGGTTCGGAGACCGACGAAGAAAACGGCGACGAGAACGGTAACGAAAACGGCGACGAGAACGGATCGTCGGACCCGATCAACGAGGATCCGGGCTCGTTCGACGAGTTCGAGGACCTCTCGAAGTGGACGGTGATGGAGGGCTCGATGAGCGCCGACGAGGAGCGGACCCACGTCGGCTCCCAGTCCGCCCGAATGGACGCCGACGAGTCCGACACGCGCGTCATGATCAAACGCGAGTTCGACTCGCCGCGCGACCTCTCCGACGAGCTCCCCGCGCTGGCGTTCGCGAGCGATCACGACGTCAACCCGATCGTCCAACTGTCGGACACCGACGGCAACCGACTGCTGCTCCAGTGTGCGGTCGAGCCCGACGGCTCGTTCGCCCGTCACGACCTCGGGTTCAACAAGACCGTCGGCGACCCGGACCTGAGTTCGATCGCACACACAAAGATCTCGTTCTGGGCCGGCGATCGAGAGATGTCCCTGTGGGTCGACGACTACCACTTCGTCAAGCGACCCGACACCGGGAAAGTGCTGCTCGAGTTCCCCGACGAGTCGGCCGCCGTCGACGCCGCCCCGGCGCTCGCCGAGCACGATCTCCCCGCGACCGCGTTCGTCAAGACCGACTACGTGGGCGGCTCCGGCTATCCCTCGGTGGACGAGCTCGAGTCGCTCCAGGAGGACGGCTGGACGATCGCCAGCGAGGGCGCGACCGGCACCGATCTCACCGCGCTCGACGCGGAGAGTCAGGAAGCCGAGATCACCGGCGCCGTCTCGTGGCTCGAGGACCACGGGTTCGACGCCGAGTACTTCTCGTACCCCCTCAACCGGTACGACGACACCACCCTCGAACTGGTCGAGAAGCACCACGACCTCGGGTTCGTCGGCGGCTTCCCCGGTCACGGCCACGTGACCAACCCCGCCATGGTGCCCCGCGCGACCAACCCCGACGCCGAGGAGGCCGAGACGCTCCTCGAGTGGACCGCCGACCAGCGGACGATCACGACGCTCTCGTTCCGCGAGCTCGAGAACCTCGACGCGACGCTCGAACTGGTCGCCGACCTCGAGTCGAACGGCGATCTCGAAGTCATCACGCCCGCGGACCTCGCGTCGGACTACCTGCACGAATAACGTCGTATTCCGGCAGTAGATCGGGTTTTTTCTTGCAGCGATCGTTCGCGAGCGACGGCGATCGCGATCGCAGCGGCCGGGTCGTTTGACGTGCCGATCGGTCGGTATTTCACAGATGAGCGAAAAGGGGGCCCATGAAAATCCGACGGCCGCGACGTCCCCGCCAGTTCCGGTGGGCCGACTCGGCACAGCAGATCGTCGGCGGCTTCCTGCTCGCCGGTCCGTTCGTCGTGACCGAGGAGGTCTGGACCCTCGCGGGTAGCATGAGTGCGGTACAGGCGGTGCTGACGATCGTCGTCGTTTCGGCGATCGGCTACGGCGCGCTGTACACGGCGGACACGACTCGCGATCCGGACGTCGAACAGGAGGTCGCCGGCGTACCGATCCGCTTTATCTCGCTGTTGCTCGTCTCGTTCGGGTCGGTACTGATCCTCGCGCTCCTATTTAATGCGCCCGCCACGTTGATCCAGGAGCCCGGAACGACGGTCGACGTAGCGTGGACGACGCTCAAGGCCGTCAGCATCGGCTCCGTGTTCAGCATCGTCGGCGCCGCGACGGCGGACAGCGTTTTCTCGAAGTAGTCGGTCCGCGTCGCCGGTTTTGCGGTTCGTCGCCGACTAGGACGATAGCGCGGTCGCTACTCGAGTCGGAGAAAAACGGAAAATCGGAGTTCGTTACGCGTCGCTCAGTTGCCCTTCTCCACGGGTCGGCTTCGCCTCCCCGTTTCGATACGAGGGCTCCTTCGCGTTGCTCAGTCGCCCTCGCCCTTCTCGATGGGCGCGTTGACCAGGTTGCCCCACTCGGTCCAGGAGCCGTCGTAGTTGACGGCGTCGTCGTAGCCGAGCAGTTCGTGCAGGGCGAACCAGGCGACGGAGGATCGCTCGCCGATGCGGCAGTAGGCGACGGTCGTCTCGTCGCCGTCGATGCCTTCCTCGGCGTAGAGCTCCTCGAGCTCGTCGTAGTCCTTGAAGGTGCCGTCGTCGTTGGTGACGGCCGCCCACGAGATGTTGCTGGCGCCGGGGATGTGGCCGCCGCGCTGGGCGGTCTCCTGGAGTCCCGGGGGCGCGAGGACCTCGCCGGAGTACTCCTCGGGCGAGCGGACGTCGACGAGCGGAACGCCGCGCTCGATCGCGTTCTCGACGTCTTCGCGGTAGGCGCGGATGCTCTCGCGCGGGCCGGCCGCGTCGTACTCGGTCTCGGAGAAGTCGGGCTCCTCGTCCGTGGTCGGGTAGTCGTTCTCGAGCCAGTACTCGCGGCCGCCGTCGAGCAGCTTGACGTCGTCGTGGCC
The DNA here is from genome assembly GCF_013342145.1 of Haloterrigena gelatinilytica. Taxonomy (NCBI): domain Archaea; kingdom Methanobacteriati; phylum Methanobacteriota; class Halobacteria; order Halobacteriales; family Natrialbaceae; genus Haloterrigena; species Haloterrigena gelatinilytica. The sequence continues at coordinate 3,234,060 of NZ_JABUQZ010000001.1, read as the reverse complement.
GTAGTACTTGAACTGCCAGTAGGCGTAAGCGGCGAACCAGTTGGAGTTGTCACCGTAGAGGACGACCGTGTCGTCCTCGCTGATGCCGTGACTGCCGAGCAGTTCCTCGAAGTCCTCCTTCTCGAGGATGTCTCGCTGGGTCTGGTCCTGGAGCTGCGTCTCCCAGTTGAACCCGATCGCACCGGGGGCGTGCTCTTCCTCGTAGGCTTCCGTGTCGACGTCGACTTCGACCAGTCGGAGGTCGGAGTCGTCGTCCTGGAAGTCGTCGAGGCGCTCCTCGACCCAGTCGGCGGACACGAGTACGTCGTTGGCGTAGTCGGTTGCCATACACGCCCGTTCAACGGCGACACACAAAGGGACTACTTAACCGGTCAATTCGGACACCGATCTATCCTGGCGGAAATACTTGCCACCACTTTGCGATTCCGCGCCGTTCGTCTCCGATCACAGCTGTTGAAAGAAGCTGAACGGCGGTATTTTCGGCGAACTATCCAAGTTAGCGACACGTTTCCTCGGCTGACACCAGCAATAGTTGCCACTGTCCCGGTATCCTGTCGTTCACGTCCAAACCGGTGCGTTCTCGGAGCTTCGCTCCTAGTGACCGCGTAATGAACGACTCCGTCGTCGTCACGCCGGACTGGCTCGCAGCGCACCGGGAGGATCCGCAGGTACGCATCGTCGACGTCAGAGACGCCTGGGAGTACGACGGCATCGGTCACATTCCAGGTGCCGTCAGCGTCCCGTTCGACAGCTACCGCGACGAGAGCGACGTCGACCGCGGGACCCTTCCCGGCGCCGAGGCCTTCGCCGACCTCCTTTCCGAGGCCGGCATCACGCCCGAGGACACGATCGTCGCCTACGACGACACCCACGGCGTCTTCGCCGCCCGGTTCGTGCTCACGGCCCTCGAGTACGGCCACGACGACGTGCGCCTGCTCGACGGCGATTACAGCGCCTGGAACCGCGAGTACGAGACCTCGAGCGAGACCCCCGACGTCGAGTCGACCGAGTACGAACCCGATCCGCTGGCGCCCGAGGAGAGCCCGCTGGTCGACTACGCCGCCGTCGAGGCGGCCCTCGAGCGCGGCGCGCTGTTCGTCGACACGCGCGAGGCCCACGAGTTCGAGGAGGCCCGCCTGCCCGGCGCGGTCCGGTTCGACTGGCGCGAGGTCGTCGACGACGAGACGCGGCGGCTGAAACCCGCGGACGAACTCGAGGACCTGCTGGCCGAGTACGGGATCACGCCCGACCGCGAGATCGTGCTCTACTGCAACACCGCCCGGCGGATCAGCCACACCTACGTCGTGCTCCGGGCGCTTGGCTACGAGAACGTCTCCTTCTACGAGGGGAGTCTGACGGAGTGGTTGGCGAACGACGGGGAAGTAGAGAGCGGCGAGGCCGAGTGAGCGGAGCGAACGAGGCCTCGAGAAAGCGAGCGGGGAACGAACGTGACCCGCGAGCAGGGCGCGGTCGACGAGTGAGCATAGCGAACGAGTCGACCGCGTAGTGGAGCGGCGACCGGTAGGGAGCCGCGGAACACGGCGAGGGTGAGCGAACGAAGTGAGCGAAACCTCGAGGCGGAACGGCGAACGGAGCGAGCCGCGAAACGGCCGAGGTCGACCGCAGGGAGGCCCCGAGCCGGAGCGGGGAGGCGTAGCCGAGACCGATGCGCCCCTCGAGAACCGCTCGAGTCGAATCGATCACATCGATTCCGTTCGCGTTGGGCCGGCTGCTGCCGCCGTCCGACGGTCCGTTTTAAGAGCCGCATACGGTACCGTTCGCTCTGACTATATAATCATTGATTCGTCTGGTTAGCGCTACGGACGGAGCCGGTCGACTGTCGCGATACTCGCCGCGAATGCGGTTGTTGTAGCTCTTCTAACAGTAACGGGCCGCTTACCGGGCTGCAAGACCTCTATTACAAGGGCCGATATTCTCGGTTGATCGGTTATGTGCGGCATCGTTGGTGCGTACGGGTGGACCCACGACGAGACGCTCTCGTCGATGCTCGACTGGATCGAACATCGCGGCCCCGACGAGGAGGGGTCGTACCTCGACCGCGACGCGGGGCTCATGATGGGGGCGCGCCGCCTCTCGATCGTCGACCTCGAGGGCGGTTCGCAGCCGAAGTGGAACGAGGACGAGACGGTCGGCGTGGTCTTCAACGGCGAGATCTACAACCACGGCGAGTTGCGCGATCGGCTCTCCCGCGAGGGCCACCGGTTCGAGAGCGAGTGCGACACCGAAGTGTTGGTCCACCTCTGGGAGGAGTACGGCGAGGAGATGGTCTCTCACCTCGAGGGCATGTTCGCGTTCTCCATCTGGGACCGCGAGGCGGAGACCGTCTTCCTCGCCCGCGACCGGTTCGGCATCAAACCGCTGTACTTCGGAAAGAACGACCGGGGGTACGTCTGGGGGAGCGAACTCCCGGCGCTGCTGATCGGCGGCGTCGACCGGACGATCGATCCCGCGGCCGTCTACAACCACTTCTCGCTCGAGTACACGCCGGCGCCCCAGACCCTGCTGGAGGACGTCTGGAAGGTCGAGCCGGGCCAGTCGGTGACGATCACCGACGACGGCGTCGAGACGCGAAAGTACTGGGACCTGCTCGACCTCGAGACCGGAACCCGAACGACGTCGATGGCGGCGGCGGCCGACCGACTGCGGACCCTGTTCGAACGCTCCGTCGAGAAGCGCCTGATGGCGGACGTGCCGGTCGGGGCGTTCCTCTCGGGCGGGCTGGACTCCTCCGCCGTCACCGGAATCGCCTCGCAACTGAAGGACGAGCCCCTGAAGACCTATTCCGTCGCCTTCGAGAACGACATGCTCGACGAGAGCGACGAGGCGCGGCTCGTCGCGGACCACTTCGGCACCGACCACACCGAAGTTCCCATCGACCTCTCGTCGATGGACCTGTTCGGCGAGATGATGCAGTACCTCGGCGAGCCGACGGGCCACCTGCAGATGCTGCCGATGTACGCCCTCTCCGAGCGGGCCAGCCGGGACGTCAAGGTCGCGCTGGCCGGCGAGGGCGCCGACGAACTGTTCGCGGGCTACCCGTGGTACCAGCACGTCCCCGAACACAAGCGCAAGGTCGATTTCATGCCGGAGTTCACCCACGACGTCGCCGGGGCCGTCGCGCAGGTGGCGCCGGTCGGGAACAAACACCTCCGGTACTTCTCCGGGCTGAAGAACAACGAGGAGATGCTGCTCAATCACGTCTGTGGCTTCACGACCTTCCGACCCGAACCGGACGAGTTCCTCCGGACGGGTGAGTCCGCCGCGACCTCCGGCCTGCGGGCGAACGTCGGCGAGGTCACCGCGGAGGTCGCGGATCCGTCCTTAGAGCAGCACATGTCGACCTACGAGACGGGCTACACGCTACCCGACTACCACCTCTACAAGGCCGACCACATGAGCATGGCCCAGTCGCTCGAGCTTCGCGTCCCCTTCCTCTCGACGGAGATGGTCGAGTTCGCCCACTCGCTGCCGGCCGAACTCAAGGTCAACGACGACGACGTCAAGCGGGTGCTCAAGACCGCCGTCAGCGACCTCCTCCCCGATCAGATCCTCGAGCGCGAGAAGATGGGGATGCGCCCGCCCGTCGAGGACTGGTTCGAGGAGGAGCACGATTCGATCGAGACCTGGTTCACGCGGGAGAAACTCCGACAGACCCCGTACGTCGACGCGAACCGGGCCACGGCGCTCCGGGACGCCCACCGCCGCGGCGAGGAGTCGGTCGGCCGGACGCTCTGGATGATCCTCACCTACGTCGCCTGGTACCACTCCTTCATCGACGAACAGAACGCGGTCGTTTAACGCCGTCGTCGCGTCGCCGGTCGTCCCCGTCGCTGCGCCGTTCGGCTCGAGCCGCGACGGTCACGAGTCTGGAGTCGCCGGGAGCGTGAACCGGAACGTCGCCCCTTCGTCGGGTTCGGCGTCGACGCGGATCTCGCCGCCGTGGCGCTCGACGATGCGTCGACAGAGCGCCAGGCCGATCCCCGTCCCGTCGTGTTCTTCGTGGCTGTGTAACCGCTGAAACACCTCGAAGATCCGCTCATGATCGTCGGGATCGATGCCGATGCCCTCGTCGCTGACCGAAATCTCCCACATGTCGCCGCGACGCTCGGCACTAATCTGAACCCGCGGCGGACCGTCGCTGTACTCGACGGCGTTCGAGAGGAGGTTCTGAAACACCTGCCGCAACTGGCCGGGATCCCCCTCGACGCGGGGCAGCGACTCGCTCGAGACGACCGCGTCGGTCTCCTCGAACCTGAGTTCCAGATCGCTCCGCACGTCCTCGAGGACGGCGTCGAGGTCGACCGATTGGAAGGGGTTCCCTCGCGTTTCGACGCGGGAGTACGCGAGCAACCCGTCGATCATGTCCCGCATGCGCTCGGCGCCGTCGACGGCGAACTCGATGAACTCCTCGGCGTCGTCGTCGAGTTCGTCACCGTACCGTCGATCGATCAGCGACAGGTAGTTCGTGACCATCCGGAGCGGTTCCTGGAGGTCGTGGCTGGCGGTGTAGGCGAACTGTTCGAGCCGCTCGTTCGATTCCTCGAGTTCCCGCTCGTACCGACGGCGCTCGAGTTCGGCGCTCACCCAGTTGCCGAGCAGTTCGACGAAGGTGACCTCCCAGTCGGAGAACTCCTCGGTTCTGGCGTCCAGATCGTAGAAGCAGAACGTCCCGTAGACCTCGTCGTCGACGGTGACCGGCGTGCCGAGATAACAGGAGATCCCCCACTCGGCGTTGCCCGCGCGATCGGCCAGTTCCGGCGCGTCTTCGTCGACGTCCTCGAGGACGAGCGTTCGCTCGGTACTGACGACTCGCTCGCAGTTGGTCGCCTCGAGCGGGGCGGTATCTCCGGCCTCGATATCGGCGTCCGGCGGCGCGTCGACGGCCTCGAAGATGTATTCGTTGGCGTCTTCGTGGACGCACGACAGCGCCGCGTACTCCGTGCCGATCGTCCGTCGAACGACGCCCAGCAGCGCCGCGAGCTGGTCGTCGAACGGCCGCTCCGGGTCCGCGATGACCTCGTAGGCGTCCCGCAACGCGCGTTCGCGCTCCCGGGTGCCGGTCTCTCGACCGTTGCGGTCGTTCACCTCGCGCACGCAGACCGTGACTCCCGTCTCCGAGGGGTGTACGCGGCCCTCGAGTCTCGAACCGAAGGACTCGGAGAACGCGTCGAACGAGACCGGTTCCTGCGTCTCGAACGAGCGCTCGAACGCTCGCCGGGTCGACTCGAACGCGTCGGCGTAGTCGTCCCAGACGACCGCCCCGACCAACTGGCTCTCGGACCGCTCGAGCAGCCGCTCGGCTCGGTCGTTCAGAAAGGTGAACCGCCACTCTCCGTCGAGTGCGAACACGGCGTCAGCGATCCGCTCGTAGGCGGCGGACGCGTCGCCGTCGTGCGGTTCCGTCGGTTCTGATCGGTCGCCCATCTGTGGCTATAACGCGATGATCCCGTATAAGCTATCCGTCACTGACGCCCCGCCAGTCCGGCGCCGTCGAGAACTCGCTCGAGGAGAGGTCGTCGAACGCGGCGTAGACGACCTCGGAAAGCGCCGGGTGGACGTGAACGGGTTCGGCGACGTCGTCGACGGTTCCCCCGCCGTCCATCGCGGTGACGACCTCCTGAATCAGCGTCGAGGCCTGCGGACCGACGATGTGACAGCCCAGAATCTCGCCGTCGGGCGCCGCGAGCACCGTCACGAACCCGTCGTCGGCGTCCATGATCAGCCCCAGCGGCGCGGCGTCGAAGGGGACCGTCGCCGATTCGTACTCCCGACCGTCGTCCTCGAGTTCGTCCGCCGTCCGTCCGACGCTGGCGACTTGCGGCTCGGTGAAGATAGCGTGAGGCATCGCGCCGTAATCGACCGCCCGGTCGGCGTCTTCGAGGAGGTTCGCCGAGACGGTCTTCGCCTCGTAGTCCGCCGCGTGTTTGAACGGCTGCTCGCCGACGATATCGCCCAGCGCCCAGACGCCGTCGCAGGTCGTCTCGAGTCGGTCGTCGACGACGACGTACTCGCCGTCGTCGGTCTCGACGCCGGTCGCCTCGAGGTTCAGCGTGTCCGTGTTCGGACGTCGTCCCGTCGCGAGCAGCAGGTCGTCCGCCTCGAGGTCGACGCCGTCGCCGCCGGCGTCGTCCTCGCTCGGTTCGGCGGTCACGACGACGCCCGAATCGTTCTCCCTGATTTCGGCCGCCTCGTAGCCGGTGTAGACGTCGCAGTAGCGCTCGAGCGACTCCGTCACGACCTCGCCGACCGCCTCGTCCTCCCGCGGGACGAGGCGCTCGCTTCGCCCGACGATCGAAACGTCCGTCCCTACCGCGGCGAAGAAGTAGCCCAGTTCGGCGCCGATGTAGCCGCCGCCGACGACGACCAGCGAGTCGGGCCGTTCGTCCAGGAAGAGCGCGTCGTCGCTCGTGAGGAAATCCGCGTCCTCGAGGCCGTCGATCGGCGGGACCACGGGTCGACTCCCGACCGCGAGGACGACGCTGTCGCCCCGGACCTCGACGTCGTCCCCGTCGTTCAAGTCGACCTCGAGCGTCCGCTCGTCGACGAACCGGCCCTCGCCGCGGTAGAGCGAGACGTTCTCGGCGTCCTCGAGGCTCGCCTCCTGGCGGTCGGCCTTCTCGTAGACCGTGTCGCGGATCGCCGCGGTCATCTCGCCGTAGTCGACGCCCTCGAGCGCGGCCCCGACGCCGAACGCTTCGGCGTGGCGGACCGAATCGGCGATGTCGGCGCGGTGGATCAGCGCCTTCGAGGGGACACAGCCCCGCGTGATGCAGGCGCCGCCGAGCGGGCCGCGCTCGATCACGGCCGCCTCGAGGCCCCGTTCGGCGGCCGCCGTCGCGACCTGACTGCCCGAACCGCCGCCGATCACGACCAGATCGTACTCGTCCATGCGTGCGTCGACCACGGATGCGGGCGTAAAACCGGACCCTGCGACTCGAGGGGTCTCGTCACTCGAAGCCGTTGTGCGCGACTGAATTGGCCGCGAACGTCACACCTTCGACCGTGATTCGCGGACGAGCGCCCGCACTCCGGGCACGAGCCGGTCTCGGTGAGCGTTCGTGCTTCCCGGAGCAGTCCGTGATCTCATAGAAAATAGGATCGTTATGCCCGCGTGCGGAACGAGTCGTCACCGCGGGCTTCCGGCGGCCGTCGTTGCTGCGAGCTACTGGCGTGCCCTCACCCCTGTTTTCGGCCGCGCCGTCCGACGATCCTGATCGGTGCTGTTCCCGCGAGTCCGTGCGCGCCGTCCTCGCTTCGCTCCCACTCGAGGCGGGCGGTCGATTCGTCGCCGTCGAATCCGGCGTCAGGGGCCGGGAACAGCAACAGGAGGTCGTCCCGTCCGTCGCCGTTCATGTCGACCGCGTGGCCGCCGTGCATCGGTCGCGCGCCGTCGCCGCCTTCCACGACGTCAGGGGCGCCGAACCGGTACCGGACGTCCTCGCTCGTCGGATCGAACTCGTCGGTCCGCAGGACGGCGACCGGGATCACGCCGCAACTGTTCGGGTTGATCGGCGCTCGCTCGGTGCCCGGCTTGACGTCGATCTCGAGGTCCGCCGGGAAGTGCGCGGCGGCCTGGCCGCCCAGCGTCGCGATACCGAGGGCCGTCGCCGCCAGCCCCGTTCCGCCTCGAAGCACGCGCCGGCGCGCCATCGCCGAGTCGGTCGTCGAGTCGCTTCCGCGCGGTGAATCGGATCGTGTCTGGTCCATGCGACAGTAGACCCGTTCACCGCTCGTCAGAATAGTTACTCTGGTGCGTCTGTCGAAAGAATTGCTGTGCGCGGAGAACGCTCCTTCTTGTCTGTGCTATGGAACTTACCCCGGTTGGTCGGCTATTCCACTGGCGACCCGATCCGGCCGGTACTGTCGCGCTTACAGCCAGTCGTCGCCCGGATCGTCGTCCGTGGCCTCTCGGTAGGATCGCACCGCCTCCGCGAGGTTCCGGACGGCGTCCTCGGGCGTCTGGCCCTGACTCGAGACGCCGGTGACCTCGTCGTCGGCGATGTGGAGGCCGTGTTCGGTTTCGCGCATCGTGACGTCGGCGTCCTCGAGCGCCTCGTACTCCGAGGGGTCTACGTCCGCGTCGGAACTCATACGCGGACGTTGTTCCGGTCGGGTGAAATACTCACCGACGCCGCTTCGGGTTCGGCTTCGCCGGCCGCGGTCTCGCTTCCGGATTCCGTTCGCGGCGTGGGGAGTAGAAAAAGCCTTTAACGCCATCGCCCCGTAGACTGAGCAAATGGTACTCGACGATCTCGGGAGTTCTCTGCGGGGCACCTTAGATAAACTCCGCGGGAAGTCACGCATTAGCGAGGAGGACATCGAGGAGATCGTCAAGGAGATCCAGCGCTCCTTGCTCTCCGCCGACGTCGACGTCTCGCTCGTAATGGAGCTGTCGGACAACATCAAGGAACGCGCCCTAGAGGAGGAACCGCCGGCCGGGACGCCGGCGCGGGACTTCGTCCTTCGCATCGTCTACGAGGAACTGGTCGACCTCATCGGCGACTCGACGGAGCTCCCCCTCGAGGAGCAGACGATCCTACTCGCGGGGCTGCAGGGATCCGGGAAGACCACCTCCGCCGCGAAGATGGCCTGGTGGTTCTCGACGAAGGGGCTCCGGCCCGCCGTGATCCAGACCGACACCTTCCGTCCCGGCGCCTACGAGCAGGCAAAGGAGATGACCCAGCGCGCGGAGGTCGACTTCTACGGCAACCCGGACAACGACGATCCCGTCGAAATCGCCCGCAAGGGCCTCGAGGAGACCAGCGAGGCCGACGTCCACATCGTGGACACGGCGGGTCGCCACGCCCTGGAAGACGAACTGATCGACGAGATCGAGGAGATCGAGGACGTCGCGGACCCCGACACGTCGCTGCTCGTCCTCGACGCGGCGATCGGGCAAGGGGCGAAAGACCAGGCCCAGCAGTTCGACGAGTCGATCGGGATCGACGGCGTCGTCATCACGAAGATCGACGGGACCGCGAAGGGTGGCGGCGCCCTGACCGCGGTCGACCAGACCGATTCGTCGATCGCCTTCCTCGGGACCGGCGAGGAGGTCCAGGACATCGAGCGCTTCGAGCCCGACGGCTTCATCTCGCGGCTGCTCGGCATGGGCGACCTCGGCCAGCTCGCCGAGCGCGTCGAGCGCGCCATGGAGCAGACCGAGATGGAGGAAGACGACTGGGACCCCGAGGACATGCTCCAGGGCTCGTTCACCCTCCACGACATGCAAAAGCAGATGGAGGCGATGAACAACATGGGGCCGCTGGACCAGGTGATGGACATGATCCCCGGCTTCGGCGGCGGGATCAAGGACCAGCTCCCCGACGACGCGATGGACGTCACCCAGGACCGGATGCGCACGTTCTCGGTCATCATGGACTCGATGACCGAAGCCGAAAAGGAGTATCCGAAGGCCATCGGCGCCAGCCAGATCGAGCGCATCGCCCGCGGCTCGGGCACCAGCGAGGAGGAGGTCCGGGAACTGCTCCAGCAGTACAAGATGATGGAGAAGACGATCAAGCAGTTCCAGGGCATGGGCTCCGAACAGGAGATGCAGCGCATGATGAAACAGATGCAACAGCAGGGCGGCGGTGGCGGCGGCGGAATGGGCGGTATGGGGCCGTTCGGCTGATCGAGAGCTCGCGTCCGAACCCGAACCGCCGATCGGCGTCGTCCCCCTCGAGTCCCCTCTTTTCGGATTCGTGACTGGAATCGCGATCTGCCACTACGTTCATGTTCCTCTAGACGTATCCTCGAGTCGATGAACCGTCGGCAGTATCTCATGCGCACTGGTATTCCGCTCGCCGCGCTGGTCGCAACGGCCGGTTGTCTCGACGATCTCCCCGGTAGCGCCTCGAGCGGCGACTCCGTCGCGGTCGCCGATCGGACCGGCGACCGCGAACTCGACCGCGCCGTCGGCGAGTTGAACGAGGCCGCCCTCGCCCTGTTCGCCGCGGACGACTTCGAGGAGCCCACCGACGTCGAGTTCGATCCGGCCGAACCGACCGAACGGATCGAGAGCGCCCGAACGCACCTCGAGACGGCGGCGGCCGAACTGGACGAGGACCGCGAGTCCGAGATCGAACTCCTCCGGACGTACGCCGCCGTCCTCGAGCGGCTGGTCGACGTGACCGAGACGGTCACCGACGAGACGCTCGAGGCGGACCTCCAGACCGTCTTCGAAGCGGTCGGGGACGGTGACGACGAGAGCGAGGCCGACGATGACGACGACCTCGAGGCGGCGTCCGAAACGATCGACGAGCGAACGGACGAGTTCGCGGTCGCCGAGACGAACCACGCGGAGGCGGCCGCCGCCGTCGAATCGTTCGATGAGGCCTTCGAGCGCCTGGTCCGAATCGATCCCGCGGAACTCGAGGACGGCATTGCGGCGCTTGGCGACGCGGTCGCGTCGCTCGTGACCCTCGGCGACGGGCTCGAGTCGCTGCTCGGCGGCTACGAGGGCCTGCAGACGGGCCGCGAACACATGGAGAATCGGGAGTACGGGAAGGCCGAAACCGCCTTCGGTACCGCCGAGTCGACCCTCGGGACGGCGACGACGACCTTCGAGGAAGACGAGGACCCGCCGGGTGGGATCGCCGACCACGTCGAAACGGCGACCTGCCAGAGCGAACACCTCGCCGACGCCGCGGGGTCCTTCGAGGAGTGGGCGATCGCCGCGTCCAACGGCGACCCCGTTTCGGCTCAGAACCACAAGGAAGCGGGCGAGCGGTCGGTCGAGGCGGCCGGCGACTGCACGTAACCGAGACGATTCGCAGTTCGCAACCGACTCGAGTCGGCGGTCTCGGCTCGGCGTCGCCGGCGGCGGCAGTACAGTCTTCGTCGTCAATCGTGGGCCACCGGTTCGTCTTCGACCGCCGCTTCCGGCGGGAGGTCGTCGACGAGGACGACCGCGTCGCCGTCGAGCACGGTCGTTCCGTCGCCGTCGAGCACGGTCGTCTCGATCCGGTACTTCGAGCCGCCCAGATCATCGACGACCTCGCAGACGGCCGTCACGCGGTCGTCGATCGGCACCGGCGCGAGGAAGCTGCTCTCTTGTGAAAGGTAGATCGTCAGCCCCGGCAGGCGGGCGAGCGCGGCGCTGATCAGTCCGGTGGCGAGGACGCCGTGGACGATCCGCTCGCCGAATCGGGTTCCGGCCGCGTAGGCCGCGTCGAGGTGGAGTCGGTTCGTGTCGCCGCTGATTTCGGCGAACGCCTCGACGTCGCTCTCCGAGATCACCTTCGAGAACCGGGCGACGTCGCCGACGTCGACGGTCGACTCGTCCGCGCCGCGGTACTCGAACTCCCAGTCGTCGCGCTCGTACTGGGTGTCGGTCCGCACCTTTCGTTTCGGACGGTCGGCCTCGAGGCCCCCCGTCCGACGGGCGAGGTGCGGGACGTAGTAGCTGAGCTCCGTCGTGGTGAGGATGCCGACGAGGTCGCCGTCCCCGTCGCCGTCGACGACCGGGAGGTGTTCGAAACCGGACTTTCGCAGGACGGCCACGGCGTCGACGATCGAGGTGTCGGGCGCGATCGTTTCGAGGGGCGCCGACAGCACGTCGGTCAGTTCGACGGTGCCGAGGTCGGTGCGTTCACAGAGGAGTTCGAGGAAGTCGCCTTCGGTCACGATGCCGATCGGCGCGCCGTCGCGGACGACGACGACCGAACTGACGCCCTCGTCGCGCAGCAGCGTCGCGGCGCGGGTGGCGGTGGCGTCCGGCGGGGCGGTGACGACGTCGGTGACCATGATCTCCGAGACGGTGATCGTGTCGTGCATCCTCTCGACGTACGTGTCGGTGGCTTTTCACTCCCCGCCCGTCGTTCGCTCGTTGGCGATTGAATTCCAGTTGGAATATATGCAATTATATTGCAGGCGGGCCTCGTTCGGAATATGACTCGATCCACGACCGCAACCCGGCTCGACCGGCGCGATCCGGTAGTCGGGGGACTCGGCGTGCTCCTCCTCGTCAATCTCGTGATACTCTCGAGTGCGGTTCGAGACGGATCGCTCGCGGACGTGAGCAGCAGTCTCGGCGTCTGTTACGCGATCGTCGTCGCGATGATCGCCGTCAGTCGCGGGCTCACCGACCGCGACGGGCAGAAATTCGCCTTCGCCGGTGGCGTCGCGCTCTTCGTCGGGATCGCGTTCGCCGTCTCCGGAACGGCCGAATACGCGGCCGTCTCCGCTGGATTCGGGACCTGCTCGGTGTACTATTGCTTCCGGTTCGTCAGAACGGGGTGAGTCGCAGTCGACCACCGTCGACTCGATATCGATGGGTTGACGACTCGAGACCGCCGGGCGTGACTCAGGCGTCGACCGGGCGGCCGTCCTCGGTCGGCGGCGCGATGTGGTCGATGTACTCCTCGACGGTCGGCTCTTCGACCCGCACCCGAACGGCGATCTCGCCGAGCTCGTCCGGTTCGCCGACCGAGAAGTTGATCCGGTCCTCGAATGCCGCCTGCTTCTTCAGCGCGAAGCTGAACGTCTCGCCCTCGCGGTTCGCGAAGAACTCGCCGCGGGCGGTATCGAGGATCTCCTGGCGGTGGAGCAGATCGGAGAAGTGGTCCATCGCGTGCGCTTCGGCCCTGACCTCGCCGAACTCCTCCTCGAGGTCGGCGTTGGGAAAGATGTTCGCGACGGCGTCGACGACCCGACTCGTGACTTCGGTGTCGTAGATCGGCGCCGTGATCTCGACGTCGACGCGGTAGATGTCGGTCATGGGTCGGTCTTCGAGACGGAGTCGGGTGTCGGTTCCGATTTGGAATCGGATCCTTCGCGGATGATCGCCTCGACGCGCTCGTGGAAGGCCTCGAGCGAGTCGGTGTTTTCGACGACGACGTCGGCCCGATCCATCGCGTCGTCCATCCCGAACCCGCGCTCGCGCTCGTCGCGAGCGGCCAGCCCCTCGCCGCCGTCGCTCTCGCCGGCGTCCCGGCCGCGGGCGTCGATGCGCTCGGCCCGCAGTTCGAACGGCGCTTCGATGCTGACCAGCGTGAACGCCTCGCTGAACCGCTCCTCGAAGACGTCGACCTCGGCGTCCGACCGGATGCCGTCCACGAGGACGGTGTCGTGATCCTCGAGGCGGTCCTCGATCATCGGGAGCGACCGCTCGGCGATCGCGGTCGGTCCGTTCTCGTCGCGCAGCGCCTGCGCGACCTTCCCGTGGTCCTTCGTCGGGTCGAGTCCCCGGTCGGTCGTCTCCTGGCGGACGACGTCGCCCATCGTCACCACCGGGATGCCGTGTTCGCGCGCGACGGTCGCGGCCTCGCCCTTCCCGCTGCCGGGCAGTCCCACCGTTCCGATGACGTGCATCGGAGAAACGTATCGGCGAGACGTGCATAAGCGCTGTTGTTCGTCGCTCGAGTCCATCGAGATTGCGGCGGACGAAACGGTCGAATTGCGATCAGCGAAACGTCCGTCGGTCACGGGTATCCGACTCGCTCACGGTGCGCGACGCGTCCCGCTCGAAGCGGGTCGTCGCCGTGCTCACGTCTGCACTCGCGACCGGGCGCGTGGCGGTCGTACCCTCCCCCTTGTCCGGTGTGCAACGGCGGCGACGAGTGCAACCGTTCACTCGGCTCGCGTTACCGACGGATAATTCGATACAAGCCGGACTAACGATTCGAACCGACTGTCGCCGTTATTTAGCAGTCGATCATCGCCGTCGACTGCACGCTATGACAGCTCCGAAACTCGACCGACGACGGTTCACGGCGGCAGTCGGTGCCGGCGCGATCGCTGCCCTCGCCGGCTGCAGTGACCTCGGGTCCGAGGAGAACGAATCCGACGGCGAGGACGGCGGGTCCTCCGACGGGAGCGACCCCGCCGCGAACGAGACGGGCGACGAGTCCGGCACCGGCGAGAACGGCGACGCCGCGCCGGGTACGGGCGAGAACGACTCCGAAGACGGCGGCATGTCCGGTCCGGACGCGGACGAGAACGACTCCGCGGGCGGCGAAAACGAGTCCGGCGCCGGCGAAACCGAATCGGACAATCCGTTCAGCGACAACGCCAGTACCGAGGGCAACGATTCGGACGCGGAACGCAACATCGCCGGCTAGAATCGGCATTAGGGACGGCAGACGGTCGCCATCTCGCGGCTTTTTTCGCGGTTGTCTCGGACGGTACCGCCAGCGTGCGGGCCGTCTCCGCTCAGCGGTCCCCATCCGGAGTTGGCTCGCGGCCAGGACTCGCTGCTGACTCGAGCGCAGTACGTCTCGTCGGCTACTGGCGGAGTTTCTTCCGGGCCACCCTCGAGGCCCTCTTCGCGGCGACGACCGCCGGCCATCTGGTGGCGATCTGGCTGGTCACCCGTGCCCGTCGTCACCTCGCTGCACCGGTTTCGCGGGTAGCTACGGAGAATCCACACCGCTTATACCGATCCGACATGGAATCCTACTCGAGGGCGCGTAGCTCAGTCCGGAAAGAGCGTCGGACTTCTAATCCGACGGTCGTGGGTTCAAATCCCATCGCGCCCGTGATTTTGCGACGAACGAACGTGAGGAGTACATCACAGATGGAGATGGGATTGAATCCTGTCAGCCGCAGCGTCGAACGGAGTGAGACGATCGTCTGGCTTGGGTTCAAATCCCATCGCGCCCGTGCAGCGAGGAACGCAGTGACGAGCGAACCGGCACGTGGGATTTGAAGTAGACGGCGGCGAGCGGTAGCGAGCCGACGGCGTCGTTCAAATCCCATCGCGCCCGATTCTGTCGCGACCAGTCCGTGAGCGACGGTAGTTTTCTTCGAGGAATTTCACTCCGTCAGGGAGCGTCGATGGGCCAAGTCCGTCTCCCCGATGCTGACGTATTCGTCACGCTCGTCGCGTTCGACGTCGATACGGAGCCGCGTTTCGGGGAGCGCGTCACCGGTCGTCGACTCGAGGGCGTTGTCCGAGCCGATCTCGTCGTCCCACTCGTCGACGTACTCGCGGCTGGCGGTGTACGCCTCGCCGTATCGGCCGTCAGTGTAGGCGACTGTCTCGCCGATCCGAACCCTGGGGCCCGACGGAGCACCGCTGACGTTCGTCGCCGTGATCCGGACCAGCTCGGCACCGTCGACCGTTCGGACGTCGAACTCGAAACTCCCCTGCGGACGGGACGGCGGCGACCCGGTCACCGGCGGTTCGAGACAGCCGGCGGTACCGACGCTAGCGAACGCCGTCAGTAGGTTGCGCCGGGTTCGCATTAGCGGGGTACTCGATCTCTCAATGCAAGGATAGTTGAACGTTTCCGACACACTAATGCCGGCCACTAACGTTAAATAGAATGTCGGCAGTGCCGGACACCGGCATCACAGTGGGGATCGGGGGGAAAGACATCGATCATCGCCACGCGCGACGATCACCAATCCCCGCTGCCGACGCGCGTACACCCTTTAGTTTAGTACCTATTTGCGCCTCGAGTCCGCTCGCTCGTCCCTCGCGCGGCTTCGCGCCGGGGTTCGCTGTGTGCTCACCAGACACGACACGCGCTACCGCACACCGGGTGATCAGCCCGAGTGCTGCGTCGCTCACCTGCACTGATCGCCGAACGGCTGTCGTACTCGGCTCGAGACTAATTCAGGCCGGCGATACAACCTCCTCGAGTCCCATTTTCCGATATGGACGACACGACCGTCGACACCATCGCGTACGACGACGCGATCGCCGGCGTCGATTCGTTCGCCGAGCACGCGCAACGGCGCGCCGAGACCGAGCGCGAGGCCGTCGAGTGGGCGATCGACGAACTCGAGTCGATCGTCGACGAGCAGGGCGTCGACCTCGAGCCGCTGCTCGAGTACGGCCGCCGCAGTCGGGAGAGCCTCCCCGATCGCCACCGGCGGGCCTACGAGGCGATGGCCGACGTGTTCGACGTCGATCCGGCGGTCTACGAGGCGTACGTCTTCGCCTACTCCGAGCTGTGCGAGGAGCTGGCCGAGGGTGAGGGCCGTTCGGAGAAGAATCCGAAAGGGGTCGGACACGGCATCGGGGAGGGGTGTACGAACGCGCTCGTCGCGCCGCCGAAGGTCGATCCCGAGTCGACGACCGACGCGGGGCCGGACACCGCCACCGGCGGCCCGCTGGTGCTCAAGAACCGCGACATCGCGGGCCGGGGAACCCGGCCGAAGTCGGTCGTCGAACAGCCGCCGATCGACGGCTACTACGGCGTCCTGACGATCGACACCTGCGGAACGATCGGGATGTTCAAGGGCGTCAACGATCGGGGGCTGGTCGCCGCGAACACGTACATCGACTGCGAAGGCGAGGGCGTCGACGTCTCGCCCGAGACCCAACTGCGAAACGGCACCGTCATCCGCATGCTTCTCGAGGAGTGTGCGACCGTCGCGGAGGCTCGCGAGTTCCTCGAGTCCCGGCCCACGCGCCGTTTGATGGGCCAGACGCTGTTTCTGGCCGACGACACCGACGCCGTCCTGCTCGAGGTCGATCCCGCGTCCGAGCGGATTTTCGTCGACGACGGTCCCGTGGTGACGCGAACGAACCACTTCGTCCGCTCGGAGTCGACCGAGGCCGAGAGTTCGACGAAACGCCGACAGCGCGCGCTCGAGTTGCTCGAGGGCGACGAGCGCCTCGATCGGGACGACCTCTGGGCGATCGCGCGCGACCACGCGAACGGACCGGGCGACGACTCGATCTGTCGCCACCCCGAGCCGGAGACGGACGAACCCCACGCCTTCGGGCAGTTGACGACCGCGAGCACGGCCGTCTTCGAGGGCGGCTCGCCCGAGATCGAGGTCGCGGCGGGCAACCCCTGCGAGACCGATCGGACCCGCTGTGCGTTCGGCGACGAGGTGCCGACCGATCTCCGGACCGGCCAGCGGTGGCTCGATCGCTTGCATTGAGCGGCTCCCGCTGCGCGTTCGATAGGTCAGCTCCGAGTTCTGGTCTCGGCCACCCCATTGATTCGAATCGGAAGTAGAGGGGGTTCTGTTGTACGAAAACAGGGCTCTGATCGGTTCCACTGGGTTCTGATTGCCCGCACCGATTACATACCGGAACGTACTGCTATTACGAACGTTCATCTAAGTCAACTAAAACGTTCACGCATGGGTTCCCTTCCGAACGGCCATGCGCGTCGACTGGATCGCCGATCGTTCGTTTCGCTGCTCGGTGCAACGACCGGGACGCTCGCGATCTCCGGGTCGTCGAGCGCCCGCGGCGCCGCTTCTGCAGACGCGGGTGCGGACGAGGGCCTCGAAGCGCTCTCGTTCTATTCGACGGCCGCTCAGACCAGCGCCGAGTACGGCGAACTGACCGACGAGAACCACGTCGTCGCGTGGGCCTCCGAAGACGCGTACGTGACGACGGCCAGCGGCGGCACCGACGAGTCCGACGTCGTCTCCTACGAGGACGGGCGCATCCCGCTGATCTCGCAGGACGAGAACGTGATGGGAATCGGTAGCGCCGGTTTCCTCAGCGACGAGCGCGGCGGGTTCGACGTCGGCAACGAGGAGTTCGTACTCGAGGTCTGGGACGAACTGATGGGTCCCGACAGCACGGTGCTGTGGGACGAGAGCCACCGCCAGTACTGGGACCTCTCGAGTCACACCGTCTTCCGGCGCTACGCCGAGGACAACGGCTACGACCTGCGCCCGCTCGAGGAGTTCGAGACCGACGGGCCGACCCTCGAGTTCTACTCGACGGCGAGTCAGGTCTCGCCCGCGGGCGATGCGCTCACCGAGGACCGCGTGGCGGCCGCGGACGCCCTCGAGGTGCTCGCGTGGGCCGAACCGACGGCGACGAACGTCGATCGGTCGGACGCCGAACCGTACCGCTACGCCGACGACGAGCGGATTCCGCTGATCACGCGCGACGACCGCGCGGTCGGTCTCGGCGCACCGCTCGCGGCGGACGACAGCGATCACGACGAGAACCGCGCGTTCCTCCTGGGCGTCTGGGACGACATCGTCGACGGCGAGACGGTCTACTGGGACGAGAGCCACGACCAGTACTACGATAGCCGGCGGTTCGAGACGTTCATCGCCGACGCCGAGCGCGAGGGGTACGCCGTCGAGGCCACCGACGACCTGCTGGCGGTCCTCGAGGGCTCGGCGAGCGGATCGAGCGGTGGCGACGCCGCGGACGCCGACGCGGTCGTGATCACGACGCCCGCCGAGTCGTTCACCGACGCCGAACTCGCGGCCCTCGAGGCGTTCGTCGCCGACGGCGGGGCCGTCTTCCTCCACGACCAGTCGGACTTCGGCGGTCACGCCGAGACGGCTCACCTGAACGCGATCGCCGAGCGACTCGACCTCGGCTTCCGGTTCAACGACGACCAGGTCGAGGACGCGACGTCCGGCTGGGACGACTACGTCTTCGAGACGAGCGATTTCGACCGGTCGTACCTCGGCGAGGCGGAGGCCGCGATCGGGCTCGCGGACGCCGACGGCCTCGTCGTCACGACGCCGAACTGGGCGTTCACCGACGCCGAACTCGAGGCGCTCGAGTCGTTCGTCGATGACGGCGGCGCCCTCTTCCTGTTCGACCAGTCCGACTTCGGCGGCAACGATCGGACCGGAAACGTAAACGAAATCGCCGAGCGACTGGACCTCGCGTTCCGGTTCAACGGCGGCCAGGTCGAGGACGAGGTCCGCAACGCCGGCCCGGAGTACGTTCCGCTCGCGACCGACTTCTCGCCCGAGTTCGACTACTTCGGCGGCCGGGACGGCGTCGATATCGAGTTCGAGCGCGACGGCGAGTACGACGGGCGGATCGTCCGCGTGTTCGACGGCGACACCGTCGAGGTCGAGTTCGACACCGAGTACGGCTACCGCGAGGTCGTGCGCAACGTCGGCGTCGACACCGCGGAGACACCGCCGACGGAGGCGACTCCCGAGGAGTGGTTCGGCATCCCCGACGGCGCCGACGACCACCTGCACGACTGGGGCGAGCGGGCGGCCGAGTTCGCCCTCGAGCGACTCGCACCCGAGGGCGCGGCGGTCGACGAGTCCGACCTCGAGGGGCGCCACGTGAAGGTCACCTTCGACGAGGCCGAACCGCTGCGGGGCAACTACGGCCGCCTGCTGGGCTCCGTCCGCTACGATCCCGACGCGTTCGAAGCCGACTTCGAGAGCGGTTCCTTCTCGACGAACTACAACCGGGAAATCGTCGCCGAGGGGTACGCCCGCGTCTACTCCTCGGGCTTTGCGGCCCACGACGAGTTCGCCGCGCTCGAGGAGGACGCCCTCGCCGCGGGCCGGGGAGTCTGGTCGGCGGCCGATTTCGACGCACTCGCCGAAATTCGGAACGAGCCGGTCGAGGACCTGTACCTCCCGTCGGCCCGGAGCGTCCGCAGCGCGCGCGGCCGACACGGCGGTCGACTCGAGGACGACCGCGTCGCGGTCGCGGCCGAGCCGAGCGCCGATCAGCGCCTCGAGACCGCCGGGATCGCGTACGACGACGGGGAGATTCCGCTCGTCGGCGTCGACGAGCGTCGCCGCGTCGCGCTGGTCGGCGGAATCCCGATCCACGAGGATTACGAGGCCGACGAGGCGTTCGGCGTCGACACGAGCGACTACGGTAACTTCCCGTTCCTGACGAACCTGATCGACGCGCTCTCTGCGAGCGACGCCGACGGCGACGTCCTCATCGCCGGCGGACAGGGTCAGTTCAACGCCGCGGGCTCGATCTCGCTCGAGGACTGTATGTACTACCAGCGGTACCTCGAGGGGGTCGGCCTCCGGCTGCGACAGATCAACGACCTCGCGGAGACGCTGCCCGCCGAGACGGAGACGGAGCTACCGCGGGCCGTGTTGCTCAGCGCGCCCGCCCGGGAGCTCGAGATCGGCGAACTCCTCGCCCTGCGCCGGTACCGAAAGGCCGGCGGCGCCGTCGTCTTGCTCGGCAGCGCCGCGGCCGCCGCCGAGCACACGCGCCACCTCAACGCCGTCGCCGCGAAGCTCCGGACGGACCTCCGGTTCAACGCGGACGCAGTCGCCGACGAGGAGCGACACCTCGGGGACGACCCGACGGTCCTCGAGACGACCGCGTTCGACGACTCGCTTCCGCTGTTCGATGCGTACGACCCTTCGAGGGACTGGACCGACGAGAAGGGGGGTGGGGACGCTCCCGGAAACAGCGGCCACGCGCCGGGTCATCGCGGGAACGGACCGGGTAACAGCTCAACCGCGCCGGGCCACGGGAATCACAACGGTCGCGGGCGTCGCAAGAAGGGGCGCGGACGGTCCGGCTCAGGATCGTGGTTCTGATCGCAGACCGCTAACTCCGACCGCGATCCCGATCGAGAGTCGCTTCGGCTCCGCTTCCGCTCGAGCGCGGCGCTCCGTCAGGCTCGAACCCGACGCCGCTCGAGGTCGGCCTCGAGTCCCCGTGCGGCCTCGAGTCGCAGTTTTTTCGCCCGGCGTTTCGAGAACCGCTCGTCGGGCAGTCGGCCGGCCAGCGGGTCGTACGCCGACGGCGTGAATCCGAGGTTCTGTAGGTAGTTCCGGACGCTCGCGTCCTCGAGGCCGTCGTGGATCGCGGCGTCGGTGACGGTTTCGACGGTGTCGAACGACGGGAGGGTCACCGCGCCCTCGTTGTCGCCGTGGGTGTCGGTCGGGTCGCCGTCGCCGATCGCGGTCCCGCGGGCGTCGGCGCGGCTGACGAGCGAGCGGACCGTCTCGGCGAGGCGCAGTACCTGACTCGGCAGCGCCGCGTCCGGCGAGCGCCACTCGACGGTCGGCATCGCTTTCCGCAGTCGGACCGGCGTCCAGACCGCGTCGTAGGGGTCGAACGCCTCGTCGAACGCGTCGGGATCGACGCCGCGTTCGAGCGCGCGCTCGCGGAAGCAGTCGTAGGCGTTCTCGAGTTCTTCCTCCCACTCCGCGACGCTGTCGACGTAGGGCCAGAGCTGGCCCTGTTCGGGGCAGGGCTCGTAACACGAGCGCCGGTAGAGGAACGGCCGGGCGCACTCCAGGATGTGCTCGCCGCGGTAGTGCGAGGAACTGTTCACGAGCGCGAAGGCGGGATCGAGCGCCGTCAGCATATTCAACTGGTCGGCGACGTTCGATTGCTCGAAGTGTATGTGCGTGCCCGCACAGACTCTCGCGTCGTCGAACGCCGGGCCGACGATCCGCCGCTGGAGGTCGGTCCCCCGCTTGTCGCGGTAGGGGATCTCCGACGGGGCGGCGTGCAGCGGCGTCGCCAGCGGGACGAGTCGCTTGTCCCGTTCGCGTGCCGCGTCGACGATCTCCTCGATCAGACCGAGGAACTCCTCGCGGAGCTCGGCCGTCGACGAGCAGGGCGTCGTCTTGATCTCGAGCATCGGTTCGACGAACTCTGGATCGATCTGTTCGGAGTAGTCGAGCAGTGATCCGGGTGAAACCAGGTCGCCGTCGTCGTCGATGACCCAGTATTCCACCTCGAGGCTTGTGTTCATGGATGTCTCCGTGGGCTGCTGTATCGGGTGGCCCTCGAGCAAGCCGTCACCGGGCCACGGCTGATGGAAGGCGCCGACGGCCGCGGGGGGACGAGATCGCGGGCCGGCGCCGGGTGGTTCTGTTCCGTACTGTCAGGATTGGCCGGTTTTGCTTGAACCGGTTGAGCCTGCGCACGCCAGGGCGATATTAGTGAGTAGAGGCTGTTTATCGCAAAAATACGGACGGTGCGGTGAGACTGTTTGTCCGCTCGAGCGATACGTCGGTCGCGGATCTGCAGGTGCGGGTCGACCGTCGGGGCGACCGGCCGCTCGCCGTTCGATCGCCGACCCGGTAACACGCGTGTTACGTAGTTGACCCGGCGTCTCTGCGGGGTTCATACGGCTGCGGTAACATTCTGTAACTACATGAGCGACGAGACGTCTGCGGACGACTCCGAACGCAACGCATCTGTGATCGTCGTCGGCGGCGGCCCCGCCGGCCTGAGCGCCGCGCTCTTCACCGCGAAGAACGGCCTCGAGACGACGGTGTTCGACACGGACGAGACCTGGATGCACAAGGCACACCTGTTCAACTACCTCGGAATCGGCTCGGTCGGCGGCAGCGAGTTCATGGCGACGGCCCGCCAGCAGGTCGACGACTTCGGCGCGGACCGGCGACAGGGAGAGGGAGTGACCGGCGTCGAGGAAACCGCCGGCGGCTTCGCCGTCGAGACCGACGAGGACACCTACGAGGCCGACTACGTGGTCCTCGCGACGGGCGCGAACCGCGACCTCGCGGAAGAACTGGGCGTCGACTTCGCCGAGAACGGCACCGTCGACGTCGGCGTCGAGATGGAGACCAGCGTCTCCGGCGCCTACGCGACGGGCGCGATGGTCCGCCCCGAGGAGTGGCAGGCCGCCATCGCCGTCGGCGACGGCGCCGCCGCAGCACTCAACATCCTCTCGAGCGAAAAGGGCGAACACTACCACGACTTCGACGTTCCCGCGGACGCCGAGCGCGTCTTCGGCGAACTGGTCGCGGAGTAATCACCATGTCACAGGATCACCCCAACCCAGTCACGCCCGAACTGCCCGACAGCCCCGTCCACACGACCGGAACCGACCACATCACCATCTGGGGGAGCAACGAGGCCGACACGATCGAGTTCTACCGCGACCTGCTCGGCATGCCCCTCGTGCTCCGCCAGCCGAACCTCGACGACCCCTCGCAGACCCACCTGTTCTTCGACACCGGAGACGGACGCATCCTCACCTTCTTCGTCAGCGACGACCGGCCCTCCGCCCGCGGCCAGCGGGCCGGCGTCGGCGCCGTCCACCACCTCTGTTTCAGCGTCGACCCCGACGAGTACGAGGACACGATGCAGGCGCTCGAGGACGCGGGCCACGGCTACAACGTCTTCGACCGGGGCATCTTCCACTCGATCTACACCCGTGACAACAACGGGCTGGTGATCGAGCTCTCGACGGACAAGTACGAGATCCCCGACGACCGCCGCGGTGAGGTCCTGGCGAAGGCCCAGGAACTCCGCGAGGAGGACGGCGCCGACTACGCCAAGGACGAGCACCTCCGCGGCGCGATCGAGGCGCTGGGCCTCGAGGTCGTCGAACACGACCTGCCCGACGCCGACGCCGGCGTCGGTGGTGTCGAATGAGCGCCGACGACGTCGACGGTCCCCACCAGGGCCAGCCCCTCGTAACGGGCGGCACCGTCCTCGAGGACGCCGAGGCCGCGATCGTCCTCACGCACGGCCGCGGCGCGACCGCGCAGGGAATGGTTCAGATGGCTACCGAAGTCGGCCGGGAGGGCGTCGCCTTCCTCGCGCCGCAGGCGGCCCGCAAGACGTGGTACCCGAACTCTTTCCTCGAGCCCGTCGAGCGGAACGAGCCCGGTCGAACCTCGGGCCTGCGGGCGATCAGCGACG
This sequence comes from Haloterrigena gelatinilytica, assembly GCF_013342145.1. Lineage (NCBI taxonomy): Archaea > Methanobacteriati > Methanobacteriota > Halobacteria > Halobacteriales > Natrialbaceae > Haloterrigena > Haloterrigena gelatinilytica. The sequence continues at coordinate 3,210,743 of NZ_JABUQZ010000001.1, read as the reverse complement.
CGATCTCGGAGGCCGACGACGCCGGCATCCCGACCGAGCGCGTCATGCTGATGGGCTTCTCGCAGGGGGCCTGCCTCGCCAGCGAGTTCGTCGCCCGCAACCCGCGGCGGTACGGCGGCCTCGCCGCCCTGAGCGGCGGCCTCATCGGCGCGGACGTCGATCCCGACGACTACCTCGACGCGGCGGGCGACCTCGAGGAGACGCCGGTCTTTCTGGGCTGCAGCGACGTCGACCCCCACATCCCCGAGGAGCGCGTCCACGAGACGGCCGACGTCCTCGAGTCCATGAACGCCGACGTCACCAAACGGCTCTACGAGGGGATGGGCCACGGCGTCAACGAGGACGAACTCGAGTTCGTCGCCGGAATGGTCGCGGACCTCGTCGATAACTGATACCCGGCCGCCGGCGCCGTTCGCCGCGACGTTTCGCCGCGGGTGATACTCACTACCGCCGTGACTGGCGCTTATCCACCTCAACGGCGTAGGACTACTATGGCACCGAACGGCGCGAACCGGCGCGGTGCGAATCGGCGGACGGTCCTGTCGACGGTAGCCGGCGCGGTCGCGACCGTCTCCGTCGCCGGCTGTCTGGGCGGTGCGGACTCGGAGGCCGACGAGCCCGAACCCGGACTCGATCAGGCGACGGCGGTCGAGGGCGACACCGATCCCGAGGCGTGGCGCGACGTCGAGTCGCTCCGGTTCGACGGCTACGTCGGGGGCTGGCTCGGCCTCGAGCCGAGCGCGATCGAGGGCGTCGAGAACCCGACGCTCGTCCTCGTCGAGGGCCGCGAGTACGAGGTCACCTGGGAGAACAAGGACGGCATCCACCACAACTTCGCGTTCTGGGACGAGAACCGCGACGTCGTCGAGGACTACTCGACCGACGGCACCGACGTCGAGGGCGAGCGCGAGACGCTCGTCTTCGAAGCGACCGCCGAGATGGACACCTACCGTTGCGAGTACCAGCCGGCGGGACAGAAGGGGTCCGTCGAACTCATCTGACCCCTCGAGGGCTCACCGAACGAGGGTGACCGAGACGGGGGCGCGGCGAACGATCCGTTCGGCGACGCTGCCCAGCAGGATCCGCGAGACGCCCTGTCGGCCGTGGCTGCCGACGAGGATGTGGTCGACGTCGTTCTCCTCGGCGTACTCGACGACCTCTCGAGCGGGATCGCCGGAGGCGACGTCCATCTGGAAATCGACGCCGCTCGTGTCGACGAGATCCATCAGGTCCTCGCGCAGTTTCGCGGCGGCTTCCTCCTCGCGGTCGTCGAGCAAGTCCTGAATGGCCCTGATGCTCGCTTCCGTGTAGCCGTCCGCGAACTCGACGACGCGCAACAGGACGATCTCCTCGTCGGCGTACTCGTCGAACGCGTATTCTACTGCCTTCTGTGCGGGCGCGGAGCCGTCGTATGCGACGAGGACTTTCATGGTCGCAAATAGCGCGTCCGCTGATATAAACCCGTCCGCTGGGCCCGGGATCGAACGCGGCGTCTCGGCGCCCGCTCGTGCGACCGTCGGCCGTCGCCACCGAACGGGCCGATCGACCGAAGGACGCGCTCAGTGCCCGAAGATCGGAACGAACTCGAACAACACGAACGCCCCGACCGTCGCGACGATCGGGACGACGTTCTGCATCACGACGACACGGGCCGTCGTCGAGGGATCGAACAGCGACGCCGCCTCCGGCGCGTCGGCGGTCTCCTGCGCGCTGGACGCCGGCGAATCGCGCTCTCCGTCGGCGGCCAGCGCGCCGACGGCGGTCGGCGCGTCCTCGCCGCGGGCGACGTCGGTGAGCGTCGGCGTCCGGGACGCCCGCCCCCAACCCAGTCCGACGATGCTCATCGTCGCCACGATGACGAAACTCGCGGGGATGCCGACCGCCGAGAGGCTCACGACGATCGCCGAACTGATGACGGCGACGACGATCGCCGCCGGCAGCGGCAGCGCCGTGATGTCGTTGCCCAGCGTCTCGAGGGTTCGTCGGGCGATCGTGAACGCGCCGACGGCGACGGCGGCCGAGCCGAGCAGGAGCAGCGGGTCGAGTTCCAGTTCGCCGGTCGCGTACAACGGCGCGACGGCGTTGGCGATGTTGCTCGTTCCCGATGCGTAGGCCATCAGACAGCCGACGGCGACGACGACGATCGCCCCCGATAGCTCGCGTCGTCCGTCGGTCGATTCGACGACGGGCCGCGGCGTGATTCCCGACGAAACCACCCGTACGAGCGGTCGCTCTCGCCGACCGTCCTCGAGCGCGAGCCACGCGTGCAGCCGCGGATACCAGTACCGACCGACGACGCCGGCGACCCAGAAGCCGACGACCGGTGCGACGAGCCACCACGTGACGATCTCGCCGAGCACGGCGCGGTCGAGTTCGCCGGCCGCAAACCCCAGCGCGGCGACCGCGCCGACGGCGGTCATCGACGTCGAGGTGGGGACGCCCGCGTAGTTGCCCAGGAACAACGCCCCGCCGATCACCAGCAGGACGGCGGCGCTCGAGCGAAGCGTGAAGACCGACTGGTCCCGAAGGAGATCGCCCGCGAGCGTCTCGACGACTTCCGGACCGACGGTCAGGGCCCCGAGCGCGAAACAAACGGACATGAGCGCCGCCGCGACGCCCTTCCCGATCACGTCGGCGCCGACGGCGGGCCCGAACGCCGGCCCGGTCGTCGAACCGCCGATGTTGTAGCCGACGAAGACCGCGACGAGAACGCCGACGCCGAGCAACAGCGCGGACATCAGTGTATCATCCATCGATACGTTATGCGAAATATTTGTGGATTATGGAAGTGACAGAGTCTCCCCGGCGCTGTCATACCGCTCTCTGTTCACAGGTTCGAAGCGTCCGTCGCAGGCGCAAAACCGTCGATAAAAACTACCGAAGGCGCACGGCGCTTTCGAACCCTCGCTTGCGCCGTCGTGCGCGAGAAGGCCGCTTACTCACTGCGTTTGCTCGCGGTCCTACTGTTCGAATCCGTCCTCGAACCGGAACGTCCCGTCGCGTTGCACCACTTCTCCGTCCACTTCGATAACCGAATCCTCGCTCATGTCGACGATCATGTCGACGTGGACCGCCGAATCGTTGGCCTCGTTGCCCTCGCCGACGGTGTCGTCGTAGGCCCGGCCGACCGCCATGTGGACCGTATCGCCCATCTTCTCGTCGAACAGCATGTTGTAGGTGAACTGATCGATGTCGCGGTTCATGCCGATACCCAGTTCGCCGAGTCGGCGCGCGCCCTCGTCCGTATTGAGGACTTCCGTCAGGACGTCCTCGTTCTTCGCCGCCGAGTGATCGACGACCTCGCCGCCCTCGAACTCGAGGTAGACGTCCGTGATCTCCCGGCCCTGATGATAGAGGGGCATGTCGAACAGCACCTCCCCCTCGACGCTGTCGGGTTGGGGCGCGGTGAAGACCTCGCCGCCGGGCAGGTTGTGCTCGCCGTGGTCGTTGAGCGTCGGGTTACCGGCGATCGACATCGTGACGTCGGTCGTGTCGCCGCTTTTGATCCGGATCTCCTCGGCGGGGTCCATGATCTCGACCATGTGCTCCTGGTGTTCGCGCTGTTCCTCCCAGTCCTTGTTGACGGCGTCCCAGACGAAGTTCTCGTAGCCCTCCGTGCTCATCTCGGCCAGTTGGGCGTTGGCCGGCGCGGGATACTGGGTGAGACACCAGCGCTTCGAGAGTCGTTCCTCCAGGATCGGGCGGTGGGCCTGCCGGTAAGCGGCCTGCGTCTCGGGATCGACGTCGCTGGTCTGAGTGACGTTGTCGCTGGCGCGGATGGCGATGTAGACGTCCGTGTTCCGGATGAGCGCGAGTTCGTGCTCGGGCGTCTCGTACTCGTCGTCGCCCGCCCGGAGGAAGGCCCGCCGCTGGCGCTCGCCCGTGCGCTGGCTGACCGTCACCGGGTTCGCACCCTGATCGCCGATGACCTCGTGGAGGGCGACGACCAGGTCCTCGGCGACGGGGTGGGCGTCGACGACGACGTTATCGCCTTCCTGCAGGTCGACCGAGTGGTTCGCGATGACCTCGGCGTGTTCGCGGATACGTGGGTCCATATGACAGACGTCTGGGACCGCGGGGATACCGTTTTCGCATCGACACCCGGATCCGGCGGCCGACGCCGGGCCGAACGGGTCGTCGACTCAGTCCCTGTTCGCCAGAAAGATTCCGAGGTAGATCGACGCGAGTGCACAGCCGACGCCCAGCCCGAACGCGAGCGCGAACGGCGACTCGAGGCTGACCTCGCCGCCCTCGTCGATCACCCAGCCGCTGAAGCCGAGGACGAGCAGCGCGAACGCCGCGGTGCGCAACGCGAGAACGAGTTCGCGGGCCGGCGAGCGCGGCGGGCGGGCGGAGTCGGCGTCGCTCACGGTCTCGGACGCTCCGGACCCTCTCGAGGCCACAACGGTTGTCGGCAGTCGCTATTCGATCGAAACAGCGGATCGGACTCGGTCAAACGATGGCAGTCGCGGCGTACCGGACGGCGCTCAGCATCGCCTCCGACGACGGGCGTTCGATTACCGCATGCCATCCCGGAACTCGAGGATGGTCCGTCGGATGAGCAGGTACGAGAAGAAGATCAACGTGAGGAGGATCACCACGATGGCGATGATGACGGGGTCGTCGGGGATGAGATCGAACATACCGGGGGTACCGTGTCAGCGCGCAAAATCGTTTCGACCTCGGTCACGTGTTGGCGACGCGACTCGATTCGGGCGTGATCGTTGCGTTTGGCGACCGAAATAAACTCAAACCGATGTTTCACCTTGCGCTGACTATATTCTTCGGTGGAACGTAGTCGAGCGTGCGTCTTGGTCGCGGCCCGCGACGGCGCGATCGAGACGGATCGCCCGCGGCCCAGCTATCACCCTCCCATCCCCGACCGCTTCGATCCGACGCGGGCGATCGGCGGCCGCGCCGTCGAGTCGCACCCTCTCCAGTCGCGGTTCCGACGGGACGGTGGGACGCGACGGTCCCGCTGACGTGAGGTTCCTGTGGATCGCCGTCGGAGTCGGTTTCGTCTCGTACTGCGCGTCGATAGCGGCCCACCGATCGGTCCGCGACGACTCTCGAGCAGCGGGACCGGTATTCGGCGGCTTCGTGTACACGTTCAAATAGGAAGCCGAAGCCTAACCGAGTCATGATCGCAATCGCCGGTGCGAAAGGTGGCTGTGGCAAGACGACGACGACGCTGGGCCTCGCCGAAGCGTTCGGTCGTGGCGGAACGCCCGCGCTCGCGGTCGACGCCGACCGACAGCTTCCGAACCTCCACGTCAGGGGCGGCATCGATCGCGAACCGACGCTCGCGGCGGCACGCGGGGAAGACGACGTACTGCAGGTCGCCCAAAGGGATCCGCGCTCGTCGAACGTCGCGTTACTCCCGGCGCCCAAACCCTCCTCGCAACTCGATACGGAGGCGGCCCTCGATCGGCTGGCACCCGACTCGGTGCAGTCGCTGATCGACTGCCCGTCTGGTGCGGGCCCCGACGTCGTCGATCCGCTCTCGGTCGCCGACGGGGTGATCGTCGTCACGACCGCGGACGACCGGAGTCTGGACGCCGCCGAGACGACTATCGAGATGGCGAACCGGCTCGGCGTCCCGGTGCTCGGCGCGATCATCAACCGGTCGTCCGACGTCCCCGAGACGGTCCGGTCGTGGGTCGACGTACCCGTACTGGGCGTCGTTCCCGAGATCGACGACCCGCTGTCGAGCGACGACTCCCGGGCCGTCTACGACGAGATCGTGCGGACGCTCCGGACGAAGAACGCGGCGGCCCGGACGCCGCCGGCGTCCGCCGACGAACTGCTGAGGACCGGTATCGACGCCCTCGACCGCCGACTCGGCGGCGGCGTCCCGCCCGGCACCGTCGTCGCGCTGACGGCCGATCCGGCGAGTCAGAGCGAACAGTTCCTCTACCAGACGACGGCCGTCCGCGGCTCGCTGTACGTCACGACGCGTCGCTCCGAACGGAACGTCGACCGCGCGATCGAGGCGTCGACGCTCGAGACCGGCTCCCCGACGGTCCGCCGGATCGACGGCGAGGGGTCGGCGCTCTTCGACCGGTTCCGGGACCTCCTCGACAAGGTTCCCGACGGCGCGAACCTGCTCGTCGACACCGCGAGCGCGCTCGAGCGCCGCGACAGGGAGGCCTACGTCGCGTTCATGAACGACCTCAAAGACGGGATGGTCGAGACCGACGGCGTCGCCGTCCTCCACTGTCCGACGCGAACGGTCCCGGAAAACCGCGAGATAACGACCCACTTCGCGGACGTCGTGCTCGAACTCGAGACCGTCTCGCCCGGCGCCGACGCGGACGTCGAACACTACCTTTCGGTTCCGAAACACCGCGCCGACTGCGGCTTCTCCGAGACGATCGAACTGCGCTTCGACGGAACGTCGAACGCGATTACGGTGCCGGCAGACGAGGAACTGGTCGCCGGCTCCGATTCGGGCGTCGCCGGCGAGCGTCGAGCCGACGAGTAGCGAACTGAGAGGTCTATCGTTCTATCGACGCCGCGCCGTCGACGTGGCGGTCGCTCGATCAGCGCACGCCGATACGGCTCGAGAGCCGCTGTTCGGACCGTTCGACGGTCCGGGCGATCTCGTCGAACGCGCCGACCGCCGGACAGTCCGGATCGACGTCGTCGACGGGCAGCCACCGCGACTGGGCGTCGTCGATCGTCGCTCGATTTCCGACGACCGTGGTCGTCGCACCGAACGTTTCTTCGACGCGACTCGCGAAATCATCGTGTTCGTCGCGGTCGGCCCGGTTGAGGACGACCGACGCGATCGGCGTCTCCAGATCGGCCGCGACGCGTCGCGTCCGGACGGCGTCGACGAGCGCGGCTTCGTCGGGCGTCGTGACGAGGACGGCGAGGTGGGCCGTCTCGAGTTGCGTCCCCACGTCCCTCGCGAGGCCGGCGGGACAGTCGATGACGACCCGGCCGAACTCCCGCTCGAGCCGCTCGACGACGCGGTCGAGCGCGGAGAGATCCGCCGCACGGGCGCCGGCCAGGGTCCGTCCGCAGGAGAGGTAGCGAACCGGTCCGAACCGTTCGACGGCCGCGACCGGGTCGGCGCGGCCGGCGAGGACGTCGTGGAGGTCGGGGCCGGTCCCCGTCGGGAGATCGGCCGTCGCGAGGTCGCCGTCGACGACGACCGCGTCGAGTTCGTACCCGAGGTTGAGCGACGTCGTCGACTTGCCGACCCCTCCCTTGCCGCCGGTTACCGCGACGATCATAGCTCCCGCGAGAGGACGTCGGTCGTCGGCGCCCACTCCTCGAGGTCTGCGAGGACGGTCTTCGACGAGGGCGACTCGTCACCGTCCGCTCGGCACGCCTCGGCGAGTTCGACCGGTGACTCGATCGGGGGCGCCGGACTGGCGAATCCGAGGCCGCGCGTCCGGCCCGGTTTGACCGTCCCCGTCCACTCGTCGTCGTCCCATTCGGGGGCCGCGACCGACCCCGCCCGCGGCGGCCAGATCGGTCCCTCGAGTCGGCTCCGCAGGCGAATCGTCTGCGGCGTCGACCGAGCGTTGGTGACGGTCGCCCGGACCAGCGTCACGTCCTCGCGGCGCTCACACGTCGCTTCCACCTCGACCATGCCACGATTATCGCGCTCGATGACATATAAATTACATCACCGGTGCGGTAATGCGTCGCCCTTCGAACGAGGGAGTAGCGGAATCTCTGGCGCCGACTCGCATCGCCGACGACCGGCGCGGTACCGATCCGACCGCCGTTCGCGACCGTTCCGGATCGCTGAATCGCTACGGAAATCCGCGTAAAACTCTCTTTCGAGTTAAAATCGGTCGAGAAGCCTCGAAACGGTTATCCCCCTCGGTAGTGGACTCCCGGGTACATGATCCAGGTCGCGATCAACGGCTACGGCACGATCGGCAAACGCGTCGCGGACGCCGTCCGCGAACAGCCCGATATGGAGGTTCGCGGCGTCGCCAAAACGCGTCCCAACTTCGAGGCCGAGACGGCCGTCGACAAGGGGTTCCCGCTCTACGCCGCCGTCGAGGAACGGGCCGATCAGTTCGAGGAAGCCGGCCTCGAGATCGCCGGTCCCGTCGAAGACCTCGTCGACGCGGCCGACATCGTCGTCGACGCCACGCCCTCCGGTATCGGCGCCGAGAACAAGTCGATGTACGAGGAGTACGACACGCCCGCGCTCTATCAGGGCGGCGAGGACGCCGACCTCGTCGACACCAGCTTCAACGCCCGTTCGAACTTCGAGGACGCGACCGGGGCCGACCACGTCCGCGTCGTCTCCTGTAACACGACCGGCCTCTCCCGCGTGATCGCGCCCCTGCGCGAGGCCTACGGCGTCGAGAAGGTCCGCGCGACGCTCGTCCGGCGGGGCGGCGACCCCGGCCAGACCTCCCGCGGCCCGATCAACGACATCCTGCCGAACCCGGTCACGATCCCCTCCCACCACGGCCCCGACGTCGAGACCATCTTCGACGATCTGGACATCGACACGCTGGGCATGAAGGTACCCGCGACGCTGATGCACATGCACAGCCTGAACGTCACCCTCGAGGAGGAGGTCGACGCCGCCGAGGTTCGCGACCTGTTCGCCGAGGAGTCCCGGCTCTTCCAGATCCCGGAGCGGATGGATATCGACGGCAGCGGGAAGCTCAAGGAGTACGCGCTGGACGCGGGCCGCCCGCGCGGCGACGTCTGGGAGAACTGCATCTGGGAGGAGTCGGTTTCGACGGTCGGCAACGACCTCTACCTCTTCCAGGGGATCCACCAGGAGAGCGACGTCGTCCCCGAGAACGTCGACGCGATCCGAGCGGTGCTCGGCGAGGCCGACGCGGAGGAAAGCATCCAGACGACCGACGAGACGATGGGCATCGGGCTGTAGCAGCGCCGTCGCTTCCTCGCGGATCCGATCTCGCCGCTCGTCGGTTACGTTCACCCCAAACAACTAGTGACGACAGAAAGTTTTTGGCCCGCGGTCCACTATCGTTTCGCATGCGCCGAGACGACCGCGACGAACCCTTCGACGACCTGTTCCGCGAAATCGAACGAATGATGAACGAAATGATGAACGGCGCGGACGCGAACGTCGATTTCTCCTCCTCGAGCGACGTCGGTAACGGCTTCGGCATGGACACCCACGTCGACATCCACGAGACCGACGACGAGATCCGGGTCGTCGCCGATCTCCCTGGCGTCGAGAAGGACAACATCGAACTCGAGTGCGACGGGAAGACCCTGACCATCTCCGCCGAGAGCGAGCACCGCCAATACGACGAGCGCGTCTCCCTGCCGACCCGCGTCAACGAACACACCGCCTCGGCGACCTACAACAACGGCGTCCTCGAGGTCGTCTTCGATCCCGCGGAGCAGTCCTCGGGTATCAGTCTCGAGTAATCCGGGCCGTCGCGGTCGGGTCCCTCGTTTTCACTGCCGGTCGGCAGCCGTTCGAATCGCGTCCGCGAGTCGATCGTAGAAGTCCGGTTCGTACTTCGTTTCGTCGTCGATCGTCGGCCGCGCGTTCGTCTCGTTGACCACCAGTCGGTCGTCCGTCTCGAGGAGATCGACACCGAGGAACGGAATCTCGAGTTCGTCAGCGACGCGTTCGGCCAGCTCGCGGTACTCCTCGGGCAACTCGACGCCCGTCGCCTCCGCGCCGCGGTGGACGTTGTGCTTCCACTGGCTCTCGGCGACGGCCTCGTCGGGCAGTCGTCGCTCGACGGCGCCGACGTACTCGCCCTCGAGGACCATCACGCGGTAGTCGGTCGCGTCGGAGAGGTACTCCTGGACGAGAAACGACTGGTCGCCCGTCGCCTTGTAATCGTGGACCAGCGAGAGGTAGTCGCAGATCCCGAGGAAGGAATCGAGGTCGTGGGCCTTCGCAACGCCGACGCCGCGGGTCGTCGAGTTCGGCTTGACGACCACCGGCGGGTCGAACCGCTCGAAGACGGCGGTCAGCTCCGCTTCGCCGACGTCGTTCGAGACGTAGACCGACTCCGGAACCGGCAGATCGGCTCGCTCGAGTCGCGCGATCACTTCGGCCTTGTTCCGCGAGGTCAGCACCGTCTCGTGGTCGTTGAGCCACGGGATCTCGAGCAGGGCGTCGGCGACGCCGCCCTCCATGAGTCGGCCGGGGTAGACGAACCCCACGTCGTAGTCGTCGGGGTCCCACGGCGGATCGCCGAGCGCGATCGTGCGCTCGCGCACGGGCACGTGATGAACCCGTATTCCCCGCTCGGACAGCGGCGCTTGCATCCGCCGGAACGTCTGTTTCGCGTTCGCTACCGCGAGATCGATCATAGTCGGCACTCGGGAGTAGAGATGTAAAAAGGTGCTCGAGACATGCGAACCGACCGAAACAGTTGGCCGGGAGTACGTCTCGAGCAGACGCGAGAGACGCACGACTCGGGGGAGGGCAGGCTATTACCCGGAAAACAACCGCGAGCGAGGCCGGAGGCCAAGCGAGCGGGCCGACGACTGACGTGGAGAACGCTACGCGTTCGGAACGGAAGGAGGAGTGCTTTTCATCGAAGTTTTCCCGAGGGTGCGCCTGCGGCGCACCCGCAGAGGAAAAGTTCGTTATGCGATAAGCTGCTCTTCGCCCTTCTCGACGACGATACGGCACGGCGGCGAGATCTTGTTGTAGGCGCGACGCAGCGCGTCCTTGGCGAAGTCGGCGTCGTCGACGTCACACCAGATGGTGAAGATGCGCTCGCCGGCGTCGATACGCGCGGCGGTGCCGACGATCTTCCCGAAGGCCTGTCGCATCCCGTCGGAAACACGGTCCGCACCCGCACCCGTCGCCTGCTTGTTCTCGCGGATGACGTGGTGGGGGAACTTCCGGAGGATCATCTTGTAGTTGTTCTCGCCGGCGTTTTTCAGCATGTGGCGGTTGGCCGAGAGGCGCGAGGCCTCGAGACTTCCGTGGCGAAGCTGAACCTCTTCCTCGGTGATGAGGCTGATCTGGACCGGGTAGTCCTCGGGATCGGCGCTGATGTCGCCCATCTTGTGCTGTGCAATCTTGGAGCCCGGGATGCCGGTGATGTACTCGCGTCGCGTGTAGGCCGGCTTGCTAATCTCCCGGTACATTGAGGCGGGTTTGTCGGACATGGTTGTGGTTACTTACGAAAACGCAGGCCTACCGTGCGGATAAAGGCTTCGAAGCGCGCGCTGGATGCGGGTCCGCGGTCCCGAAGGCCGACGAACGGGGTCGGCAGTAGTCGGAACCCGACCAGCAATTCGGAATCCGACGCGAGCGGGTCCGTCCTCGAGGCGGGGTCGGACGACAACCGACGAGCCGGCGGCTCGGTGACGAGCGATCGGCGCGCGCCCGACGCGGTACGGTCGGTGCGGAAAATCAGCGAGTCGGCACGTACGTTCCGTCGCACTTCTCGATCAGCTGCTGGCTCGAGAGGGAGTTGCAGACGCTCAGGATGTCGATCTTCCGCATGGAAAGCACCTGGCCCAGTTCGTCGACCGTCGCCCCGTCAGTCGCCTCGAGGTAGAGGTAGACGAGCTTCCCCTGTGCGGAGTTGAGTTCGGTCGGCAGTTCGGTGAGGCCGGGATCGGCGTGGGTCTGTTCCATCATCGTAGTTACACAATCGACGAACATCTGTATAAAGCTATTGCACACCGAGTTCATATTCGGAAAAGAGTACTAGTGACATTATATGCCTTAGAATACGGATGTCACAGTAGATGCGGAGACGAGGGAATCCGCTCGTCGCGTGCGAGCGGTTCTCTCTAGCCGAGGCTGATATTCACGAGATGGATCACCCTACTGGAACTGGAAAATGACTGCGGGCGAACGTTGCCGGAAACGACTAGAAACAGAATAACTGTGTATCACTTTATCACAATATTAGTGGCGCGAGATCAGGCGCTCGCAGACCATATAAGGAATATTAAGACCAGGGGCCGGTACTGCGACAATAGCAGTCTCGAGCCCCCTATTGACCGATTCCGATCGCTTTCGGCCCGGATCCTAATTTCGGTGCCAGTCGAGCGAACCGAGCGAACAGCGATCTAATGGGGGTCCGATTCCGCTGGGCGGCCGGCGAGTACGGGACGGGGTCGAGAACCGGTGACGAACGGCGACCCCACCCCCTCCGTCGGCGTTTTTAAGGCCTTTCCACGGGTAACATGGGGCATGCCTCGGAGTTTTCGAATCGGATCCCTGTTCGGGATTCCGATCAAGCTGGATCTCACGTTTCTGTTGGTGCTCCCGCTGTTCGCCTATCTCATCGGCGAACAGATCGAACCCGTCGCGGGGCTGCTCAACGACGGGCTCGCGGCGGGCATCGACGTCGGCGCTATCACCGCCGGAACGATGCCGTGGCTACTCGGCCTGGCCGCGGCGATCGGGCTGTTCGTCGGCGTCGTGCTCCACGAACTCGGTCACTCGCTGACGGCCCAGCGCTACGGGTTTCCGATCGACTCGATCACGCTCTGGCTGTTCGGCGGCATCGCCGCGCTCTCGGAGATGCCCGAGGACTGGCGACAGGAGCTCACCATCGCCATCGCCGGTCCGATCGTCTCCGTGCTCGTCGGCGTCGGTTCGTACGCGCTCTTTCTGGCGGTTCCCGAAAGCCTCGACGGCGCCCGGTTCGTTCTCGGCTACCTCGCTATTCTGAACGTCGTGCTCGCGGTCTTCAACATGATTCCCGCGTTCCCGATGGACGGCGGGCGAGTTCTCCGCGCGTTTCTCGCCCGCAGCCGCCCGTACGCGACGGCCACCCAACAGGCCGCCGGCGTCGGCAAGCTGCTGGCGGTCGTCATGGGCCTGATCGGACTCATGCAGTTCAGCATCATCTTCATCGGCGTCGCCTTCTTCGTCTACATCGCCGCCTCGAGCGAGGCCCAGCAGGTGACGATGAAGGCCGCGTTCCAGGACGTCACCGTCGGCGACATCATGACGCCGGCCAGCGCCCTCCACACGGTCGAACCCGACACCACGGTGGCGGAGCTGGTCCAGCGGATGTTCACCGAGCGCCACACCGGCTACCCGGTCATCGACACCAGCGGGTTCGAGGGCGAACGCCTCGTCGGACTCGTGACCTTGACCGACGCCCGCGAGATCGATCCGGTCGAACGCGACGCGTTCACGGTCGACGAGGTGATGACGACCGACCTGCGGACGATCACCCCGGACTCGGACGCGATGACGGCGATCGAGGAGATGCGCGAGAACGACATCGGTCGGCTGCTCGTCGTAGACGACGGCGACCTCGTGGGCCTGATCTCGCGGTCCGACGTGATGACGGCCTTCGACATCGTCCAGAAAAGCGGCGCGGTCAACCCCAGCGGCCAACTGCGGACCGCGGACTGATCGGTGCGACGGCGGGCGATCCATCCGCCGCGACGGCCGACTCATTCGCCTCGACGACGCGCCGTCGAGCGACGAACCGGCAAAACCGTCCGAAACGGCCGCCTCGAGCGCCGCAATCAACATTCTTAACCGCGGTCGGGGCCGACTCACCGCCGATGCCACCGGCCATCGAGACCGTCGATCTCGTGAAGGAATACGGCGACTTGCGCGCGCTGCAGGAGCTGTCGCTGACCGTCGAGGAGGGCGAGTTCTTCGGCCTGCTCGGTCCCAACGGTGCGGGCAAGACGACCTTTATCAACACGCTGGTCGGCCTGGTCCGCAAGTCCGGCGGCGAGGCGCGGGTCTTCGGCCACGACGTCGAGACGGAGTACCGACAGGCCCGCGACGCGATCGGACTGGCGCCCCAGGAGTTCAACGTCGATCGGTTCTTCCCCATCAAGGAAGTGCTGATGCACAAGGCCGGTTACCACGGCGTTCCCGAGGACGAGGCCGCCGAGCGCGCCGACGAAGTGCTCAAGCGCGTCGGGATCTACGACAAGCGCGACGAGCGCTTCGACTGGCTCTCCGGCGGGATGAAACGTCGTCTGCTGCTCGCGCGGGCGCTGGTGACCGATCCCGACCTGCTCATCTTAGACGAGCCCACGGCCGGCGTCGACGTCCAACTGCGCCACGACCTCTGGGAACTCGTGACGGAACTCAACGAGGAGGGGACGACGATCCTCCTGACGACCCACTACATCGAGGAGGCCGAACGCCTCTGCGATCGGGTCGCGATCATGAACGAGGGCCGGAAGGTGACCGTCGCGACGCCGGACGAACTCAAAGAGCGCGGCACCGACACGATCTCCGTCCGCCTCGAGTCCGGTGTCTCCGCGAGCGCGGCGGCCGACCTCGAGACCGATCTCGGCGCGTACGCCCACGAGGTGACGACGAGCGGCGAGACCCTCGAGGTCCGCGTCGACGACGGCGGTTCGACCGCGCCGCAGCTGCTGAACGACCTCGAGGCGCGGGGCCACGAGATCGCCGACCTCGAGATCACCCGCACGTCGCTCGAGGAGATTTTCGTCGACCTGACTCGGAGCGAGGATCGGACGGTGACCCGGTCGTCGGCCTCGAGCGCGGACGAGGCGGACGAAGCGGAGGAGAGCCAGCTGTCCGAGCGCGAGCGCGAACAGGAGGGGGTCGCCTGATGCTGTCCGTCGGCTTCCGCGCGCTGTTCCGGCGCGAGGTGTTGCGGTTCGTCCGCCGCCCGAAGAACACGTTCATGCCGCCGGCGATCACGAACGTGCTCTACTTCGCCGTCTTCGGGCTCATTCTGGGCGGTCGGATCGACAAGATCGCCGGCTTCGATTACATCCTCTTCATCGTCCCCGGCCTCATCGTGCTAGGGGCGATCTCGAACGCCTTCGAGAACGCCTCGTTCTCGATCTTTCACGGCCGGTGGAACGAGTACATCCACGAGACGCTGACTTCGCCGCTGTCCTACGCCGAGATGGTCGTCGCCTACGTCGCGGCCAGCGCGGTTCGGGGGCTGATCGTCGGCGTCATCATCGCGGCCGTCGGACGGCTGTTCGTCCCGATAGGTATCGAGCACGGCCTGTTCCTCGTCGCCACGATGGTCGTCATCACGTCGCTGTTCGCGGGGTTGGGAATCATCGGCGGCCTCGTCGCCCGCGACTTCGACGACCTGACCGTGATGAACCAGTTCATCCTTCGGCCGCTGGTCTTCTTCGGGGCCGTTTTCTACTCCCTCGAGACGTTCGAGCAGGCCTGGCAGGTCCAGCTCTCGCTGGTGAACCCGATGGTCTACATGGTCGACAGCGTCCGGTACGGACTACTGGGTCACTCGGACCTGATCGAGGTCGGCGTCCTTCCGGCTCCGTACACCGACTTCGGCCCGCTGCTCGCCCTCGGAGTTCTCGTGGCGGCCACCGGAATCGTGCTGGCGATCGACGTCTACCTGTTCAAGATCGGCTACGGGTTGACGGACTGACCGCGATCCGTCGAGTCGTCTGTGGTACAGTTATTTTTCCGACGGCTCGATGTCAGACCATGGTATCCGAGCACTGTCCGAACTGCGGTGCCTCGCTCTCGCCGACCGCGAACTACTGCAGCGAGTGCGGGGAGGCGGTGAGTGACGACGACTCGTGGGAATCCGCAGGAACGGACCGTTCCCGGGACGCCGCCGACGACTCGTGGGGGTCCTCGAGCGCGGCGGGTTCCTGGGATGAGTCTGACGACTCCTGGAGCGACTCGAGGCCGGAATACGCCTCGAGCCGACGCTCCAACGGCGATACGACGCTCGCGGCCATCACGCACGTGCTCGCGCTAGTCACGTGGGCAATCGGACCGCTGATCGTCCTCGTCGCCACTGAGGACCCGTTCGTCGAGGAGAACGCGCGAAACGCGTTGAACTGGCAGATCGCGTTCACGATCTACATGATCGTCTCGTTCTTTCTCACCTTCATCGTCGTCGGCATCGTTCCCTTCCTGGTCCTACCGGTGGTCGATCTGGTGTTCTGCGTCGTCGCCGCGGTCAAGGCCGCCGACGGCGAGGCGTGGTCGTATCCGATAACCCCCGACATCGTCTGAGTGCCCGGATAGACCGACTTGGCCGGCCGTGTGCGCGGTTCAGTCCTCGCGTTCGGCGACCTTGACCAACTGCTTCCCGATGTTCTCGCCCTCGAACAGCCCG
Organism: Haloterrigena gelatinilytica; assembly: GCF_013342145.1. Lineage (NCBI taxonomy): Archaea > Methanobacteriati > Methanobacteriota > Halobacteria > Halobacteriales > Natrialbaceae > Haloterrigena > Haloterrigena gelatinilytica. Next base: position 3,194,730 of record NZ_JABUQZ010000001.1, on the reverse strand, counting down.
AGGAAGGCGTCGGGCGCGTTCTCGAACCCTTCGATGACGTTCTCGCGGTACTGGACGTCGCCGTTCCGGACGAACGTCGAGAGCCGCTCGAGCGCCTCGCCCCACCGGGGCTGGTAGTCGCTGACGAGCAGGCCCTCGACCGTCGCGCGGGTCTCGATGAGTTTGGCCAGCTTCCGCGGGCCGGTCGGCACCTCGGTCTCGTTGTAGAGGGCGATCTGGCCGCAGACCGCGACGCGGGCGTCGACGTTCAGTCGGGGCCAGACGGCGTCCGTGATCGGGCCGCCGACGTTGTCGAAGTAGACGTCGACGCCGTCGGGACAGGCCTCGTCGACCGCGCTCGAGAGGTCGTCGGTCTCCTCGTAGTTGATCGCGGCGTCGAAGCCGAGGTCTTCGGTGAGCCACTCGATCTTGGCCTCGCTACCGGCGGTGCCGACCACGCGGGCACCCGAGAGACGGGCGAGTTGGCCGACGACGGAGCCGACCGCGCCCGCGGCCGCGGAGACGACGACGGTGTCGCCCGGTTTCGGGTCGCCGACGTCGTTGAGGCCCCAGTAGGCCGTCACGCCGGGCATGCCGAGCACGCCCAGCGCCGTCGAGATCGGCCCGCGGTCCGGATCGACCCGCTGGAGTTCGTTCGCGTCCGCGACGGCGTGTTCCGCCCAGAGGAGGTCGCCGGTGACGATATCGCCCGCCGAGAACTGGCCGGCGTTGGACTCGAGGACTTCGCCGACGACGCTCGCTTTCATCGGGTCGCCGACGTCCCACGGTTCGGCGTACGATTCCGCGTCGCGCATGCGACCGCGCATGTACGGATCGACGGACTGGTAGAGCGTCTCGACGAGCACCTCGCCGTTGTCGGGTTCGGGACGGTCGACGGTGACGAGTTCGAAGTCGTCGCGGGTCGGTTCGCCGACGGGACGGCTCGCGAGTCGCCACTGTCTGGTCTCTGCCATACGCGTACGACGGCGCCCCGACGGGTGAACGTTGGGCTCGCGGAAGGTGACGAACGGTCGACCGCCGATCCGAACGCGAGGCCGGCGCGATCGCGGCCGCCGGCGAGTCGAACCTTTTTGGTCGCTGTTCGTGTACGTCTCGTTATGGGATCCGATCGGGACACGCTCGAGAAACTGCTCGCCGGCAACGAGCGCCACGTCGAGGCGTTGCCCGCGGACTACTTCGCGGCGGTGCAGACGGGCCAGCACCCGACCGTCGTCGCGATCTGCTGTTCGGACTCGCGGGTCTCTCACGAGGGCATGTGGGGCATCGAACGCCCGGGCGCGGTCTTCACGCCGAGCAACATCGGCAACCAGGTCTGGGACGAGGACGGCGGCGAGCGGATCGTCGACGGCGGCGTCCTCTACCCGATCCACCACACCGGAACCGACGTCGTCGCCGTCGTCGGCCACACCGGCTGCGGCGCCGTCACCGCGGCCTACCACGTCGCGACCGGCGAGGAGCCCCCGGGCCCGCAGGGCGTCGACAAGTGGGTCGACCAGCTCGTCCCCGTCGTCGAGGAGGCCATAGAGAGCGGCCTCGTCGACACCGACGCCGACGACGACCGAGTGGTCAACCAGCTCGTCGAGTACAACGTCGACTATCAGGTGCGCTCGCTTTGCGACGCCGCGGACGTCCCCGACGACATCGAGATCTACGGCTTCGTCTACGACTTTCAGGGCGTCTACGGCGACGAACCCGGCCGCGCGTACCTCGTCAGCGCCGACGGCGAGACCGACCCCGACGCGCTCGCCGAGATCGTGCCCGAGGGCTACGAGGCGACAGCTCGCAGTCTGCTCTACCGGTAGGCGAGGAGTCGATTCGAAACTGGGTAGGCGTGGAACCGCTCGCGGGGCCGGGTCTCGAGATCCACGCGGGGGAGAACTGTTTTTCTCAAATTCGCCTCGAGACCGCCTCTCCCGCACTGCGTCTCTCAGCCGTTCGACCGGATCACTGCTCGACGAACCCTAAGCCCTGTATCGTCGGCAGCGTCCAATCGTACGTGACTGCGGCTAACCGCGTTACCACGGTCACGCCCGCGCAGATTCCGGCGGCGGTGTTCCCGGAGGCGCCGGCGACCGTCGCGATAAAGTACGCGCACCCGCCCAGCACCGCACAGCTCGCGTAGAAATCGTCGAACAGGATGAACGGTGCGCGATCCAGGAGGATATCGGCGAACGCGCCGCCTCCCACCGCGTTGATCGTCGCGATACCGACGACGCCGAACACCGACACGCTCGCTTCGGTGGCGACGATCGCACCGGTCGTGGTAAACGCGGCGAGCCCGATCGCGTCCGCGACCAACGTGATCGGATGCGTGTCCGGAGCCGTGAGGACGGCGCTCAGCCCGATCGCTAACCCGACACCGAGCAGTCCCAGACCGATTTCGATCGGGGACTGAAGCGCTAACGGCACCCGCGTCACGAGGATGTCGCGCGTCGCCCCGCCGGCGAACGCCATCGCCAACCCGACGATGGTGACCCCGAGCAAGTCGAACTCTTCCCGGATCGCCTTCGACGAGCCGACGAGGGCGAACGCGATCAACCCGATCGTGTTCATCACCGCGAACGGGTCGCCGAACAGCGCTGCGAGGAGACTCTGCCCCATTGCCCGCCCCTAGTAGAACGGGTCTCTTGAGTGCTCCGAGACGGCGTCGTCACACAGCGAAACTCGGTCTCCCGGCGCCCCCTCAGTCGTCGTCCGCCGTCTGCGGGGTCGGCGCGGGCTCGGGCTCCGGTTCCGCCGTCGCCTCGGGTTCGACCTCGAGTTCGACGTCGGCCGCCCACTCGAGGTCGCCGGCGTACCGGAAGGCGGCGTTGTCCCGCTCGGGATCGACGACCGTCAGGTCCCCGATCCAGCCGTTGTCGAGCAGCGTGCGCACGTCCTCGTGCTCGCGGAGAATCTCGGTCACGCGATCGACCGGCGCGTGGATCACGGCCGTCAACCGCAGCGGCTGGTGATACGGCCGGTCGTCGTCGACCTTCAGCGACTGGAGCGGCAGGCCGGTCATCAGGTCCCCGCCGTTGCCCTGCAGGACGCCGACGTTGCCGATCGGGTTCTGGGTGATCTTCGAGCCGCTGCCGTAGACCGCGTTGTCGACGGTCGCGAAGTAGTACTGGTTGTTGATCCACTGGGTGACGACCAGCGGCCCCGTGAAGATCGCCTCGAGGGCGTCCCCGTCCGGGTCGGTCGTCCAGTCGTAGGAGTGGAGGAACGCGCGCCCGTCGAGGTTCCGGTCGGCGGTCAGCTCGCGGGGACCGATGACGAACGAGGCGTTGCCGGCCAACCCCCACTCGGGGCGGGCCTCGGCCCAGTCGGCCGCTTTGCGTTCGACCGCCGCGACGCCGTCGTCCGGACCGCCGCCGGTCGCGTCGTCAGTGCGCTCTGTTGCGGCCCCGGCACGGGCGCGCTCGAGGTCCTCGCGCAGGGACGCGAGATCCTCGCGGTGGCTCTCCGGCACCGGGTCGTCGAACAGTTCGATCTCGTCGGTCGTCGTGTTGTGCTCGCCCGCGAGGAAGACGGTGTCCTCGGGGACGTCGATCCCGCGCTCGCGCAGTTCGGCCCGCACGTCCTCGTCGTTGCAGATCTCGGCGAGCACGCGGGCGTTCGGGCCGCCCGGGTTCCCCGCGCAGGCCCCGCAGTCGAGACTCGAGTCGAAGGGGTTGTTCGTCGTCTCGCTGGCGTGGCCCGCGAAGACGACCAGGCGAGCGAACTCCGTCCACCCCATGAGTTCGAAGGCCGTCGCGGCGTACTCGACCTTCTCCTCGAGGGTCATCCCCTGCGGGAGGTCGTGGTCGGCGTGGTCGTGGTCGCCGTACGCGTCGTAGTCGACGGCCGGGGAGGCGGCCTCGTGGTAGCTCGGCACGCGCTCCGCGACGGCGCGCTCGAGTTTCGCGATCGCCGAGGGCGACAGCGTCCGCGCGGCCATCGCCGAGCCGTAGGCGCTGCCGGCGCCCTCGACGAACGTGAACGCGGCGACGACGTTGTTCTTGAGCGTCTTGAAGTGTTTGCGTACCGCGTTCGACACGCCGGTCCAGCGGTCGCGGGCCGTCGCCGCGTCGGTCTCCTCGTCGGGACGGTCGACGACGCGGTGTTGCGGGTCGACGATCGGCGGGCAGGCGTCGGTCTCGGCGTGCGAGTCGTACTCTCGGTGGCGCATCGGAACCCCGAAGAAGCCCGCGTAGCCGTGGGTCTCGTAGGGGCCCTGGGCCTCGATGTGGCGGCGGATCACCTCCGAGCGGGTGTCGATACAGAACACGAGCTGCGCGGCCGGTCGCTCTCCGTCGGCGTCCGACGGGTCCGTCACCGAGTCGTCGATCCCCTCGAGGAGGCGCTCGCGGTAGCTGCGCTCCCACGCGGTCAGCCAGATCTCGGGCAGGGGAACCTCGTCGTCCGCGTCGCTCGCGTCCGCAGTGGTGACGGTCGTCTCGTCGCCGTCGTCGACCGCCTCGGGATCGATCGGCGCGTCCAGCAGGTCGGCCAGCGTCAGCCGCACCGCCAGATACTCCGGCAGCGTGATCGGGTACTGCTCCTGCCACGCGTTGGCGTCGGCGTCGGTCCGCTGCTTGATGAACCCGCTCCAGCCCGGGAGCGCGGCGAGGTGGTACTCGATGACGTCCTCCCAGCGCTCTTCGGGGGAGTCGCTCAGCACCGCCTCGAGGGCCTCGGTCGCCGTCTCGGGAAGGTCGTCGGGGTCGTCGCAGCCGGGCACGTCGCCGTCGTGGGGCGCCATCTCGCGCCACGCGGCGTAGAACCCCGCCTCGCGGTCGGGCATCGGCCACTTCGACTGGCCCTGATCGAGGAAGGCCGCGAGCCACTTCGTCAGCACGCGGTCGACGGCCGCGGTCGCGTCGTCAGTCTCGGAGCCGCGTTCCGCCTCGGCTTCGGCCATCTCGTCCAGGAGCGTCTCGGGCTCTCGGTCGATGCCGCGGGCCTCGAGTTCCGCTTGAAGCGCGTCGGGATCGATCCGGCCGGTCTCCCACGCCCGGCGGAAGACCGACGGATGCGGGTAGCCGCGGCCGCCGAACAGGCGTTCGCCCTCCGCGACGGCCCGGTGGAACGGCTCGTCCTCGAACCCCGAGAGGGGGTTGGCCGTGACGAACGAGTGCAGCGGCCAGACGGAGCCGATGCGCTCGGCCGCGCGGTCGATACGCTCCTCGATGCGACGACGGTCGTCGATTTCCTTACGCGTCATTGTAGTCCTCCTTGTCGGTGAGCACGGTGTTCGGATCGGGTTGGGAGAGGTTCAGCAGCGTCACGTAGAGGCGCTTGCTCGAGTGGTACCAGCCGAGTTCGGCCACGAGATAAGCGCCGACGAACAGGGCGACGACGAGGTAGTGGGCGATCGTCATCTCCGTCGAGACGTGGGTCATCGGCACGCCCGAGAGCATCGTCGAGACGGCGTTGAACGCGATGGCATAGCCGCTGATCGCGGTCAGGACGACCAGCGGGGCGCTGACGAACCTGACCGACGCCGGCAGGGTCGACCGCCGCAGGATGTCCCGTGCCGCGGTCAGCGTCGTCAGGACCACGACCAGCGTCAGGATGGTCCCGCTGTTCAACTCGAGGCTCGTCGCCTTCCCGGTGAGGACGCCGAACAGGACGCCGCCGCCGACGGCGGTCAGCAGACTGACGGCGACCCCGGAGAAGCCGAGGTGGGTTTGCTTCTCGTCTCTCGGCACCGCTTGCTCGACGGCGGCGCCCGACGAGAGGAAGAGGTACGCCTTGTAGAAGCCGTGGAGGACGAGGTGGGCGATCGCCGCGGCGAAGAAGCCGAGGCCGCACTGCAGTATCATAAAGCCCATCTGCGCGATGGTCGAACAGCCGAGCTTGCGTTTGACGTCCGTCTGGACGAGGATCATCGCCTGTCCGAGGAGGGCGCTGACGGCGCCGAACAGGACGACGAGCGACATGACGGCGAGGTGGTCGGCGACCACCGGAGCGAACCTGGTCAGCAAGATCCCGCCCGCGTTGACGAATCCGGCGTGCATCAGGGCCGACGCCGGCGTCGGCGCCGTCATCGACGACAGCAGCCAGTTGTGGAAGGGGAACAGGGCCGACTGGATGACCGCCGCGAGGACGATCCCGCCGGCGGCGACGAGGCCGACCGTCCGCGAGACGCCCTCGAGAGCCCCGAAGATGCCGGTGAGTGTGGTCGCGCCCGTCGCCCAGGCGAGGAGGGCCAGCGAGGCGGCCAGCAGGCCGCTGCTGGCGAGGAAGTATCGACGAGCGAGGGCGGACGCGGCTCGGGCCTGCTCCCACTCGCGAACGTGACCGATGAGCGACGCCATGAGCAGTCCCATCGCCAGCCACGCCGCCGCGAACAGCGCGACGTGGTCGGCCGCGGTCAGCGTCATGACGACGAGCGTGAACCCGAGAACGCGGTAGTAGAACCGATCGATGTGACGGTCACCGGCCATGTAGCGCCGGGAGTAGCTGTGGACGATCCCGCTGAAGAAGGTGACCACGACCCACATCACCGCGGTCAGCCCGTCGACGCGCAGCGCGCCCGCGAACTCCCAGCCGGCTCCGTTCCGGGCCGCCAGCGCGAGTACCCCGACGCTGAGGGCGAACAGCGTCCAGACCGTCCGCGTCGACGCTCGCGGAACGAGCGAGGTCGATGGCGTCGGTTCGGAGAGTTGTGCGACGGCGTCGTCGGATGTGGGTGCACTTTCGTCGGTCATGCTTCGATTTCGCGCTCGACCAGCGCGGGATCTCGGCCGGGTCGCGCCGAACCGGTCCCGGCAACACTTGCACGGCCGGTCGTCTTCACCCATTATACGAACAGACTGGTTATTATAGCCTTCGGTTCGAACAAATCGTTCGGCTTTAGCTCCATGGTGGACGATCGTGATAAACACGGCGCTCGACGCGAATGTCTCAGTCGCGGAACGTCTTCGTCGACGGTCACAGGAATCGCACCGAACGGGCACGAGAACGGGCGAACGGAGGGGTATCCGTTCGGAAACGGAGCCGCTTCGGTGCGTTACTGAGAGGAGAATTCGTCGAACGACGTCGACTGGTGGCTCCGCACGAGCACTTCGTCGGTGATCGTCAGCCCCATGTCCGAGATCTCCTGTGCGATCGGCGTGATCTCTCGGTCGTTCTTGACGACGGCCGTCACGAGCAGGTTCTGCTCGCCCGTGACCAACTCCTGTACCGAGACGACGCCGGAAATGTCCAGTAGATCGTCGATGTAGTCGCCTCGCTCCGGAATCGACGCCGTGCAGTAGAGGAGCATCCGGATCGGATACCCCGACTTCGTGTAGTCGATGTTGGCGCTGTAGCCCTTGATGACGCCCTCCGACTCCAACCGCTGGATGCGTTTGCGCACGGTGCTCGAGGACGCGTCGGTCCGCTCGGCGATCTCACTCGACGAGAGGTTCCGGGCTTCCTCCTGGAGCGCGTAGAGAATCTCCCGATCGACCGCGTCGAGATCGTAGTCCGTCATACGGTCCGTTTGTCCGCGACGGCTATAAGGAACTTCTGTTGACAAAATGCAAGGATCGCCGTTCGCACGCCGACCCGCCGCGCCGTGCGCTCGAGGTGGCTTCGCTGCCGTCGTTGTCGGCGCTCGCGGCCGCTGTCATCGCACTCCCGCTATCGCCGTAGAGCTCGCCGCTACCGTTCTCGGGGCGCGAGATCGTCGCCGTCGGTACCGTTTTGCTATTCGCACGCGCATTCCTCTCGCATGCGACGGTTCCTCGAGTCCGATACGGGGTTTTACTACGCCGTCGGGCTGTTCACGGTTCTCGTCTTCCTCGGCGGGCTGGTCGTCCTGGCGGTCGTCAGCCCCGGCGACATCGGCGCGATCGAACTCGGCGGACTCGTCGTCGGATTCTTCCTGTTCATCCTGGTTTTCTTCGTCTCGGTGACGATCCATCGACTCGAGGACCGCGACGAACGGTGACCGAACGCCGATTTTCGACGAAACGGGGCCGATAGCCCGCCATACCCTCGATATCGAGAGCTGAGTCGAGCCGCAGGCTTTATCAGTGTCGCGGCGTTCTCTTCAGAAGCAATGGCGAAAGGAACCGTTGATTTCTTCAACGACACTGGCGGCTACGGATTCATCGAAACTGAGGACGCGGACGAGGACGTCTTCTTCCACATGGAAGACATCGGCGGCCCGGACCTCGAGGAAGGACAGGAGCTCGAGTTCGACATCGAGCAGGCCCCCAAGGGCCCGCGCGCGACGAACGTCGAGCGCCTGTAAGGCGAATTCGCGGAGGTATCGGCACTTCAGAACTGTATTTTACACCGGCCAGCGGCGGCGCCGTCGGCTGCGGTATAATCGCAATCCCGGCGGAGCGGTATCGGCGCATACGTGTTGGAATGGATAATGGATATACGTAGGCGCGAGCGGTCGTCGTCGACAACATGTTCGCCCTGCAATCGGCGTTCCCGAACGCTCGATCATCCTCTTCAACCTCCCGCTCGTTCTCGGCGCCCTCGGCGGCGTCTGGTATCTCCTCGCTCGACTGCGCGGCGCGCTGTAGCGATCGACCCGGATCGTTTTGTGGGTTCGGCGCCGACTCGAGGTATGTCCGACCCGCTGATTCGCCGTCGCGACGAGATCGAGTACGAGACGGTCGACGCGGCCGACGGCCTCGAGAAGGGCGTCCTCGTCAGCGACGACCACGGCGCGCCCCACTTCGCGATCCGCCGGTTCGTCCTCGAGCCCGGCGCCGCGGTGCCGAAACACACCAACGACGTCGAACACGAGCAGTACGTCCTCGAGGGCGAGTACACCGTGGGCATCGGAGACGAGGAGTACGCGGTCGAAGCCGGCGACTCGCTGCTCATCCCCGCGGGAACGGTCCACTGGTACCGCAACGAGGGCGACGATCCCGGCGCGTTCATCTGCGCCGTCCCGAACGGCGACGACGAGATCGAACTGCTCGAGTGAACGTCACGGAGAGCGGACGGAGAGGTCGTCCCGACTCGGTCGGCAACCACAAGTACTAAACGTCTTTTAGGATAACCTAAACCCCGATGGTAGAAGCGCAGTCGGTCGGCGAGCACGCGGCGACTCGGGACCGGGAGGGTTGGGTTACCGGGACGCTCGTGCTCTTCTGTTTGGCGAGTGCGGTCATCACGGTCGTCGCCGGACTCGTACAGGTGACGTTCGGAGAGTACTCGATGACGTTCGTGGAGGCGTGGTCGGCCGTGTTCGAGCCCACGGTGCTTTTCAACCTCGAGGCCTGGTCGTCGTTTCTCTTCGGCACCGAGCTCCCCGAGATGAGCACGGACAGCGTCGTGGTGTGGAACCTCCGGCTCCCTCGCGTCTTCGTCGCGATCATCGCCGGCGCGACGCTGGCGATCTCCGGGGCGATCTTCCAGGCGGTGACCCGAAACGAGCTGGCCAGCCCCTTCGTGCTCGGGGTTAGCTCCGGCGCCGGGTTCGCGGTGCTGGCGACGCTCGTCGTCTTCACCGGGCTCGCGCCGTACCTCCCGCTGATCGCCGCGCTCGGCGGGACCGTCGCCTTCCTAATCGTCTACGGGATCGCCTGGAAGGGCGGGACCAGCCCCGTTCGCCTCGTGCTCGCGGGCGTGATCGTCAACATGGTCTTCCAGTCGCTCCAGCAGGGGCTGTTCTTCTTCGTGGACGACCTCGGCGTCGCCCAGACGGCGATCGCCTGGCTGACGGGCTCGTTCACCGGCACGGGTTGGGGAGAGGTCCGGATCGCCCTCATTCCGGGCATCGCTGCGATCGCCATCGCGCTCGCCAGCTCGCGACAGTTGAACGTCCTGTTGCTCGGCGAGACCACCGCCAAGTCGCTGGGGATGCGCGTCGAGCGCGTCCGCTTTTTCCTCTCGGGGGTCGCCATTCTCGCGGCGAGCGTCGCGATCGCCGTCGCGGGCATCGTCAGCTTCTTCGGCCTCGTCGTTCCGCACATCGTCCGGAACGTCGTCGGCGGCGACTACCGACAGCTGATGGTCGGCTGCCTGTTCGCCGGTCCGGCGCTGATGGTCACCGCCGACGTCGGCGCCCGCCTCGCGCTGGGGGGGATGCAGATGCCCGTCGGCGTCGTGACCGGGCTGGTCGGCGGTCCCTACTTCCTCTATCTGATGCGCAAGCAGCAGTCCATGGGTGAGCTATAATGGCACAGAACAAGACGCAGATGACGCAAGAACGGATCACCGACAGCGACGGCGTCGCGGTCGAGAGCGCGCTGGTCGGCGAGGACCTCTCGTTGAGCTACCCGACGAGCGAGGAGACGATCGTCGAGTGCGCCCGACTGGACATTCCCCAAAACGCCGTAACCGCGCTCGTCGGGCCAAACGGCAGCGGGAAGAGTACGCTGCTGAAGTCGCTCTCGAACCACCTCGAGCCCGAACGAGGGACGGTCCGCATCCACGGCAAGGAACTCGACACGTTCGACCGGAAGGAACTGGCCCGCGAACTGGGCGTCCTCTCCCAGGAGAACGACTCGCTGGGTTCGATCACCGTCGAGGATCTGATCTACCACGGCCGCTACCCGCACCGGGGCTTCTTCGACAGCGTCAGCGAGGAAGACCACGCGGCCGTCGAACGCGCCCTCGAGTTGGCGGGAATCGAGGACCTCCGGGACGCCGAACTCGGCCAACTGAGCGGCGGCCAGAAGCAACTGGCCTGGATCGCGATGGTGTTGGCCCAGGACACGGACGTTCTCCTGCTCGACGAACCGACGACGTTCCTGGACGTCCACCACCAGTTCCGCGTCCTCGAGACGATCCGCCAGTTGAACGAGGAGAAGGGGGTCACCGTGGCCGTCATCCTCCACGACATCGCGCAGGCCGCCCGCTTCGCGGACTACCTGGTGGCGATGCACGACGGGGAACTGTACGACTGGGGGCCGCCGGAGGAAGTCGTGACCGAGCAGCTGCTGGCCGACGTCTTCGGCGTCGAGGCGACCGTTCAGCACGAGCCCGAACTGCAGGTGTTGCCCCGTCGAGCGCTACCCGAGCGCTAACAGTCGGAAAAACTATATTGTTTTAGGCCAGCCTAAAACCTAATGCCAACCGACGACGGAACGACGAGACGGACCGTGATGAAGACGACCGGAGCGCTCGCCGGCCTCGGGATCGGCGCCGGCTGCCTCGGCGAGTCCGGGTCGTCGAACGAGGGGAGCACCTACTCGGTGACGATGGAACCGGTCGGCGAGGTCGAGTTCGACGGCGTCCCCGAGTCGTGGCTCCCGTACACGGCCGATTACGCCGACATGGGCGTCGCGCTCGGTCAGGGGGACGGGCTGGTCGGCGTCGGCCGAGCTCACCTGTACGGCACCCACTACTACGACGAACTCCCGGGCGTCTCGGTCGACGCGGGCGAGCTCACGGAACTCTGGGACGGCGGCACCGGACAGGAGGTCTTCTACGAACTCGACGCCGACGTCCACCTCATCGACCCCAACTTCATGATCAACCGGCTCGGCTGGAGTCGGGACGAGGTCGACGAGATCGCCGACACCGTCGCGCCCTTCATCGGGAACACGATCTTCTCGGCCAGCTACGACTGGCACGACTACGACCGCTACACGCTGTACGAGGCCTTCGAGAAAGTGGCCGAACTGTTCCAGGAGCGCGGGCGCTACGAGGCCTTCGCGACGCTGCACGACGAGGTGATCGCCGACCTCGAGTCGCGGCGGCCGGAGGAGAGCCCGTCGGTCGCGGTGCTGGTTCCCGCCTCGGCCGAACCCGAGGAGTTCTACCCCTACCTCATCGACGAGGGGACGCAGTCGAAACACTGGACGGATCTCGGCGTCCGCGACGCGCTGGGTACCAACGACATCGAGGACGCACAGGCCGGCGGCGGCACGGTCGACTACGAGACGTTACTCGAGATCGATCCCGACGTGATTGCCATCCGACAACAGGGCCAAGTGACTGAGGAGGAGTTCGAAAACGGGATCGTCTCCTTCCTCCGCGATCACGACGTCGCGAGCGAACTCGAGGCCGTGCGAAACGATCGCGTCGTCTACGCGGGCATGACCTACCAGGGTCCGATCATCCACCTCTTCCAACTCGAGCGGGTCGCGCAGGGACTGTTCCCGAACGCGTTCGGCGGCGAGGACCTGTTCGACCGACAGGCCGTAGCCGATATTGTCGCCGGTAACACGTAACTCGACGGGCCCGTACCGCGCGCCGAGCGCAGTTCTGGCCGTATTAGTTCGGAACACTTTTGATGGTTTAGGTCAACCTAAAGATTGATGACCGACGAGTCCACGTGGACGAGACGCAACGTCCTTCGAACGAGCGGGGCGATCGCCGGCGTGAGCGCGATGGCCGGCTGTATCGATTCCCTCGGGTCCGACGACGACTCCCAATACTCGGTGACGATGGAACCGGTCGGCGAGGTCGAGTTCGACGGCGTCCCCGAGACGTGGGCCGCCGGCACCGGGGATTGGGCCGATATGGGGGTCGCACTGGGTCAGGAGCCACCGGAGGCCCTCTATCTTTCCCACCGGTACCACACGCCGTACTACGACGAGATTCCCGACGTGAACGTCAATTCGGAGGACATCGATTCGCTCTGGGAGGACGAACTGACCGTCGAGGAGTTCATGGAGCTGAGTGATGACGTGGACGTCTTCGTCATGGACCCGAACTTCCTCAAGGGGCAGGGGAAGTGGAGCGACGACGACATCGAACAGGTCGAGTCGACGGGAACGCCGTTTTTCGGCAACACGATCTTCTCGCAGGATTACGGCTTCCACGACGATTACGAGTATCTGACGCTGTACGAAGCGTTCGAGAAACTCGCGGAGGTCTTCCAGGAAACGGAACGCTACGAGGAGTTCGAGGCGCTACACGACGAGTTCCAGACGAATATCGAGGACGTCGTCCCCTCGGACGATCAGCAGGTCGCCGTCCTGTGGCCTCAGGATGACAGTTTCCTTACCTACATCATCGATGAGGGAACGAGTTACAAACACCTCCAGGACCTCGGGTACAAGGACGCGCTCGCCAACACCGACGTCGAGGACTTCCACAGCGGAGGCGGCGAAGTCGACTACGAGACGCTGCTCGAGATCGATCCGGACAACATCCTGCTGCGCGGCGAACAGTACCGGACCCGCGAGGAGTTCGTCCAGAACACCGTCGAACCGATGAAAAACCACGACGTCGCACGGCAGCTGACGGCCGTCCAGAACGACGACGTCTATCGGGCCGGTCCGCTCTACCAGGGACCGATCCTCAACCTGCTCGTCACCGAGCAGCTGGCCTCGGAGCTCTACGGCGTCGACGAGGAACTGTTCGACCGACAGAAAGTCAGCGACATCGTCAACGGCGACTTCTAAACGGCCCTCGAAGGGTTTCTCGAGTACCGGACTCGAGGCCCGCTGCGAACTCTGAAGATCCGTCTTTCGGTTCTCCAGACGGCAAACGGCGTCGGCTGCAGCCGCTTACTGCGATTCGGCCCACGTGAATTCCTGCGATGCGTCCGTCGACGTCTCGCCAGTCCCGTCGGCCGTTGATTCGTCCGCATCGTCAGACACGGCATCGTCTCCCTCGCGACTCACTGGCTCGCGTTCCGCGTCCGTCTCGGCCGTCACTTCGAAGGTCGAGAGCGCGTCGGAGAGCTCCTGTGCGCGCTCGGACAGCGACGTCGCGGTGTGCGACACCGTGATGAGCGACGAGGTCTGTTCCTCCGCGGCCGCGGCGACCGTCTCCGCCTCGGCGCTGGTCTCCTCGCTGATCGCCGTCACGTCGTCGGTCATCGAGACGACCTCCTGCGTCGCGGCGGCCTGTTGCTGGGTCGCCGCCGAGATCTCCTGAATCCCGTCGTTGGTCTCGTCGGCGAACTCGGAAATCTCTTCGAGGGCCGCGACCGACGTCTCGACCGCGCTGCGGTGGTCCGCGATCCGCTCGTCGGTCTCGCGGACGACGGCCGCCGCTCGGGTCGCCTGCTCGTTGACCCGCTCGAGGCGGGCTTCGATGTCCGTCGCCGCCTCCTGGGTGTCCTCGGCGAGGGACTTGACCTGGTCCGCGACCGCGGTGAACTCCGCGTCGTCGGAGCGCGAGCGCGCCGCCTCGATCGAGGCGTTGAGCGCGAGCATGTTCGTCTCCCGGGTCACGTCGCCGATGAACGCCAGCAGGTCGTCGATCGCCTCGAGTTCGTCCTCGAGTCGGTCGACCTCCGCGACGGCCTCGGCGGCCTCCGCTTCGATGGCGTTCATCCCGTCGATCGCCCGGCGCGCCGATTCGCGGGCGTCCGTGCTCGTGGCGGCGGTCCGCTCCGCCAGCGTGGCCACCTGCGAGGAGCTCGCGGCGATCTCCTCGGTCGTCGTCGAGAGTTCGTCGACTTCGTCGGCGATCGCCGCGAGCTGCGTGCTCTGGCGTTCGGCGCCGTCGGCGATCTCCTGGACCGACGTCGTCACCTGCTCGGAGGCCGACCGCACCTCGGCGACGCCCTCGGCCGTCGACTCGGCGCTCCGGTCGACCGCGTCGGCGAACGCCCGCGTCGCGGCGACCGTCGCCTCGATGTCGTCCATCATTCCGTTGAACTCCCGGGCGACGGCCCCCATGGCCTCGCTCTCGTCGTCGGGCTCGAGCCGACGCGTGAGGTCGCCGTCCGCGCAGGCGCGCATCGTTTCGCCGTACTCGTCGGCCGTCCGCTCGAGGTGCCGGGAGAACCGTTCGGACTCGGTCCGAGCCCGCTCGGCCTCGGCGCGGGCCGCCTCGGTCTCCTCGAGGCGGTCGCGGAGCGACCGTCGCATCCGGTCGATCGACCGGTGTAACTCGCCGAGTTCGTCGCGCCGATCGGACTCGACCGGCTCCTCGAGGTTCCCGTCCTCGATGGCCGCCGCTCGCTCGGAGAGGTCCCGCAGCGACCGGGCGGTGTTTCGGCCGACGGTCGCGCCGAGCACCACGATGCTCGCGACGACGACGCCCAGCATGGCGAGGATCTGCAGCGAGACGTCCGACTGCAGCGAGTAGGCCTGAGCGGCGGGGACGCGGGTCGTCATCGTCCACTCTCCGTTTCCGTTCTCGATCGGCGCGTAGCCGACGACGGTCTCGCCGTCCGCGTCGGACTCGATCGACGTCGTTCCGGCGCCGTCGCCGACCGAACCCGCCTCGAGGACGTCGTCGCGAAGGAGCAGCGAGCGGTCCTCGGCGAGCACGACGGTCCCCGAGCCGTCGACGACGACCGCGTCTTTCGTCCCGTCGCTGGCGATCACCGCTCGAGACAGCGACTCGAGGTCGACGAGGCCGACGACGACGTGATCCGAGTCGCCGGGAACGGTGCTGACAGCGAGCATCGCCGGCCGTCCGTCCGCGGTCTCGAACGTCTCGGTGAACGTGGCCCGGCCCTCGGCCTCGATCGCGCTCGAGAGCCGTTCGTCGGCCGCCTCGCTGAGGCGACCGCCCTCGACGACGGCGTCCGTTCCGGCCTCGACGTCGACGGTCCCGTTCCCGGCGTCGACGTAGTACGCCCCCTCGAAACCGGGGCGTTCGTTCAGCCGGTGTAACGAGTCGGAGATCGAAACGCGGTCGTCGTTTCGAAACTCGAGCGACCGAGTGAGCGATTCCAGATTTCGTTCGGACGATTCCAACCAGCCGTCGAGTCGCTCGGCGTCGCTCTCGGCGTCGCTGACGAGCCGCGACTCGACGTCGTCCTCGAGTTCGGAGCCGGTGTGTGCGTAGATGACGCCGCCGAACACCCCCACGACGAGCACCACCACGAATAGCGCGGCACCGAACCGAAGCGCGTAGCTGCTTCGAACGCCCGGAACTCCCCGTAACGGATTCAAATCCATCGAATTGGGAATTCCGTCACCCCTACGTGTAATTCACTATTAGTGATATGTACGGCTATAGTCCGCTCGTCGTCGGTACGAACGGATACGTCGTCGCCGCCCGTCGGGGCGCACCGAAACCGACAGCGGCGGTCGCTTCCGCGGTTCGCGCTCGAGTTCGGTGCAGTCCGAACCGCTGAAATACCGTCCCGCCGTACGGCCACTCGTGTCGAAGCAGGTCCAGGAGGTCGAAACGATCTTTTGTCACGCGACCGGTGACGATTACCTCGTCGTCGTCGAACGCGACGGAAAGCGACTGTTCCGGGCGAAGCTCGGCCTCTCCGAGACGTCGGCGGGCCCACGACCCGCGAAGTTCCGGCTGAAGCAGGGCTCGAGCGAGGAGCCCCGCCAGCCCGACGAGTTCATCGAACTCGCCCGCCGCGCCGGGCGGATCCGCATCTCCGAGCAGACCGCTCCCGAGAAGCGACGCGAACTGCGGGAGATGCTCGAGGGCTACCAGCTCGAGGACAAGACCAAGGCCGTCCGGACCTGTCGCTACTGCGCCTCCGCGGGGCGGTACTCGCCGATCACGACCGAGACCGCCGTCAAGGACGACAACGATTGGATCTGCCGCGATTGCGCCCGCCAGGAACTCGAGCGCCAGCTCACCTACTCGGGCAGCGGCGAGGTGACGGCCGCCGCGAAGGATCGCCTCGAGGACCTCATGCTCGAGGTCCAGGACTTAGAGCGGATCGTCAACCTGCTGCAGGGGCAGCTAGATCCGGACCTGACGAAGTTCGATACCATCTCGGCGACGACCGACGAGGTCGACCCCGTCCGGGTGGACTCGCTGAACCTGCATCCGGGGCTGCAGAACCTGCTCGAGGACCGGTTCGAGACGCTACTGCCGGTCCAGAGCCTCGCCGTCGACCACGGCCTGTTCGACGGCGACGACCAGATGGTCGTCTCGGCGACGGCGACCGGGAAGACGCTGGTCGGCGAGATGACCGGGATCAACCGCGTCTTAAACGGCAAGGGGAAGATGCTCTTTCTCGTCCCCCTCGTCGCGCTCGCGAACCAGAAGTACGAGGACTTCCAGGACGAGTACGGCCACCTCGTCGACGTCTCCATTCGGGTCGGCGCGAGCCGCATTTCGGACAACGGCAACCAGTTCGACCCGAACGCCGACGTCATCGTCGGCACCTACGAGGGGATCGATCACGCCCTCCGGACGGGCAAGGACATGGGCGACATCGGGACCGTCGTCATCGACGAGGTCCACACCCTCAAAGAGGAGGAACGGGGCCACCGCCTGGACGGCCTGATCTCGCGGCTCAAGTACACCTGCGAGCAGCGCGCGAAGCGACGCGACGACTACGGCGGCGCCCAGTGGGTTTACCTCTCGGCGACCGTCGGCAACCCCGAACAGCTCGCGACGGCCCTCGAATCGAAGCTCATCGAGTTCGAGGAGCGCCCGGTCCCGATCGAGCGCCACGTCACCTTCGCCGACGGACAGGAGAAGGTCCGCATCGAGAACAAGCTGGTCAAACGGGAGTTCGACACGGAGTCCTCGAAGGGGTATCGAGGGCAGACGATCATCTTCACGAACTCCCGCCGGCGGTGTCACGAGATCAGCCGGAAACTGGACTACTCGGCCGCCCCCTACCACGCCGGGCTGGACTACAAGCGACGGAAGAAGGTCGAACGCCAGTTCGGCGAGCAGGAGCTCTCGGCGGTCGTGACGACCGCGGCGCTCGCAGCGGGGGTCGACTTCCCGGCCTCGCAGGTCGTCTTCGACTCGCTGGCGATGGGGATCGAGTGGCTCTCCGTCCAGGAGTTCCACCAGATGCTCGGCCGCGCCGGCCGACCCGACTACCACGACAAGGGGACGGTGTACGTGCTGGTCGAACCCGACTGTTCCTATCACAACTCGATGGAGATGACCGAGGACGAGGTGGCGTTCAAGCTCCTCAAGGGCGACATGGAGTCGGTGATGACCCACTACGACGAGGCCGCGGCCGTCGAGGAGACGCTGGCGAACGTCACCGTCGGCGGCAAGGCCGCCAAGTCGCTCAACGACCGCATGCTCGGCGACGTCCCCACCAAACACGCCGTCGGCAAACTCCTCGAGTACGACTTCATCGACGGCTTCGAGCCCACGCCGCTGGGGCAGGTGGTCACCCAGCACTTCCTCGATCCCGGCGAGGCCTTCGCCCTGCTTGACGGCATCCGGAAGGACGCCCACCCCTACGAACTGGTCGCCGACCTCGAGTTGCGCGAAGACGACCTGTAGTCGTCTCGCTGCCGCCCTCGAGTCGTTTCGTACTTCAAGTCCACACGTATCGGCCGGAACGCTTTTGCCGAACCTATCAGCGGCCGGAACGGTAAAGAGTGCGTCGTCCGAGATACGAGTAGCGCCGGGGACCAGCCCGGAGAGACCAATGGAGCCAGCAACCCCTTCCGCGATCGATCCGCCGGCGAACGTCTTGCTCGTTCACGAGAAACAGTGCGAGCCAGCCGTCTGTCCGGACCTCTGCCACGACACCGGCGCGACGGCAGATCTCAGGGTTTCGTTCGCGGATAACCGGCCGGATCGACCGGATCCGGACGCGGTGACCGGGAAGGTTGGCCTCCTGACGGTCGGGGACGTCCTGATCGAGGACACCGCCGAGTCGGCCCGCGATTTCGAGAAGCGAGTCGTCGTCGACACGGTTCGCGATCCGACTGATCTCTCCGCCATCGGTGTCGCCGTCAGTCGGTTCTGTAAATACTGGTCCGACGAACAACTCACGGTCTGTTTCGATTCGCTGGACGCCTTGCTCCGCTCGACGCCGCCGAAGGACGTCTTCCAGTTCGCGCACGTGTTGACCAATCGGCTCTCGAGTGTCGACGCGTACGCGCACTTTCACTTCGATCCGACGCGCCACGAGGATCGCGTCGTCTCGACGTTCGGGGAGATTTTCGACGCGGTCGTCGCCGAGGAGGGCAGCGAGGAATCGCTGCCGGAAGCGACCGACGAGGAGGTCGCCGATCTGCTGGCGGCGTGGACCGACGGAGCCGACGAACCCGACGGCGAGTTCGAGTTCGCCGTCGAGCCGTCGACCGAAGCGACCGACGAGGATATCGCGCGGCTGCTGGGGAATTGACGGTCGGTCGGGACCGGGGCTGGCGACCGGGGGGTCGCCAGGGGTGGCGATAGCGACTACGGAACGAAGGCGACACCGAACAGCGCGAACAGGAGTACGACGGCCGCGCCGAGGATCCCGCCGAGACCGACGATCACGAGCACTACGGGTGTGACGGCGATCGAGAGGCCGAAGACGACGTGGCTGAGGAACAATACGAGGAGTCCCGCGACCGCGTTAACGATGAAGGGAGCGAGCGCGCGGACGAGAACTGCGGCGACCAGCACGCCCACGAGGACCGCAATCAGGACGAGGATCTCGAGACCTGTCATGTACGCGGCGGTATCACGTCGACCGCCAAAACCGTTCGGCCGGTAACGAAACCCTTTATGATGTGCACCTTTTAGGGGGGAGTACGGGATCGTGGGTTAGCTTGGTATACTTCGGGCCTTGGGTGCCCGTGACCCCGGTTCAAATCCGGGCGATCCCACTTACTTCGTCGCGAACAACACCGTGAGCGACGAGTTCGTGACGATCGACCGGTTTGAATCTCGGAAGTCGCAGCGCTCGAGTGAACCGAGAGCGATCGTCTTCCGTTGGTTCAAATCCGGGCGATCCCATACTGCTGCCGCTCGCAAATCCCCGAGCGGCAGCTGTTGAAAGCGCTCGGATTTGAGGGAGACCGGGGTTCTGTGAACGAAGTGAGCAGGTTCTCGGGCGTCGTTCAAATTCGGGCGATCCCATCCTCTTACGTCGGTTTTCGGTAGAACGGTTGCGCCTCCAACAGTTTTGCGTCCGGGTACTCGGGGTGGGGGCAGTGAGTCGTGTCGTCGACCTCGAGCCAGGAGGTTGTAGACGCTATGCTTCGGACAAGTGGGGAACTATCCAACTCGGGGCGTACTCAGGCCGAGTTCCCCGCTCTGTCGGCAAGGCTTAATTCCGTAAGCGAGTCCCCGGAGCGGGCGGGTACGAGACTTCGCCGGCTAGCGCAGGAAATGACAAATACGGCCGGCAGTTCGTGGAGTCCGCGGAGACACTGGGCGATCCCGAGAGCCGGACTGCTCTCATCACCTCGTTCGCACGGGGCGATATTGCCGCTAACATCGGTAGCGGGGTACTTGATGAGTCCAGAGGTCGCCGCACTCCCCACACCGGAGTTTCGTTGTACCGCTCCCGCCGAACGACGAGAGCCCGGTGAAGATCTCCGAATTACTCTCCGTTCGATCGAAGGCGTCGATTGGACCGGCCACTGAATTAGTCTTCGTATACATCGGGATTGACATCCCGCTCTCGGGCGAAATTCCATCGCGACCCGGGAGCTCACAGGTAGGGTATCTCAAACTCACTGAAATTATACCCTGATTCCCATAGTTAATATAATACAATAACCCTGTTTTTCATAGTTACAGAATCGCATGCAAGAGAATACTACTGATGATCCGGTCTTAGATGAACCGAGTGTGGCCGAGAGGACAACCAGTGCTGGTGTCTCTCGTCGTCGACTGTTACGCGGAGGGAGCCTCTTAGGCGTGGGAAGCCTGCTCGGGGTGACCGGGGGAGGAGTCGATAGCACGGCAGCGGAAGAAATAGAGAGTGCGGCAGGAGGCGGCTGTAATCGGCCGGATGATGTCGTCCATCTCGAGTACGGAGAGTATGAGAGCTGGGAGGACATCTACTGGATGTCCAACGGTGATCGTGAGAACCTCGCAATTGTCCCCAGCCCGACCTACGCTGGCGATACCGCTCTCCAGCTTCGGGTTCGAGACGGCGATCATTGGGGGCTAAGTACCCACTATAGCTTTGATGACGGACTACTCGAGCTCAATGGCCGTGTCGCTTTCGCTCTCAATACGAGTTGGGCGATGGGGAATGAGAGCGAACACTGTCGGATCTGGAACTGTGCCATGTCGCTCGGGGAGGGGAGTGCCGGCGGCGGTGTCCCTGATGGCACCAATGGGTGGAGTAACCGCCTCTATGTCAGTACGAAGGAAACCGATTCGGATGGGCCGTTCCATCTGCTCTCCTATACATACCATATGGACCAGAATCAAGATCACGACTATCTACTTCAGCAGGAACCCTACGCCGTACGACAACCGGAGATCGTTCCGGGACGGTGGTATGAACTCGAGTATTACGTCTGTATGAATACGATTGGCGATGACGGCGTGGCAAATCCGGACGGCGTCATCCAGTACTGGCTCGATGGTGACCTCATCTATGATCGGAGAGATTTGAGATTCACAGAAGACCACGAAAACAATATCATCGAAACGAATGGCCCTGCTGGGTACTACGGCGGGAGGTACGTGGCTCCACAAAACCTCTACTCCTATTACGCCAATCACTCAATGGCTCTCGATGGGACGTTCGGAGAGGGGTGCTGAATCTCGCTTCATCGGTTCTTTTTGGAAGGGGAGGCAAGTTCTCCGGGGTCGGTCGGCGGCGTAGCCGTTCAAAACCCCGGTATCTGCTACTCAACGACTGCCGCGAGGGTCAGCGACCTCCGGCTACGCCGCGAAGAGATTACGCGTTGACAAAAAGTGCCGAATCCCGATCGCTGGGTGCTTAGCTACGCCGGCGGACTAACAGCAACGTTCCTGCGAGCACGGCGGAGAGCGCACCGCCGATGCCGAAGCCGGGAACTGATTCCTCCTCCTCCTCAGTTTCGCTATCGTTGTCAGCGGTATCGTCAGTACCTGTCTCGTTCTCCGAAGCGGTAGTGTCGTCGTCAGCGGCTTCGCTGTCGTTGTCAGCAGCAGTGCCGTTCTCCGAAGCGGCAGTGTCGTTCTCAGCGGCCTCGGCGTCGTCGTCAGTAGTATTGCCAGCAGTCTCGTCAGCGGCAGCGTCGTTCTCCGAAACGGTAGTGTCGTTGTCGGTGGTCTCGGTGTCGCCGTCAGCGGCGGTACCGTCGGTAGCACCGTCGTCCGCGGTATCGGTAACAGTGAGCGTTCCCGACCGTTCCTCGTCACCGGCGGTGATCGTCCACTCGTAGTCACCTTCGGGGAGGGCAATCCCTTCAGCAGTGAAGGTGACGGACCCCGTGTCGTCGGTGCTGGCAGTCACTTCCTCCTGGATCTCCTCTCCGTTGATCTCGAAGACGACGTCGGTCGTCGCTGGTTCGCCATCGGATGAGGTTACGGTCACGTCGAACGTGCTCGATTCGGTCGTTGCGACCGAGTCCGGTGCATTGACCGTCACCTCGAGGTTCGTATCAGCACTTTCGTCGGCGTCTGCGGCGGCCGCGGTTGCTGCGCCCGCAGCGACCGTCGACAGAGCGACCATCGACGCGATCATCACTGCGGCGAGTACGGTCCATCGGGTTTCTCGAGTTGTTTCGAATGTCATGTGTTTCGGGTGGTGTCTGAGCGGATTTCCATCAATCGCCGGCGCCGTCCACGGTACCAGCGGCGACCAGCCCTGTTCTGTGGCTACTTCGCCTCGAGTCGACGCCGTCTCCGTTTCGCTACTGCGGTCCGTTCGAATCTGCGAGGGGATTATCCCTCCTGTTCTGGATCCGTTGGCTATCGCCTCTCTTGGGCTCACACGGTTATACTTACAATCGAGTTAGCGATGATTGCAGGACAGTTTCACTCTCTACATACACGCCGGTGACATTTCGAACAGCGAAACGGCGATTCGAGAGTCCGTCTCTTCCGACCTGTCGGGTGTACGTTCACTTACCCGGGAGCGACGGTCGCTATCACCGGCGGAACGGGGTGCAACGCGCTATCAGAACTATAATAATAATCTGTTTCTCCGAGGTAACGATCACATGGGGTCATTGCAGACATCTCGACGAACGCTGTTGACAGCCGCAGCCAGTTGTGCACTCGCCGGCGTCGCTGGTGCTAATTCGAGCGCAGAACCCGGCAGCGACCTCTCGAGACGCTCGCAGCAAATTCTCGAGGGCACCGATCACGAAACGACGGTGTACCAGACGGTTGCAAACGCCGACGGACCGACCGTACTGGTCGTTGGCGGAATGCACGGCAACGAAGTTGCAGGGTACGAGGCAGCGAGCACCGTTGCCGAGTGGGAAATCGATGCCGGTACGCTCGTAACGATCCCCTACGCGAACGCCGATGCTGTCGAGCAGCGGACGCGCACGGGCGACGACGGCGTCGATCTCAACCGACAGTTCCCCGAAGGCGAGGAGCCAACGACGGACCTCGCCCGAGCGCTCTGGACCGTCGTCGCCCGCTCCGATCCCGACGTGGTTATCGACCTCCACGAGTCGATCGGCATCTACGCCGGCGGCCCCGTCGACGGCGTCGGGCAGGCGATCTTCCACTCGGACGGTACCGAGACCGCCACCGATGCCGAGCGGGCCGCCGACGCCGTGAACCGAAACCGCGTCGACGAACCGGGGCTCGAGTTCGAGACTGATACCTTTTCCAGGCCGGAAAACGAACCGAGCGGGTTGCTCGTCCACAAGGCCGCTCGAGACCTGAACGCCCAGTCGTTTCTCATCGAAACCTTCTCGCGCGGTCCCGACCTCGAGACGCGCATCGACTGGCACACACGGATCGTGACGAACCTGATCGAAGCGGGACTGTTCGAACCTGAGACAACGACCGATGACTCGGCTGATGACACATCGGACGATTCCGATACCGAGCAAGTCATCGAAGAGTGCCCCGAAGACGCTTCCTGAGAGGGGCGCAAGACCTTCGTCTCCGACACTTAGATCCGTTGAGCGCAACGCGACGATACACGGACGAACGATCTATTTTCGGGTGAGGAGAACCAATCACAACGATACCGTACATCCGACATTCGCCTCGATCGGTTGCACGACGGACAACCACGGTGTACGAGCGGACTACTCTTCGGCCCTCCACTACTGCCGACGGGCGCGAGTTGACAGCTGGGCGGTGAGTATTTGGTTCCGTTTGTTGACAACCCGCATATGGAGTCCGAATCGATTCGCGAACCCGAATCCGACGACGAGCAAATCGTCCGACTCCTCTCGGACACCGAATCGTTCGTTACGCTGCCGCCGGCGCCCGACGACGCGACCGTAGCGGTCGTTCGTACCGATCCGGACGTTCGACTGTTGACCGCCATCACCACCGACGAGGAGAGCGCGTGGCCGGAGGTGAGTCAGACCCACGGACGGACCGTCGAGACCGACGACGGTCGGCGAAGCGAGTTCCGAGTAGACGTCGACGCGTTCGTGGACGCGGATATCCTGGACGTCACCGACGAGACGGGAACGCGCAGCGTCCGGTCGATGTCCGTCAGCTACCGTCGCGAATCGCGCCTCGAGCGCCTCCGACGGCGGCTTCGACAGTGGCTGGCGACGCGTCGCGGCTCCGACCCGCGCGGCCCGCACACCGTTGATCCGCGATGAGGACGGGGTGGACCCGCGTCGTCTCGGTTTGACTCGCGGACGGCCCGTTCAGGCGTCGTCAGAACCGTCTCGGTCGAACTCGACGTCGCCCTCCTCGCAGCCCCACGCGTCGGGAACGGACGCCGCGGCGAGCGCGGTGCCGTCGATGTCCTCGACCGTACCGTCCGTGAGCACCGCGCCCTGCTCGCGCGCCCAGTCGAACTCCCGGAGGTCGAGTTCGTACGGGAACTCGACCCGCGTCTGGTGGAAGTCGTAGCGATCGGTCTCGCGGAAGTACAGCCCGGCGGTTACGACCGCGGCGTCCGGATTCTGCGTCCGAACCGTCGCAGTGTAACAGTCGCGAATCCGGTTCTGGATCCGACCCGGGTCTAACTCGTAGCCGCTGTCGGTCACCCGGGGCGCGTCGTCGCCCCGACGACGCCGGTCGTCGCGGCGCCCGTTCCGACGACCGCGAGCACCGCCCGTCGCGTCGGTTGTTCGGTTCCGGACAGACGACACCACGCACGTCTACCCGACGCATAACGGTTGCTCGAGGCCGCACCGCTCGAGTCGCCTCGAAACGTTTCTCTCCGGTTTCGCGTCCGTCGCCGACGGACTTCGTACCGGAGAGTGGTCGTCGCGCACGGCAAGTCTGGCGTCTCTTCCCGTCGCGTTCGATCGCCTTCCCGCCGCATCGACCGGTCAGTTACCGCGACTGTCCATGCAAGCCGAACGGCTTCCCCGGCGGGTCGCATCACTCGAGATCAATGTCGAAACCGGGTGACGGCGTCACAGGCCGTTTCAAACGCTGGCTCATCAACGGGATCGCGCTGACGATCCCGCTGGTGATCACGATACTGGCGTTGATCCTCGTCGTGGATTTCGTTCTGGGCGTGCTCTCGCCGGTCGTCCGCGGCGTGATGTTCGTCTGGCCCAACGAGCCGCCGGAGGCGGTCGTCCAGTTCGTCACGATGGGCTCGCTGTTGGCCTTCTTTCTGCTGGTCGGGATCGCCGCAGAGTACACGCCCGGCACGGCGATCTCCCAGCGCGTCCACGCGACCATGGAGACCATCCCGGGCGTGAGTACGATCTACGAGAGCGTCCGGCGGGCCAGCAAACTGCTGGTCGACGACGACACGGATCAGTTTCAGGACGTCAAACTCGTCGAGTTCCCCCATCGAGACGCCTACATGCTCGGCTTTCTGACTGCCCAGACGCCTCCGGACATCGAGGCCCAGGTCGGGAACGGGCCGATGGTGACGATCATGGTCCCGCTGGGCCCGAATCCGACGACGAACGGGTTCGTCATGCACATGCCCGCCGAACACGTCTACGACGTCGACGTCACCGTCGAGGAGGCGTTCCGCGTGATCGCGACGCTGGGCGTCGCCTCCGACGACCTCGGCGACGACACCTGAGCGACGACGAACGTCTCGAGTTCCGAACGGTCACCGATACCGACCAAAACAGATTGGCCGCATATACATACTCGAGTGGACCCCATACCCTGGTGGCCACGTGACCTGACCGGGAATCAGGACACGGCGTGTGCGTTGCCGGCGATCGCCGGCGACGAGAGCGGCGAACGGACGGTTCGTCGTGGCCCGGAACCGATCCGTCCGATTTCGACGACTGTAATCTCGAGCCGAGCGGCGGTACCGGTCTGCGACCGGCACCCGTCACGGAACGGCCGCGGTTCAGTTTCGCCCCGCTTTGCCACCATTTATACCGGCTGGCGCCCCTACGAGAGTGCAATGGCGCAAGCGGGCAATTCTGAACTCGTCGACTCGTTCGAGCAGTTCTTCCGCAACTACTACGACAACGAGATCAAGCAGCTTGCGCAGCGATACCCCAACGAGCAGCGCTCGCTCCACATCGACTGGCAGGAGCTCTACCGCTACGATCCCGACCTCGCGGACGACTTCCTCGCCCAGCCCGAACAGCTCCAGCGCTACGCCGAGGAGGCGCTGCGACTGTACGACCTCCCGATCGACGTCAGCCTCGGCCAGGCCCACGTCCGGATCCGGAACCTCCCCGAGACCGAGTCCCCCGAGATTCGTGAAATCCGCGCCCGCGACATGAACACCCTCGTGGAGGTCCGGGGCATCGTCCGGAAAGCCACGGACGTCCGCCCGAAAATCGAGGAGGCCGCCTTCGAGTGCCAGCTCTGTGGCACCCTCTCCCGCGTTCCCCAGTCCAGCGGCGACTTCCAGGAACCCCACGAGTGCCAGGGCTGTGAGCGACAGGGCCCCTTCCGCGTGAACTTCGACCAATCCGAGTTCGTCGACTCCCAGAAGCTCCGCATCCAGGAGAGCCCCGAGGGACTGCGCGGCGGCGAGACGCCCCAGTCGCTCGACGTCCACGTCGAGGACGACATCACCGGCGAGGTCACGCCCGGCGACCACGTGTCGGCGACCGGCGTTCTCCGCCTCGAGCAACAGGGCGACCAGCAGGAGAAGTCTCCCGTCTTCGACTTCTACATGGAGGGGATGTCCGTCGACATCGACGAGGAGCAGTTCGAGGACATGGACATCACCGACGAGGACAAGAAGGCGATCTACGATATCTCGAATCAGGACGACGTCTACGAGCAGATGGTCGCCTCCATCGCGCCCTCGATCTACGGCTACGAGCAGGAGAAGCTCGCAATGATCCTCCAGTTGTTCTCGGGCGTGACGAAGCAGCTTCCCGACGGCTCGAGGATTCGCGGCGACCTGCATATGCTGCTGATCGGGGACCCCGGTACGGGTAAGTGTGTCCGCGGAGATACGAAGGTCACACTCGCGGACGGACAGGACGTTCCGATCCGTGATCTCGTTGAATCGAATCTCGATGATCCGAAGCCGATCGACGACGGCTGGTACGACGAAATCGATCTCGAGGTTCCCTCCTTACAGGACGACGGATCGGTCGGCCTACAGCGGGCGACAACGGTCTGGAAACGTGAAGCGCCCGAACAGATGTATCGGATTCAGACCTCGAGCGGACGAGAACTCGAGGTGACGCCGTCGCATCCGCTGTTCGTACAGCGTGACTGCCAGTTCAAGCCGGTCGTCGCCGAGGAACTCACTGAAGGACAGTTTATTGCTGCGCCGCGATCCCTACCAACGAAGGGAGACAACTCCATCAATATTGATTTCCGCCGATCTCAGTCGCGTAACGCGGTACAACTCGATCTCCCGTCCGAATGGACCCCCTCGCTAGCCCGACTCGTCGGGTATATCGTTGCGGAAGGATACGTCGAACAGCGGGACGATAATACCGGATTTGTCTCGATTACGAACAACGATAGAGCAGTATTGGACGACGCAGCGGAGGCGCTGGAGAAGTTGAACCTCAATACGACGGAACGAGGTCCACACGAATCGAAGGATGCTCGCGAACTGCTGTGTTCGGCAGGAGAATTCGTGAGCTTCCTCGAAGCACTCGAACCATGTATTCTTCAGTCGTCCGACGAACAATGCGTCCCGGATGCGATCTTCAAGGCCTCTGAATCGACGAAGTCAGAATTCCTCAAGGCCTTTATCGAAGGGGAAGGGCATGTTTCGGAGTCTCAGCGAGAGATTTCGGTCGCTTCGATGAGCCGCGAGTTACTCGAAAACGTCCGAACGTTGCTCCTCTCGATCGGAATCCGCTCGCAGACTCACGAGCGACAGAATGGCAGTTATCGACTCAGGATAAGCGGAGGTGACTTCGAGAAGTACGTCTCTCGAATCGGATTCGTAACTGAGCGGAAACAGGAGGTGACATTAGAGTACGCGGACACAACCGGAAATACGAATCTCGATATCGTCCCGGGACTGGGTTCAGACCTGCGACAGATTCGCGAATCCTTATCGCTAACACAGGCAGAGTGTGGGCTACCTCGATCGACGTATCAGCACTACGAACGCGGATCGAGAAATCCGAGTCGACAGAGCCTCCGAGAGGTCGTCTCAGCGTTTAAAGATGCGCTACCAGCAAAAGCTAACCAAGGCGAGGATAGCGCCATAGCTGACGGCGGATCCGTAGAAGCGAGTATTGCTGCTCTCGAGCAGTTCGTGGAAGGTGACGTCTATTGGGAACGGATTGAATCTATCGACAGAGTCAAACCCGACTACGATTGGGTATACGACCTCGAGATCGAGGGAACGCACAACTACGTCTCGGAGGGCGTCATCTCACACAACTCCCAGATGCTGAGCTACATTCAGAACATCGCGCCTCGAGCCGTTTACACCTCCGGGAAAGGGTCATCTTCGGCGGGACTTACTGCCGCCGCCGTCCGCGACGACTTCGGCGACGGCCAGCAGTGGACCCTCGAGGCCGGCGCGCTCGTCCTCGCCGACCAGGGGATCGCCGCGATCGACGAACTCGACAAAATGCGCGCGGAAGACCGCAGTGCCATGCACGAGGCCTTGGAGCAGCAGAAGATCTCGGTCTCGAAGGCCGGCATCAACGCGACGCTCAAGTCCCGCTGCTCGCTGCTGGGCGCGGCGAACCCCAAGTACGGCCGGTTCGACCAGTACGAGCCGATCGGCGAGCAGATCGACCTCGAGCCGGCGCTCATCTCCCGGTTCGACCTGATCTTCACGGTCACCGACCAGCCCGACGAGGAGAAAGACCGCAACCTCGCGGAGCACATCATCACCACGAACTACGCCGGCGAGTTGACCACCCAGCGCGAGGAGATGACCTCGCTCGACGTGAGTGCCGAGGAGATCGACGAGATGACCGAGCAGGTCGATCCGGCGATCGACGCCGAACTGCTGCGCAAGTACATCGCCTACGCGAAGCAGAACTGCCACCCACGGATGACCGAGGCGGCCCGGAACGCGATCCGGGACTTCTACGTGGATCTGCGCGCGAAGGGGACCGACGAGGACGCTCCAGTTCCCGTCACGGCCCGAAAGCTCGAGGCACTCGTCCGCCTCTCGGAGGCCAGCGCCCGCGTGCGCCTCTCGGATACGGTCGAGGAGTCGGACGCGAACCGCGTCATCGAGATCGTCCGCTCCTGTCTGCAGGACATCGGCGTCGATCCCGAGACGGGCGAGTTCGACGCGGACATCGTCGAGGCCGGCACCTCGAAGTCCCAGCGCGACCGGATCAAGAACCTGAAACAGCTGATCAGCGACATCGAGGAAGAGTACGACGACGGCGCGCCGGTCGACATCGTCATGGAACGGGCCGAGGAGGTCGGCATGGACCAGTCCAAGGCCGAACACGAGATCGAGAAGCTAAAGCAGAAAGGCGAGGTTTACGAGCCGAGTACGGACACCCTCCGAACGACGTAACTGCGCCGATCGACGTCTGTAATCTGCCGTCGAACCACATTCGAGACGCCGGTAACCGCCGCTTCAGAGCTCTCTGAGATTCATCACCGTCGAGCGGATCGTCACCGGCGCGACGTCGGCGACGGCGGCCGCGTCGGCCTGCGTGATCGTCGGCCACGCCTCGCGTTCGCCGGCGGCCTTGTAGAGACACGCCGCGGCGACCCCGCTCGGGTTGCGGCCGCCGATCAGCCCCTCCTCGAGGAGCGCGGCGACGCACTCGCGGGCTCGGTTCTCGACCGCCGTCTCGAGGTCGAGCTGCGAGGCGTACCGCGGCAGGTACTGGGACGGGTCGATCGGCCCCGTCGGAAGGCCGAGTTCGCGATTGAGCGCGTCGTAGGCGACGGTGAGTTCGTCCTCGTCGGCGCGGGCGACGTCGGTAATCTCGTCGATCGTCCGGGCGTTCGAGCGCGTTCGGCAGGTCGCGTACACTGCGGCGGCGGCGAACCCCTCGAGCGATCGCCCCTGAAGAAGGCCCGCGGATTGGGCCGACTCGAAGAGCGCACACGACTGTTCTCTGGCCGATTCCGGCAGCGAGAGGTGGGTGTTGATCCGTCGAATCTCGGCAAAGCCGTAGACTTGATTCCGGTCGGCTTTCGAGGAGATTCGCGCTCGATTGTGCTCGCGCCGAAGGCGGGCGATTTGCCTGCGTTTTCGCCCGGTCAGCCGGGAGTTGTACTCGCCGCTCGAGCCGGAGCCGTAGCCGATTTTCGTGGAGAGCCCGCGATCGTGTCGCGAGCGGGTCAGCGGCGCGCCCGTCCGCCGTCGGTCGGTCTCCTCGCCGTCGAACGAGCGCCATTCGGGCCCGCGATCGATCGCATCTTCCGAAGAGACGAGACCGCACTCCTCGCAGATCGTTTCGGTACCTCGAGTCCGCAATCTCCCGTCACATTCCGGACAGACAGGTGCTGAGTCCGTGTTCACCATTGGAAATTTCCTCCTGTAAGATTGGTAGGTTGTCCATGGTACTTAAAATACTGGAATTTCGAAGGTAATTAACAGCGCGTCGCTCCGCCTGCCAAGAAACGCTCAGTTCGCGTTCGGCCGACCGTCGCGGCGATCGGCCGATGGATACTGCTACGAGTCGCGGAGT
Source organism: Haloterrigena gelatinilytica (assembly GCF_013342145.1). Classification (NCBI taxonomy): domain Archaea; kingdom Methanobacteriati; phylum Methanobacteriota; class Halobacteria; order Halobacteriales; family Natrialbaceae; genus Haloterrigena; species Haloterrigena gelatinilytica. Next base: position 3,164,152 of record NZ_JABUQZ010000001.1, on the reverse strand, counting down.
CGCGCCACCAGTGCGGGAAGTCGTCCGTCGGAGACAGAGGTCCCGTCGGATACCGAGGTCCCGTCGGGCGCCGCACGTTCCTCGAGGAGTCGTTCGTATCGATCGATCACCGCCTGCCGGCGGCGCTCGCTCGTCTCGAGCGCGTCCTCGAGGGCTGCGACCCGCAACTCGAGTTGCGTCCGTTCGATGCGAGCGGAAAGCGGGACGGACGGTCGCTGGTCGCTCGGGTCGACGCGAGCGGGCGTGGGGTCGTTACCCTGGCGGTCGGCGGACATGAGTCGCCGTTCGGTTCGAGTCGGACCCGGAAAAAGCTCAGTCAGTCGGCCGTCAGACGCGTCCGACGCGCGTCGTCCGACCGTCCGACCCGCGGTCGTCTCAGTCCTGCAGGTGCTCGAGCACGCCGTCGGATCTATCGATCCGACGAGCTCTCACTCGCAAGGCTCGCGAGAACACCTTGCGTGTCGGCCGGCACGGGCTCGGGGTCGCTCCCCGCCGCGGCGGCGGCGTCGGGGTCCTTGAGCAGGTGGCCGGTCGTGAGACAGGCGACGCGCTCGTCGTCGTCGACGATCCCTTCCGCGCGGAGCTTTCGGAGCCCGGCGACGGAGGCGGCGGACGCGGGTTCGACGCCGATCCCCTCGGCCGCGATGTCGCGTTGGGCCTCGGTGATCTCCTCGTCGGAGACCGCGACGGCGGTGCCGCCCGTTTCGCGGATCCCGGGGAGGGCCTTCGGTGCGTTGACGGGGTTGCCGATACGGATCGCGGTCGCTCGCGTCTCGACGTCCTCCCAGCGCCGGACCTCGTCTGCTCCGTTCTCGACGGCCTCGACCATCGGCGCCGCGCCCTCGGCCTGGACGCCGGTCAGCTTGGGGACGTCGTCCTCCTCGAGTTCGCCCGCCTGGACGAGTTCGCGGAAGGCCTTGTAGAGCGCCGAGGTGTTGCCGGCGTTGCCGACCGGCAAGACGATTCGGTCCGGAACGGCGTCGTAATCCGCGAGGAAGCCCTCGAGGATCTCGAGGCCGATCGTCTTCTGGCCCTCCAGCCGGAAGGGGTTCAGCGAGTTCAGCAGGTAGGCCTCGCCCTGTCCCGCGAGCTCCTGGACGATGTCGAGGCAGGCGTCGAAGTTGCCGTCGACCTCGAGGATGCGGGCGCCGTGGAGGCTGGCCTGGGCGATCTTGCCCGCCGCGACCTTCCCCGCGGGGAGGAGCACGAGCGTCTCCATCCCGCCGCGGGAGCCGTAGGCGGCCAGCGCGGCGCTGGTGTTGCCCGTCGACGCGCACGCGAGGCGGCCGACGCCGAGTTCCTCGGCGACCTTGACGCCGACGGTCATCCCGCGGTCCTTGAACGAGCCGGTGGGGTTCATCCCCTCGTGTTTGATTCGCAGGGCCTCGACGCCGATCGCCTCCTCGAGTCGCGGCACCTCGTACAGCGGCGTCGCACCTTCCTGGATCGAGACGCCCGACTCGAAGGGCAGGGCGTCGGCGTAGCGCCAGACACCCTGGCCCTCGAAGTCGTCGAACGTCGGGAGGTCGGCGTAGCGGACCTCGAGCAGGCTGTCGCAGTCGTCGCAGGTGTAGCGGACGTCGTCGAAGGGCGCGAACGTCTCGCCGCAGTCGATACACTCGAGCCAGACGCCGTCGTCGGCGTCGTCCGGGACGGCCGGCTGATCAGCGGAGAGGCTGAGACTCATTGTGCCTCGAGAGGGAGGCAAGGGAGAAAAAGTGAGTGGATTCGACAGTGGATTCACGACGGCGTGCCGTCGAACTCGTCGATCACCTCGTGTACCGTCGCCGCCCACGCGTCCAACGCCTCGTGGAGCATCGCCTTCGTCTCGGCAACGGGCACCGCGGTGAACTGGTAGACGTAGCCGCCGCCGTCGAGCAATCGTCTGTCGCGCCGAACGAGCCCGCGGTCGCGCAACGTCGACAGCGATCGCGTGACCGTACTCCGGTCGCGCTCGAGCGCGTCGGCCAGTTCGTCGATCGTGCTACCCGGCCGTTCACAGAGGACGAGATACGTTCGCGTTTCGTGGTTCTCGACTCCGAACACGCAGCTCATCACCTCCTCGAACGGCGGATCGGACTGCTCCATCAACTCCCCGAGGCGGTGCTGGGGACGGTCGGTCATATCGGCCCGTACGACCGGCGAGGTGAAAATAGTCGCCGGGAGGCGTTCACGTGTCCCCGACCGCCCCGTATCCCATCTTCCGAATACAGGCTCGCATCTCGCGTTCGCTCTCGTGTCGGTGCAGCCGCGTCGGCGTGTCGCAGTAGAACACCGAGCCGTCGTACCGCAACGTCACCTCGTGTTCGTCGTCGAGAATCGTCGTCGTCACCACGACCCGCCGGCCGTCCCGAATCGCGGTTATGATCTCGTCGGCCGTGCATTCCCCGGCGTCGATCCGCAGCGGATCGGGCATCGTCCGCCACTGCGCGGACCACTTCAAAGAGCCTTTTCCCGCCGTCAGTGATTCGATCACGGGTATGCGTGACCGATACACGACAGAGATACTGATACACACACTCGCGCCCTACGATCGGACATGAGCCAAGAAACGGCGACTCGAACCGACGAACGGGCGACGACCGCACTCGCACCGTGGCAAGCGGGAACCGTCGGCGGTATCCTCGGCGCCGTCGTCTTCGGGGCGATGATGGCGATGCAGACGCCCGCCGTCCTCGAGGCCGCGATTCCGGCCATGTACGGCCTCGAGGGCGGGCTCGCGGGGACGATACTCCACGTCTCCCACGGGGCCGTCCTCGGCGTCGTCTTCGCGGCGCTGCTGGTCGCGGCGGGTCGATCCCATCTCGACGCGGGTTCGGCCCTCGTCGCCGGTCTGGTCTACGGCATCGCAGTCTGGGCGGTCCTCGCCGTCGTCGTCATGCCGATCTGGCTCTCGGCGGTCGGGTTCGGGATGGCGCCCACCGTCCCTAACGTCGCCGTCGAGAGCCTCGTCGGTCACGCCGCGTACGGCCTCGTCCTCGGCGTCGCGTACTCGCTGCTCGCGCGATAACGCGAGCGGACGGACCTGAACGCGATGCCGACCACGATCGCGGTCACAGTCGGATCGCTCGAGCAGTCAACGCAGCAGCGCCGGTTGGGCGTGGAGTCGATTTCACAGCCACCTTTTTTCGTATCCTCTCTCACCCGTTCGAACCGCTCGAAAAAATCTGCTCGTCGAGAGCGAAGCTCTCGCTGACCGTCGCTTCACTTCGTTCAGCGAGAGACCAAAAAATTCCGAACGCGAACACTGCGAGCGTTCGGTCGCTTATTCGAGCAGCCAACTCAGCAGCGCCTTCTGAGCGTGGAGCCGGTTCTCGGCCTGGTCGAAGACGACCGAGCGGTCGCTCTCGATGACGTCGTCGGTGATCTCCTCGCCGCGGTGGGCGGGCAGACAGTGCATCACCGAGGCGTCGGCGGTGTGCTCGAGGAGGTCCGCGCCGATCTGGAACCCCTCGAAGTCGTTCATCCGGACGTCGCGTTCGTCCTCCTGACCCATGCTGATCCAGACGTCCGTGTAGATGATGTCGGCGTCCGTGGCGGCCTCGACGGGGTCGTGGGTCGTCGTCGGGTCGCCGCCGAGATTGCGGGCGCGCTCGAGCACCGCGTCGTCGATACCGTACCCCTCCGGCGTCGCGACCGTCAGGTCGATATCGGTCAGCGCGGCGCCGATCGCGAACGACTGGGCGACGTTGTTGCCGTCGCCGATCCAGGCCGCGGAGACGTCCTCGAAGCCGCCCTCCTGCTCGCGGATCGTCAGCAGATCGGCGAGCGTCTGGCAGGGGTGGGCGTCGTCGGTGAGGCCGTTGACCACCGGCACGGAGGAGTACTCCGCTAACACCTCCATGTTTCCGTGTTTGAACACCCGAGCCATCACCGCGTCGACGTACCGCGAGAGCGTCCGCGAGGTGTCCTTCAGCGGTTCGCCCCGTCCCAGCTGGATATCGTCCTCCCCGAGGAAGACGGCGTGGCCGCCCAGCTGGGTCATTCCCGTCTCGAAGGAGACGCGGGTGCGGGTGCTCGGCTTCTGGAAGATCATGCCCAGCGTCTGGCCCTCGAGGTCCTCGTGGTCCTCGCCGGCGTGCTGGGCGCGTTTGTACGCTTGTGCGCGCTCGAGGATGGTCTCGAGTTCGTCCGGCGTCACGTCGTCGACGTCGAGGAAGTGACGGGGTTCGTCGGTCATCACTCCTCACCTCCGGACAGCGTCGTCGCGACGCGCTCTAAGACCTTCACCGACCGGTCGTACTCCGACAGCGAGAGCCGCTCGTCGGGCGCGTGATCGAGTTCCGAGTTGCCGGGGCCGTAGGTGACCATCGGGCAGTCCCACGCGCCGGCGTAGAGGTTCATGTCGCTGGTACCGGTCTTGCGCAGGAGCCGCGGGTCGCCACCCTCGTTACGGATCGCCGCGCGGAACGCGCGGGCGACCTCCGTCCGGGGGCTCTCCATCACCGGCGGGATCGGCTCGGCCCAGGAGACGGTGCCGATCTCGAGTTCGGCCTCGGCGGTCTCGCGGACCGATTCGGCGTCCAGCGACGGCGGAATTCGCAGTTGGACGTCGAGCGTCGCCTCGACGGAGAGGCCGTCGTCGCTGATGCCGCCGTCCATGTCGACGGGCTTTGCGGTCACGCGCTCGAAGACGGCCTGGTACTCGTCGTTCTCGAAGGCGTCCTCGACGCTCGTCCACCACTCGGTCGCGTGCTGGATGGCGTTGGGTTCGGGACGCGAGGTGTGCCCGGATTCGCTGGTGGCCACGTAGGTGCCCGCGAGGAAGCCGCGGTAGCCCAGCGTGATTCCCGTCGCACCGCTGGGTTCGCCGTTGATGACTGCATCGGGTTCGTCGCGGTCGGCGACGAGGTGGCGGGCGCCGCGGGAGTTCGTCTCCTCGCCGACGACGCCGACGAAGGAGACGCCGGTGCGGACGGCGGCGACGGCCATCGCGGCCAGCGGACCCGTGGCGTCGACGCTGCCGCGGCCCCAGAGCACGTCCTCGCCGGTTTCGTCCGCGACCTCCGCCTCGACGTCGTCCTCGTCGGCCGTCCGCACTTCGACCGGAATCTCGCCGGGGACGGTATCGACGTGGGACGTGAGCAGGACCGAGTCGTCCGCGGGCGCGCGGACGTTGCCGACCTCGTCGATCCAGGCCTCCCGGTCGTGGAGTTCGAAGAAGGCCACCAGCCGCTCGGCGGCCTTCCGTTCCTCGCCGGTCGGCGACGGGATCGAGACGAGGTCGGTCAGTAGCTGCCGCGCTTCGTCGAGCGACACGTCGGCCGGTTCGGTCACGCTCGCGCTCATGATTCCGCCTCGGCTTCGGGTGCGATGACTGCGGTCAGCGCGTCCACGAGCCGGTCCGCGTCCGCCTCGTCGATCACGAGCGGCGGCAGCAGGCGCAGGACGGTCCGGCCCGCGGGCAGCGCCAGGACCTGGTGGTTCATCGCCAGATCGCGGGCGACGCGGTTCGCCCCCCGTTTCAACTCGAGGCCGACGAGCAGCCCCTCGCCGCGGACCTCGCGGACCGAATCGCCCAGTGCGGACTCGAGTTCGGTCGTGAGGTAGTCGCCGATCTCGGCGGCGTGGGCGGGGTACTCCTCCTCGACCAGCGTCGAGACGGTCGCGTGGACCGCCGCGGCGACGACGGGGCCGCCGCTGAACGTGGCGTTGTGCGAGGCCGCGCCGTCGGCGATCCAGTCCTGCACCGCGACCGCGCCGACGGGCAGGCCGTTGCCCAGGCCCTTCGCCGTCGTAAGCACGTCGGGCGTGACGCCCGCGTTCTGGCAGGCCCACATCGATCCCGTCCGGCCCATGCCGGTCTGGACCTCGTCCAAGACGAGCGCCGCGCCGACCTCGTCGGTGAGTTCGCGAGCCGTCTCGAGGTAGCCCGTCGGCGGGACGTTGATGCCGCCCTCGCCCTGGATCGGCTCGAGGATGACGGCCGCGGTCTCGTCGTCGACGGCGTCGGCGAGCTCCTCGCCGTCCCCGTAGGGGACGAACTCCACGTCGCCGGCCAGCGGCTCGTAGGGCTTCTTGTACTTGTCCTTCCAGGTCGCCGCGAGCGCGCCCATCGTCCGGCCGTGGAACGAACGGGTCGCCGCGACGATCTTCGACTCGCCGGTCGCCGACCGGGCGAACTTCAGGGCGGCCTCGTTGGCCTCGGTTCCGGAGTTACAGAACCAGGCGCCCTCGAGTCCGTCCGGCGTCGACGCGACGAACGAGGCGTAGGCGTTCTCGCGGGCCTCGACGGGATAGGATGAGTCGACGAACGTCAGGTCGCCGACCTGCTCCTGGACGGCCTCGACGACCGCGGGATGGCTGTGGCCCAGCGGCGTACACGCGAAACTCGCGCCGGCGTCGATGTACTCCGTGCCGTCGGCGGTGTAGAGGAACGCCCCCTCGCCGCGCTCGATCCCGATCGGCTTGCTGCCGGAGACGAAATCGAGGTCGCTCATTCTGCGGCCTCCGTTTCTTCAGCGGCGAGCACGCCGGGCTCGAGCGTCGTTCCCTCGCCGTCGAGTGCGCTCGTAATCGGTGCGTCCGCGTTGGCGGTCGCGACGGTCACGCTCGCGGCGCCGCCCTCGAGGGCTTCTTCGGCGGCCATGACCTTCTTCGTCATGAACCCTTCCGCGGCGTCCTTGACGGCCGCGAACTCTTCGGGGGTCGCGGCCGAGTCGATCTTCGTCGACTCGTCGTCGGGGTCCTCGTAGATCCCCGAGACGTCGGTCAGCACGACGAGGTCGGCCTCGAGCGCGCCCGCAATGGCTGCGGCCGCGCGGTCGGCGTCGGCGTTGACGGCGGTGTACCCGCCGGATTTCTCCTTGCCCAGCATTGGGACGGAGACGACGGGCGTGTAGCCGCCCGCGAGGGTCGTCTCGAGCAGGTCCGCGTTGACGGACTCGATCTTGCCCGAGTGGTCGCCGCGCTTGATCTTCTTCTTGCCGTCCTCCTTGACGCGGACGGCCGACTTGCGCTTGCCTTCCAGCAGCTTGCCGTCCGTGCCAGAGAGGCCGACGGCGTCGACGCCCTCGTTGTGCAGGCTCTCGACCAGATCGGTGTTGAGCTTGCCCGGCATGACCATCTTGAAGACGTCCATCGTCTCCTCGTCGGTAAAGCGCCCGACGACGCCGCCGGGGGTCTCGACGTAGGTGGGCTCCTCCCCGAGGTCCTCGAGCGTCTCGTCGACCGCCGTCGAGCCGCCGTGGGTCAGCACGACGTCCTCGCCGTCCTCGACGAGACTCGCGACGTCGGCGAGCGCTCCTTCGGGGTCGACGGCGCGAGCGCCGCCGATCTTGACCACCACGGTCACTCCGGACACCTCCGTTCCCTGCTCACGATCGCAGGGGCTCTCGTGAATACTGTCATCTCAGGGTGCCCCCACGGGGTGCATCCCCGTAAACTCGAGTCCGGCCGTCTCCTCGAGACCGAGCGCGATGTTGGCGGCGTGGACGGCCTGTCCGGCCGATCCCTTCATCATGTTGTCGATCGCCGAGAAGACGACGATGCGCTTGTTCGAGGGGTCGAGTTCGAAGCCGACCTCGGCGAGGTTCGTTCCCGCGACGGACTTCGGTTCCGGATACCGATACACGCCGGAGCCGCCGGCGGCCATCCGGACGAACGGCTCGTCCTCGTAACAACTGCGGTAGGCCTGCCAGAGGTCGCCCTTCGAGACCGGCCCCGACGGGAAGACGTGGTTCGTCGCGCTGGCGCCGCGGATCATGTCCACGGCGTGGCAGGTAAAGGAGACGCTCGTGTCGAGGAACTGCTCGATCTCGGCCTCGTGGCGGTGGCCCGTCGGCGCGTAGGGGCGGACGACGCCCGAGCGCTCGGGATGCGAGGACGCCTCGCCGCCCCCGGCGCCCCCTTCCGAGGAGCCGACTTTGACGTCGACGACGATCTGCTCGCCGCCCTCGAGGATGTCGTGCTCGAACAGCGGGTACAGCCCCAGAATGGTTGCGGTGGCGTTACAGCCGCCGCCGGCGATCAGGCCCGCGCCTTTGAGGTTCTCGCGGTTGATCTCCGGGAGCGCGTACTCGGCCTTCTCTAGGTACTCGGGCGCCTCGTGGCCGTCGTACCACTCGTCGTACTGTTCCTCGCTCTCGAGGCGGAAGTCCGCCGAGAGGTCGACGACGGTGTCGGCGATCTCGAAGAACTCGTCGATCTGGCCCATGGAGACGCCGTGAGGCGTCGCCGCGAACAGGACGTCGACGCTCTCGAGATCGTCGGGTTCGGTGAAGCGCAGGTCCGTCCCGCGAAGCGGCGGGTGGACGGAGCCGACGCTCTTGCCGGCCTTCGAGCGGCTGGTGACCTCCGTGAGCTCGAAGTTCGGGTGGCCCGCGAGCAGGCGAAGGAGTTCGCCGCCCGTGAAACCGCTCCCGCCGATGACCGTCGCGGTGACGGTCTCGGCGTTCGCGTCGGCGCCGGTCTCGGTGCCGACCGCCATCAGGCGCTCACCTCGAGTTCGTCTTCATCTTCGGTCGCGGCTTCGGCTTTCGACTCGAGCCAGTCGACGACGGTGCCGGCGATATCGGTCTCGACGGCGCCGTCGAGGGCCTTGAACTCGACCGTGTGGTTGACCTCGTGGACCGTATATCCGTCCTCGGTCTCCATGAGGTCGATGCCGAGCAGGCCGCCGCCGACGGCGTCGCTGGCCTTTCGGACCAGCGCTTTCGCCTCCTCGTCGGGCTCGAAGACGTCCGTCTCGGCGCCCTTCGCGGCGTTGGTGATCCAGTGGTCGGAGGATCGGACCATGCCGGCGATGGGCTCGCCGTCGGTCGCGAGCACGCGGATGTCCCGTCCGGGCTTCTCGACGAACTCCTGGACGTAGAAGACCTTGTGCTCGTAGTGGCCGAGCGTCGCCTTGTGCTCTAGGATCGCCTCCGCAGCGTCCTTCGAGTCGATCTTGGCCATCAGGCGCCCCCACGAGCCCACGACGGGTTTGAGGACGCAGGGATACCCGAACTCCTCGATGGCTTCCATCGCGGTCTCCTTGGTGAACGCGACCTTCGTCGCGGGCGTGGGCACGCCAGCCTTCTCGAGCGCGAGGCTGTTTTTCACCTTATCGGCGCAGATGTCCGCGGTCTCGTGGCTGTTGACCACGGGGATACCGTACGCCTCGAAGAACTGCGTGGCGTACAGGCTCCGGCTCGTGGCGAGACAGCGGTCGACGACGATGTCGAGGTCCGCGAACTCCGCGGGCGCCTCGCTGATGTCGAAGGTCTGCTTGCGGACGTCGATCTTCTCGACTTCGTGGTCGCGCTCGCGAAGCTCGTTCAGGAGGAGCTTCTCGTCCTTGCGGATCCGGGAATAGAGTATTCCTACTTGCAAGGTCACTCACCCCAGTCCTCTTCGAGCTCCGGGGCTCGCTCGAGGACTGGCGGCTCGGTGTCGACGACTTCCAGCTCTGCTCCGCACGTGGTACAGTCAACGATCTCTCCCACTTCCAGATCGTCGTGCAGGGACACCTCAGCCCCACACTCGACGCATTCGGTCATTGTACCTGCAACTGGGAGCCGGTATCCCTTAAAGCCTTCGAAATTAACAGCAAAATTACATTAACTGCACTGTCCGCTAACGGGCCGCTGACGCCAGCACACCGCAATTTTAATTTGACATATCATCTGGTAGGTTATTTGTCCCCTCGCGGGGACGGCGGCGGGAGCGGTGCTCCCGCTCGCCCGAAGGTTCGTCCCTCACCTACGGACGGCGGTAATCGCGGTAGTCGCGGCGGTCGCGGACGGCGCGGAGCGACGGCGGGAACGGCCTCAGACATAGCCGTTCACCTCCTCGCGGAGCGACTCGTGGGCCGCCTCGAGCGCCGCGTCCAGTTCCTCGAGGGTTGCGCGGTCGTCCGACTGCGACTCGCGAGCGAGTTCGAGTTGGTCGGCGACCGCCTCGGGGGCGGGGCCGCCCTGCGAGTCGCGGCTCGCGACGCTCGCGGCGGGATCGAGGGCCTCCTCGACGGCGTCGGGGTCGACCAGCGACTCGAGGGGGTCGCCCAGGACCTCCCGGGCGGCGGCCTCGAGGGCGTCGTAGTCGGCCCCGTTTTCGGCCGCGTGGGCCACCATCTCGTGGGCCGTCCGGAACGGGAGGCCGTTCGCGGCCAGGAGGTCGGCGACGCCGGTCGCCGTCGAGAACCCCTCGCCGGCCTCGGCGGCCAGCGTCTCCTCGTTCCAGTCGGCGGTCGCGACCGCGCCGGCGGCGACCTCGCTGGCCTCCGTCACGGCGTCGACGGTCTCCCAGGCGTGGGTCGTCGCCCGCTGGAGGTCGCGGTTGTACGCGCGGGGCAGTCCCTTGAGCGTCGTCGTCAGCCCCTGCACCCCGCCGGCCGCGTCGCCCGCGACCGCGCGGACGAGTTCCAGCGTGTCGGGGTTCTTCTTCTGGGGCATGATCGACGACGTCGAGGAGTAGTCGTCCGAGAGGTCGACGAAGCCGCGGTTCGCGAAGATGACGACGTCTTCGGCGAGCCCCGACAGCGTCGTCGCGTGCGTCGACAGCGCCTGCGTCGCCTCGAGCAGGAAGTCTCGGCTCGAGGAGGCGTCCATCGAGTTCTCGACGACCCCTTCGAAGCCGAGCAACTCGGCTGTCCGCTCGCGGTCGATATCGAACGTCGTCCCCGCGAACGCGGCGCCGCCCAGCGGCGATTCGTTGATCCGATCGTAGGCCTCGAGGAGCCGCGCCGTGTCGCGACCCACCGCGCCCTCGTAGGCAAGCGCCCAGTGGGCGACGGTGGTCGGCTGGGCCGGCTGGAGGTGGGTGTAGCCGGGCATGATCGTCTCCGCGTGGGCCTCGGCGACCGCGACCAGCGACTCGCGCAGCGCCAGCGTCGTCTCGACGGCCTCGAGGACGTCCTCGCGCAGGCGATACCGGATGCAGGCCGCGACCTCGTCGTTGCGCGAGCGCGCGGTGTGCATCTTGCCGCCCTCGGCGCCGATGCGCTCGATGACGGCCGTCTCGATGGCTTCGTGGACGTCTTCGCCGTCGGGCAGGGAGCCGTGGCCGTCGACCTCGATGGCGTCCAGCGCGGTCAGAATCTGCCCGGCCACGTCGTCTTCGACGATCCCCTGTTCGGCGAGCATCACCGTGTGCGCGCGGTCGACCTCGAGGTCGGCCTCGAAGATCCGTTCGTCGGCTGCGAGCGAGGAGAGGAAGCTCCGGGCGGGGCCGCCGCTGAAGCGGTCCCGTCGGACGACGCTCTCGTCGCCCGCGTTACCACCGTCGGATCGGAGATCCGAACCGCCGTCGTGAGCGCTCTCCTCGGTCATCGTTATTCCTCGTCCTCGTTACTGCCGCTGCCGTCGGTGGCGAGTTCCGGCTTCTCGACGTCCTCGGCGTTGGCCGCGATCGCCTCGTTGGCGAGGCGGCGCTGGAAGCCGTGGTACTTCGCGACGCCGGTGGCGTCCTCCTGCTTGATCTTGCCGACGGTCTCGGTGTCGAAGGAAGCGTGCTCGGCGGAGTAGGCCGCGAACTTGCTGTCGCGTGCGACCGCGCGGGCCTGGCCGCCCTCGAAGCGGATCGTGACGGTCCCGGTGACGCGCTTCTGGCTCTCCGCGATGAAGCCTTCGAGCGCGTCCACGAGCGGCGCGTCGATCAGACCTTCGTAGCCCTTCTGGGCCCACTGCTGGTCGATCTGCTGTTTAAACTGGCGCTCCTCCTGGGTGAGCACGAGTCCTTCCAGCGCCTCGTGGGCGTTGAGCAGCGTCGTCGCCGCCGGGTGCTCGTAGTTCTCGCGAACCTTCAGGCCGAGCATGCGGTCTTCCATCGTGTCCGTGCGGCCGACGCCGTAGGCCCCGGCCACGCCGTTCAAGTGCTCGATGAGGTCGACGGGCTCGTACTCGACGCCGTCGACGGCGACGGGGTAGCCCTTCTCGAACTCGATCTCGATCTCCTGGGTCTCGCCCGTCGGCGCCTGGGTCCAGGCGTAGATGTCCTCCGGCGGGACGTAGTTGGGGTCCTCGAGCTCGTCGCCCTCGACGGAGCGGCTCCAGAGGTTGGTGTCGATCGACCAGTCACCGCCGCTGCCGCCCTCGACGGGCAGGTCCTTCTCCGCGGCGTACTCCTGTTCCCACTCGCGGGTCAGGCCGAGCTCGCGCACGGGGGCGATGACCTCGAGGTCGGAGTCGCGCCAGACCGCTTCGAAGCGGAGCTGGTCGTTGCCCTTGCCGGTACAGCCGTGGGCGATGCCGGTACAGTCCTGTTCTTCGGCGACCTCGAGGATCGCTTCGGCGATCACCGGGCGAGCCAGGGCCGTCCCCAGCGGGTAGCCCTGGTAGGTCGCGTTCGCGCGAACGCCCTCGAGACAGAGGTCGGCGAACTCTTCTTTCGCGTCGACGACGTAGTGCTCTAAGCCGAGCGCGTCGGCGGTCTCTTCGGCTTCCTCGAACTCGGAAGCCGGCTGGCCGACGTCAACCGTGACGCCGATAACGTCGTCGTATCCGTACTCTTCCTCGAGCAACGGGACACAGACAGTCGTGTCCAGGCCGCCCGAGAACGCAAGTGCCACGCGGGTCATGTCGTATGCGAGGGAAGCGGAAGGAGGGACTTAAGCTCATTGGTTTAAGTTGCGTAAATTAACGGTAGAGCGGCTGCTAACCGAAAATTCTGCGTTTGATGGATCGTTGGAACGAACCGGTTCGAGGGGAGGTAGGTAGTAATCGGGCTCAACGGCCCGGCCGTCGTCGTCGCGGTCGCCGCGGAGAAACAGCCCCGTCGGTACCGGGTACGGCGGTCGTGGCGCCGACGGTGTGACTCATTGGTGGTGCTATGGGCAGCATCGGTATTAAATCCTGCTACCTCGCAAATATCGCGGGTATCAGGCTGCGAGGCGGCTGTGGGGTGGTATCACATCGCATGAAAGCGAGCAGTGCGAACGGGTTGAGACCGGCGCCGGTGGTCACTCTTCGTCTTCCCCGTCGGGCAACGCCAGAACGTTCTCCCGACCGATCCGGAAGACGTCGATCTCCCCGTCCTCGCGCAAACCGCTGACGACCTGACTCGTCTTCGCCTCGGTCCAGTCCAGTTCCGAGACGACTTCCTGCTGTTTGATCCGGCCGCCCCGCTCCTCGAGCAACTGTAGGACCCGTTCCTCGTTGCTCAGCAGTTCCGGGGGCGGCGTCTCCGCCTCGGGCGCGGCTGCGTTCTCGTTCGTCGTCGATCCCCCATTCGTCGCGCTGGCGGTCCGGTCGCCGGTTCGATCGCCCCTGAGCCACCAGCCGGCCGCGCCGACGGTCGCGAGCAGGGCGAGGGCGCCGAGCACGAGCAGCCACGGCGCCGGCCCGTCGGTTCCGGGGTCGGCTTCGGCCGCCGGGTCGGTCTCGTTGCTCTCCTCGATCATCACGATGGTCGGCGGCGTCGACGAGAACGGATCGCCGGAGTCGCCCCATCGAACCGACTCCCGCTCGCTGTCCTCGGTGCCGCCGGTTACCGATCCGTCGTTCCCTTCGGGTTCGGGGCTCACCTCGTCGATGGTGTACCCTTCGGGCGCGTACACCTGCAACCAGGTTCCGCTGGGCAGGGAGAGGTCGACGAGCGCCGAACCCGCCTCGATTTGAGTCAGTTGCGGGTAGGCGAACGAATCCCACTCGAAGGTCACCACGACGTGGCCCATCTCCCGCGGCGCGGAACTGTTGTCCGTCGAGACGGTGACGTTCTCGATCGCCATGTCCCGGTCGGTCGCGTTCTCCCCTTCGCGGAGGATCTCGTTCCACCGAGCCTCCTGGCTGTCGGCGTACACCTCCCGATTCGACTGGACGTCGCTACTGAGTTCCCCCCACTCCTCGTCGCTCTGGTTCTCGAACCGGTAGTCGACGACGAACGTCGCCGACCCGTTTTCGTGAACGAAGACGTCGATGTGTATCTCGTCGGCCTCGTCGAGGCGGTCGCTCGCGCTGGCCTCGTCCTGCAGGGCTGTCCCCTGTGCTCCAGCGTCGGCGGCCGCACCGATCGGAACCGCAACGGTCGCCACGAGCATGCACCCGATTCCCACGAGCACCCAGAACAGGGCCAAGCGCCCCTGCTCTCTCAGGTCCATTGTAGATACATCCCATAGCCGCCCAGATAGGTCTTTCCGAGCGCGCAACGGTGGACTTTTCACACAGTCAGGCAACCGTGACTGTATGCACGACTCGCGCGGCGAACTCGAGGTCGAGACCCTCCTGAAGATCGTCCTCGCACTGCTCGCCGTCTTTCTGGCGTTTCAGATCCTGCAGACGGTCATCGGCAGTATCGCGAGCCTGCTCGGCCCGTTCTTCGTCCTCGTCCAGTTGGGCGTCGCCGTCGTCGTCGTCCTCTGGCTCCTCGAGCGGATCTGAACGGGTCCGGCGACCATCACACTGATACGCGAACGCGCCCTACGTCGACCGAAGTGTACAGCGTCAACGTTCCGGTCCCCGGACGCGTCCGCCGGCTCGCCGACGAGCTCTACCCCGAACTCGTCGACTTCGACCGCGTCCGCGAGGACCACTCGTGTCTGCTCAAACGCCTCGGCGAGGCCGACCACGTCGCCCAGCTGCAACACCGCGCCCACCGCGCGCTCGAGGGCGCGCCCGCCGTCGAGGCCCGGATTACGGGCATCGACTACTTCGAGGACCCGCCGCTCGGGACCGCCCCCGTCGTCTACCTCGCCGTCGAGAGCCCCGGCCTCGAGTCGATCCACGCCGACCTGACCGACTCCTTCGAGACCGTCGAGGGGCTCGAGGGCAGCGACTACGTCCCCCACGTCACGCTGGCCCGCGGCGGCGACCTCGAGGCCGCAAAACGGGTGACCGACCGCGAGATCGAACCGATCCGGTGGACGGTCAGCGAACTCGAGTTCTGGGACGGGACGTACAAACTGCCGGTGAGCCGCGTCTCGCTGCCCGCGTGAACGGCTCGAATCGAACGGTGAGTCGCCCGGTAGCTATTACTCGACGCTCTCGGAACCTCCGGTCATGCACCGCCGCGCGTTACTCGCGAGTTCGACGACGATACTGTTTGCGGGCTGTAGTGAGGTAACGAGTCTGATGGGTGACGGGTACGTCGACCAGACGGTACAGGACGAACAGACGGCAGGGTTCGACGCCGACGCCGGCGAAGAACTGACCGTCACGGTCGAGAATATCGACGTCGCCGAGGCCGACAACGAGTCGACCGTCCAGCCGGACGCGATCAGCTTTCGGCTCGACCACGCCGAGGAGGGCCCGGTCATGACGGAGTCGATCTCGGAACCGACCGCGTTCGACGTGACGATCGAAACCGGCGGCGCGCACGTCGTCATCGTCACGAACGGCGCCGCCGACGTTACGGTCGAACCGAGCGAGTGACCGCTTGTCGGTATCGCAAGCGTCCGAACGGGTCGCTTCGAGCCTAGGGCGCCGGCGTCTCGCCGTCGTAGGCGTCGCGATCGCCGTAGAAGTTCAGCATCGAAAACTTCAGCTTCTCGGGGTCGATGTCGATCAGTTCCTCGCGCTCCTCGTGGGGGAAGGTGCCGTTGACGCTGTACCGGCCCAGGTCCGACTTCGCCGACCGCGAGTAGCGCCGGTCGAGCAGGGCCCGGACGCCGACGTCCTCCGGCGAGCGGATGACCCGACCGAGCGCCTGTCTCGTCTTGCGAACCGTCGGGATCTCGACGGCGTACCGCCAGCCCGTCTCGGTCCCGTCGAACGCCGCGTCGTAGGCCTCTTGAACCGCCTCGGCGCGGTCGTCGAGGTGGGGGTACGGGACGCCGACGACCAGCACGGTGTGTGCGTCGTCGCCGTCGAAGCTGACGCCCTCCGCCAGCGTTCCCCACAACGAGGTACAGAGCACGGCGCCGTCGTCCGCGACGAACTGCTGGCGTAACTCCTCGACGGCGGTTCCGGGCTCGTCCAGATAGACCGTCTTTTCGGTCCGCCCCTCGAGTCGCTCGGCGTAGCGACTCGCCTCGCCGTAGTTGGGGAAGAAGGCGAGCGTGTTCCCCGGCGTCATCCGGACGGCGTCGTGGATCGTGTCGGTCACCGCCGTCTGGACCGCGGGATCGTCACGGTCCGACGAGAACAGCGGCGGCGTCTCGACGGCGTAGGTGCGCCGATGCTCTTCGGGGAACTGGAGCCCGTAGGCCATGGTGACGGGGTCCTCGAGGCCGAGCACGTCCTCGGTGACGTCGAAGGGCTGCAGCGTCGCGCTCATCAGGATCGTCCCGTACACCTCCTCGAACAGTTGACCCGTGACCTGGCGGGGGAGACAGGTGTACAGCTCCGCGCGGCCGTAGATCTCGTCGGTGCCCGCGTCTCGAGTGACGGAGACGACGGGGTAGAGCCCCTCCTTGCTCCCCTCGTTCATCCAGGCGCTGACGAACGCGGCGGCCTGCAGGGTCTGACACTCGGTCCGCGTGGCGGTCTCGCCCTCCCGGTAGGCCTCCTCGTACTGTTCGTCTAACTCCTGGCCGAGCTTCATCGCGGCCTCCAGGTCGTCCTCGATCCCCCGGCCCGAGTAGCGCTGGAGGAACTCGAGCGTGAGGTCGTCCTTCCGGTCCTCGTTGGCGATGGGGACGTCCTCCCAGTTCTCGCCGATCCGCTCGCGCTCGCCGAAGCCGAAGGAGTCCTCGTAGGTCTCGACGAGCGCGCGGTGAAAGGCCGAGAGGACGTTGGCGGCGTCCTCGGATCGCGGGTCGTCGGCGTCGGCCAACTCGTCGAGCGCGGAGTCGAAGGTCCGCTCGGAGCAGGTCCGGGTGGCGTGCTCTCGGGCCGCGTCCTCGACGTTGTGGGCCTCGTCGAAGACGGCGATGACGTCCTCCGGATCCCGGCCGAGCCACCGGAAGAACTGCTCGCGGATCGTCGAGTCCAGCAGGTGGTGGTAGTTACAGACGACCAGGTCGACGCCCTCGATCCCCTCCTTCAGCAGTTCGTAGCCGCAAAAGCCCTCCCGCTCGGCGTACTCGTAGATCTCCTCCGGCGTCCGGACGTCCTCGAAGAGCCACGCGAAGAAGTCGTCCGTATCCCGGGTGAGATTATTCCGGTAGTAGTCGCAGACGTTCTGCTCTTCTAAGTCCTCGAGGCGCTCCTCGATCGACTCGAGTTCGTCCATCACCGCCGAGCGGGCGTCGGCCGCGCCGCCGTCGCCCTCCTGACTCTCCTCCAGTAGTTCGCGCTGGCGGCGCTCGAGCTGTCGCTTGTCGCGTTCGGCGTCGACGACGGCGCGGGTGTTGTCGCGCAGCGCCTGACACTCCTCGTAGCCGACGTCGATGTGACACATGGAGGATTTCCCCTTGAACACGATCGCCCGAATGTCCTCCTCGCGGGTGATCGCGCGGGCTTCGGCGACGAACTGGCGCATCTGCTGGTGGACGTTGGTCGTGATGACGACCGTCTTGTCCTGCTCGCGGGCCACCTCGAGGGCGGGGACCAGCGACGAGAGGGTCTTCCCGGTCCCGCAGGCTCCCTCGAAGAGGACGTCCTGTCCCCGTTGCAGGGAGTTGTGGATGCGGTCCATCGCCTCGCGCTGGTTCTCGTACGGCTGGTCGTACGGGAAAAAGCGCATGTACCCGGTTGTCTCGGACACGCTAGACGATCAGTTCCCGATCCGATAAAAGCGTTCGTCTCGATTCGCCGCCCGACTCCGCGTCGGCGTCCATTATGTCACCGAAACAACTACATAGGGGCCGTCGGAACCGGTCGAACGCGCGACCATGGACGAGCTCTCACGCACGCTCGAGGAATACGAGTCCGACGCAGACGCCTACGTTCGGAAGTACTGCGCCGAGTCCGTCGCCGCCCTGTACGGCGACCCCTTTTTCGACGCCCTCGCCGGCGATCGACTGCTGGACGTCGGCTGCGGTCCCGGGTCGGACGTCTCGACGTTCGACGCCGGCTACGACGCGGTCGGACTCGACCTGACGGCCTCGTTCCTGCGAGCGGCCCGCGACCGCGAACCGACCGCGCCGTTCGTCCGGGGCGACATGCGCGACCTGCCGTTCGAGGACGGCGCCTTCGACGGCGTCTGGAGTTCCGCGTCCTTTCTGCACGTGCCCCGGTCCGACGCGACCGCGACGTTGCGGGAGTTCCGTCGCGTGCTCCGTCCCGACGGCGTCGTCTTCTGTCTGGTCAAGCGCCCCGACGACGCCCGACGAGTCACGCGACAGGCACTTCGAGTACTATCGTCCGGACGAGATCCGCGCGCTCCTCGAGAGGGCGGCGTTCGAGCCAGTGCGCGTCGAGACCGAGGAGAACTGGATCCGGGCACTGGCGCGCGTCGGAACGACCGAAGCCACCCGAACAGCCGGCGATCTGGAGCGATCACCGTGACCCCACGGCATCGCGCGGTCTCCGTCGGCCGGCTATCGCGGGGTACAGCGACAAACGTCTCGAGTCCATCGCCTCGAACATGGCCATCCCGGGGTACGATTCGAGCAACGTCGCGGAGTACACACTCGAGCAGGTCGGCGCCCGCGTCGCCGTCGTCGCGGGCGTCGTCCCCGACGCGTTCGGACTCGAAAAGAGCGGGGACGAGGCGCCGGTCGACGCCCTCGGCGATCCCGTCGAACTGCGGGCCGTCGACGACCTGAAAGCCGTCGAGGCCGTCGAGATCACGCTCGTTTACGATCCGTCGCGGCTCCCGCCGGGCGCGAGTCCGACGGACGTCGCGGTCGCCGTCGACACCAGCGTTGCGTCTCCGACGCAACGAGCAGACGGCGAAGCCGTCGACGATGAGGGATGGGAACCGCTCGAGTCGACGGTCGACCTCGAGGAGACGACGGTAACGGCCCTGCTCAACGACCGCCCGCCGGGGTCGACGGTCGTCGCGGGGTACGACGATCGGGACGACGAATCCGGCGGGACGACCGCGTAACGCGACCGACGCTTAGGTTTCGGGCTCGATGTAGACCTTCTGCACCTGATCGTCGTGCTCCATCAGCGCGCGTTCAAGCGCCGTGATGCGCTCGTCGATCTCGTCGGTGTCGAGGTCGGCATCGAACGCGACGTCGGCCGTGAGCAGCAGTTCCTCGGCCCCGAAGTAGACGGTTCGAAGGTCGACGAGTTCGGTGACGCCGTCCCAGTCGGTAACGATCGCGCGGAGTTCGTCCTCGTCCGCTTTCGGCAGGCTCTCGCCGAGGATGAGACGCTTATTCTCCCAGGCGAGTGCGACGGCGAAGCCCATGAGCATGATCCCGATGATGAGCGCGGCGCCGGCGTCGTACATCGGGTTTCCGGTGACCCGACGAAGGTAGATCCCGAGGAGGGCGATCCCCGCGCCGGCGAGCGCGATGGAGTCCTCGGTGAGCGCGGTCAGGGTCGTCACGTCGCTGGTCTTCCGGAACGCCTCGCGGAGACTCGTCCAGCCGTGCTCGTCCATCTGGCGGCTGATTCCCTGGTAGGCCTTCCAGAGCGCGTAGGACTCGAAGAGGATCGCACCGATCAGCACGGCGTAGTTGACGAGGATCGGGTCGAACTGCGTTCCGAACAGCGTGACGTCTCCGCTGGCGCGGTGGACGCCGCCGTGGGTCAGCGCGTCGTAACCGTGTTTCGCGCTCTCCCAGCCGGCGATGCCGAAGAGCATGATGCTGACCAGCAGACTGTAGAAGAACTGCGCCTTCCCGTGGCCGAACGGATGACTTCGAGTCGCCTCCTGGGCGCCGTACTTGATCCCGACCAGCAGGAAGATCTGGTTGCCCGTGTCCGAGATCGAGTGGTACGTCTCCGACAGCATCGCGGGGCTGCCCGTCAGCAGATACCCGCCGAACTTCAACATCGCGATCGCACCGTTCGCGAACAGTGCGGCGAGGACGACGGAGGTGCTACTGGCCATCGTCGTCCCCTTCGAGCGGATTCGTTAAAAGTGTCGACCGCGCGACGACAGTGTTCGACTTCGAAAGGAACCTGTCGGCGCCGCCCGAAGGGCGACCATGATCGCGATTTTCTCGGACACGCACAGCGGCGACGGCCACGAACTCGAGGGCGAGGCCCTGACCGCGGCCCGCGAGGCCGACACCGTGATCCACGCCGGAGACTTCACGAGCGAGTCGGCCCTCGAGGCCGTTCAATCCGAGTGCGAACTCCTCTACGCCGTCCACGGCAACGCCGACAGCGCGGCCGTCCGAGAGCGCCTGCCGACGGCCCGCACGGTCGCGGCCGGCGGGGTCCGCTTCGCCGTCACCCATCGCCGCGACGGCGGCGAGACGGGACTGGCGATGTTCGGCCGCTCGCGGGACGCCGACGTCGTCGTCTTCGGCCACAGCCATCGGCCGACCGTGACCGAGACCGAGGACCTTCTCCTGTTGAACCCCGGCAGTCACGCCGATCCGCGCGGAAACCGGCCCGGCTTCGCCGTCCTCGAGGAGCGAGCGAACGGAGCGGGTCTCGAGGGCGAGATCCGCGAACCGGACGGAACGGTCCTCGAGTCGTTCGAACTCGCGGTCCAACACGAACGGTAGCGAAGATCACTGCGTTGACGGCGCTGTTCCGGTTCGACGTCGGTCGCCGAGTCGAAGCACGACCACGGCGGCGCCGTCGGTCGACGAGCTATCGGATCACGGCAGTTTGGAGCGAACCGACGAGAGGAACCCGCCCGAGTCGACCGGTTCCTCGTCGCCGACATCCTCGGCCGCCGCCTCGCCGACCACCGATTCGGATCGATCGCGCTTCGAGTCGGCGAGCAGTCGGTCGACGGACTCCTGTTCGGCCGCGTCCATCCCGGCCACACTGGACTCGTCGGCCGCCGATGCCGCGGCCCTCCCGTCGGTGGCCGATTCCTCGGCGCCCCACTCGAAACCGTCGTCGACACCGCTGCCATCACCGTCACTGCTGACACCGCTGACGATCTCCGAGACCGCGTTTTCCGGCGACTTCGCTCCGTCGTCGTCCGGCGCCGTCTCCCGTTCGGCGACTGGAACTTCGGTCGCCGTCGACGTCGCGTTCCGTCGATCGGCGTCGTCGGGGTCGTCGCCGGCCAGCGCTTTCGACCGCCCGGTCGCCGCTTCGGCGTCGGCGGGGTCCTGTCGAATCGCCTCGAGGGCCGACTCGAGTTCGCCGATCCGATCCTCGAGGCGGTCGACGGTCGCGACGGCCGTCGCGGCCTGCCGCTCGACGTCGTCGTTGACCGACTCGACGTTGTCGACGAACCCGGTCAGCGACTCCGTCTCCGCCTCGAGGGCCGCGAGTCGCCGTTCCTGTTCGTCGACCCGCGTCTCGAGGCGGTCGACGGTCTCGGTGAGCGTCGCCAGATCCACCAACTCATCGACCTCGTAGTCGCCGTCGATGACGGCCCGTTCGACGGCGGCGAGACGATGGTCGATTCGATCGATATCGGCCATAGGCTATCTGCCCGCTCGTTCCCATTTAAACCTCAACACGAGGAAGGGGCCAATAGCGGAAGCTGACTCCCTAGAGCGGCAGATGTGCGGTTCAGTCAGCGCGACGGGACCGATGTCGTCGACCAGCGGCCGGTCGTCCGGGACGGAACGGCCCGAACGTCGATTCAGTCGGTGCCGGCCGTCGGAGCGGCGTCAGAGTCACTGTAATCGCTCGCCCGCGGGCTGTCGCCGCCGTGGGGCGTATCCCGCCACCGGACCTGCGCGGCGTGGACGGTCTCCGTGGCGTCGTCGATGACCACCGCTTCGCCGGGCTCCGTCGGCATCCGGTCGTCGAGCGACCCGTTCATGTACGTCGGCTGGGCGCTCTCGAGCGCCTCGAGGTCGGCCTCGGAGGTGAGCCGGTGGGAGACGAGGACGTCCGACTGGGAGATGCCGACCGGCGGGACGGCGCCGGGCCGCTGGGTCGCGGCTACGAGGCTGACTCCCGGCGCGCGGCCGCGCGTAAGAATCGTCTGAAGGGCCGGCTCGGCCACGCCCTCGAAGAACGTGTGGGCCTCGTCGAGCAACAGCCAGGGGAGCCGATCGATCGTCTCGCGGACTCGAGCCCGGTAGAGCGCCTCGCCGACGCCGCGACAGACGGCGTTCATGGCTCGGGCCTCGAGGCCGGAGACGTCGACGATCGTCATCTCCGGCCCGCCGAGGTCGGCCGCCGAGAGGCCGTCGGGATCGAAGACGTCCCACGACGCCGCGAGGTTCAGGTGGTTGATCGCGGCCCGCCTGTCCGCGTCGGGCGCGTCGGTCGCCTCGACGTGGTCGCGCATGGCGGCGATGGTCGCCGATTCGGTCGCGGCCTGCCAGACGAGGCTCCCGGCGCCGCTTTCCGGCGAGAGATCCAGCAGCGCACACCACGATTGCGGGTCGAGCGAGGTCGCGTCGACCGCCGGGGACGCGACGACCTCGGCGGGGACCGGATCGCCCTCGGCGCCGTCGGCGAGCGTGTCGAAGACGCCCATCGGATCGACGATCACGGGCGCGACGCCCCGCGATCGCGCGAGTTCCTCCGCGATGACGCCCATCGTGAACGACTTCCCGTACCCGCGCTTGCCGACGACGAGCGCGGCGTGCGGGCCGTCGAGGTCGAGAAAGAGGTCGGCCCCTTCGCTCCCGTCGAGCGCCCGGTATCGGCCGAGCCGTCCCGCGGGTCCCTCTGCCAGCTCGTCGCCGCGCCCAATTACGAAACTCATGGGAATACCATGTTCGCTATGCAAATTATAATCTCTCACTACAGTTTAAGTAGAAAGGATGGGGGAATAGCGGCATGCTCCGCAAGGAGATGCAAACTGACGGCGCTGATCGCGGATCGAGCAGTCGCTTCCGTCGGGACGCCAGGACGATCGCGGGACGGACGAGTCGGCGATCCGCCGGGAAGCGACGGGTGATATCCGGCGCCCCCTCGAGAAAGACGGGGCATCGAACCGGTACGGCGACACGAGTTGAGACGCTATGGATACGGTAGCGTACGAATCGGTGATCGGAGTCGCGTACGGTCTGTTGATCGCCGTCGTGACGGCGTCCCTCGTCGCGGCGGTCGCGCTCGGCCTCGGCTACGTCCGCCGGCGACGACTGCCGCGGGCCGCGTCGGTCCCGATCGCAATCGCGCTGGCCGGTGGAATCGGCTACGCGATCGGCGTCTTCGACGTCGACCCCCTGTCGGAGCAGGCGGTGCGGATCGCCACGGCGCTGTTCGCCGTCGGGGTGATCGCCGCCTACGCGGACAGCCTCGGCTGGCGACTCGCGACCGAACTCCCGCGGAAGACGACGCTGCCCGTCGAGCGCGGTCGGACGCTGTCCGGCGACGCGATCGACGCAGTCGACGCGATGGGGCAGGTGACGATCCGCGCGAGCGGCGACGTCCGCGCGTTCGACGGCTATCCGCCGCTCGACCCCGACCTCCGGGCGGCCCTCGAGGGCGGCGCGTGGCGGCTACCGGCGGACCTTCCGCTCGCGGCACTCGAAACCCGCCTCGAGGACCGACTCGAGACGACCTTCGATCTCGAGGCGGCCTCGGTCGCCGTCGACGGTCGGGGGCGGGCGTCGATCGCGGCGGCGCCGCCGACCAACGGCGTCGCGAAGCGGGTTCCGGACGGCTGGCGCGCCGTGTCGGTGCGGACGCTCCTCCCGACCGGGCTCGCGCCGGGCGACGACGTTCTCGCGATGACCGAGGCGACGACGGTCGCCGGGACCGTACTCGGCACCAGCGTCCGCGACGACGTCGTCGCGGACGGCGGACGCGCCGCGCCGGACGCGACCGCGACGCCCGCAGCCGACGGCGACGGTACCGGCGGAGCGACCCGGTCGTCGGCGACCGTGGCTCGCGGCGGCGAGGGACGGGTCACCGTCGCCGTGCCGACGACGGACGCGGAGGCGCTGCTCGAGGCCGAGCGGGCGCGGATCGCCGTCGTATCGGGCGAGACCACCCGCGAGTTCGACGCCGTCTCGCTGCTCGAACGCGACGGGACGGCGATCCGGAAGGTGTGGTGGTCCGAACCGATACTGGCGGTGATCGACGACGACGCGGTCGATCTCGAGGTGTTCGCGGTCCGGCGGGCGGAACGCGACGACAGCGGCGACTCCGACGCCGCCCGTCCCGACGCGGCGACGAACGAGGGGACGTGGCGGTTCGATCCCGACCCGGCCGCGATTTCGGTCGGCGCGGAGGCGATCCTCCTCGGAACCGACGGGGAGGCCCTCGAGAAACGGACGGACTCGGACGACCCCGACCGACGAGCAATCGAGGTGAGCGACTGAGATGACGGTCGCGATGCCGCTCGAGGCGCTCCCGGACGCGCTGCTCGCGGTCGAACTCCTGCAGAGCGGCGACGCGTTCGGCGGCTCGACGACGGTCGAATGGACGCGGACGGCCCTGCTCGGCATCCTCGGGTACGGACTGCTGGCGGGCGTCGGCGCGCTCGCGGTCGCGTTCGGCTATCGGGGAGCGACCGTTCGCAAACTACCGCGCGGAGCGGCCGTCCTCGCCGGGCTCGCACTCCCGTCCGGCCGGCTCCTCCTCGAGGCGATCCGCCGCGGCGAGGTCGTCGTCGATTCGCCGCTGGTCCACTACACGTCCGGCAGTTACCTCCTCGGGCTGGTGACCGCGGGCGCCCTCGCCGCGACCGCCGGCCACCGGCTCGGCGACCGGCTCGCGTGCGGCGTTTACGACGTGACGCGACTCGAGTCCGACGGGCCGGCGGCCGACCTCGTCCGGTCGGCCGGACTCGCCGTCGCGGTCGCGCTCCCCGGGTCGATCGACGACGCCGAGGGGTACCCCGCCGTCGACGACGGCGTCAAACGGGACCTCGCGGGACGGCGATTCCTGTTCCCCAACGACCTGTCGGTGCCCGAGCTTCGATCCCGACTCGAGGCGCGCCTCGAGTCCGACTTCGACATCGGCTACGTCCGCGCGGACCTCTCCGCGGACGGCGCCGTCGAGGCCGTCGCGGTCGGCGATCGCCGGCCCGGAATCAGCCCTACGCTCGGACCTGACCGGGTCGCCGTCGCCATCGCCGGCGATCCGCCCGCGCGGGCGAGCACCGGCGATCCGGTCGAGGTCTGGACCGGCGGCGCCGACGCCCGACAGTACGTCGCGACGGGGACGCTGCGAGCGAGCGCGGGATCGATCACGACGCTGCTCGTCGACGCGGACGACGCCGAGGCGTTCGATCCCGGCCGGCGGTATCGCCTCACGACGCGTCCGGAGACGCCGAGCGCCGGTCACGCGCTCGTCGCGGCGATCAGGGCCAGCGACGAGACGGTGACGGCGACCGCGGTCGAGGACGGCGGCCCGCTCGAGAACGAGTTCGCCGGCTGGGTGCCGGGCCGCGCGCTCGCGGTCGAGCGCGGCGACGAGATCGTCTCGCTGCCGGCCGACAAGGAACCGCTCGAGGCCGGCGACACGCTCCACGTCTTCGGGACGCCCGACGAACTCGCGGCGTCGCCCTCGAACGCGGACGACTCGACGGTGGAGGCGGACGCGGACGAACCGCCGGAAGCGACGCCGCAGACGGCGGACTGACGGCCGGCTCCGTCCGATCGAGGCGGTGACCGCAGCCGGGAGACGCGTTCGCTGCCGGCGATTCCGAACCGCGGGCCGGCCGGACGCCAAGGGCAATAGCTTTCGACCCCCTGAGACAATATGCGCGTATGTCCGAACTGCGCGGTGCCGCCGAGACGGCCGTGCGGCAGTGTCTGGCCCTCGAGAGCGACGAATCGTGTGCCATCGTCACAGACGACGAGCGCGAACCGATCGGGGAGGCCCTCTACGAGGTCGCCGGCGAGATCACCGACGACGCGGTCGTCGTCCGCTACCCGCCCGGCGAAACCCACGGGAGCGAACCGCCCCAACCCGTCGCGGCCGCGATGGCCGGCGCGGACGTCGTCCTCGCGCCGACGACGAAGAGTTTGAGTCACACGCGCGCCCGCACCGAAGCCAACGAGGCCGGGGCCCGCGTCGCGACGCTGCCGGGGATCACCGAGGCGGTCTTCACGACGGGACTGGACGCCGACTACGAGTCGATCGCCACCCACTGTGAGGAGGTCTTAGAGCAGGTGGCCGACGCCGACGAGATCCGCGTGACGACCCCCGCCGGCACCGACATCGCGTTCGGGATCGGTGATCGGGAGTGGCTCTCGGACACCGGGATCGTCCACGAGGCCGGTCAGATGTCGAACCTGCCCGCCGGCGAGGTGTTCGTCAGCCCCGAAACCGCCGACGGGACGTTCGTCGTCGACGGGACGATGCGGCCCCACGGCCTGCTCGAGGACGGTCAGGAACTCGCCTTCGAGGTCGAGGACGGACTGGTCACGCGGATCTCTGACGACGAGATACGGAAAACGGTGGCGGACGCTGCCGAAGAGGTCGGCGACGCCGCCTACAACCTCGCGGAACTGGGGATCGGTACGAACGTGGCCGTCACCGACCTCGTCGGCTCCGTCCTGTTGGACGAGAAGGCCGGCGGCACCGTCCACATCGCGATCGGCGACGACGCGGGGATCGGCGGCGAGACGGAGGCGCCGATCCACCTCGACGGAATCCTGCTGGAACCGACGGTGTACGCCGACGGCGAGCCGATCGACCTTCCGACCGCGACCGACGCCTGATCGCGGCGCGACTCGAGCGAGCCGAGTCTTCTACACTCTCCCCGAAATACCGCCACACTACTGGTGAAATATTCCGAGTACATGTGTGTACCTAGTGGTTTCAAGTGATGCCGGGGATAGTTCGGACCGATGCGTAACACTCGGGAGTACGATATTCAGGGGATCGAGCTCGTCGACGACCGGTATACGGTCGAGCAGGGGTTCGTTCGAAACAAGTACAAGGCGCTCGACGCCGGCGGCGACACCGTCCTCGAGGGGAAACAGAAGATGTTCAAGATGAAAGATGAGTTCCCCTTCACCGACGGCGAGGGCAACGAGGTGTTCACCGTGAACGCCGGGGGGATCATCGACGTCGCGGGTAACTACGTGCTCTCGGACGCCCAGACCGGCGAGAACCTCGTCGTGCTGGACAACGACTACTCGCTGCTACAGGATACGTGGACGATCCGCGACGCGACCACCGAGGAGAAACTGGCCGAGATCAACTCTCGGGGCGGGCTGGTGACGCTGGCCCGGAACATCGTTCCGTTCGGTGGATGGATCCCGCACAAGTACGAGATCACCGACGCGTCGGGCGCTCACGTCGGCTCGATCAGCGGCCGACTCTTCTCGCTGCGCGACCGCTACGATATCACGATCGACGACGCCAGCACCGTCCCGAAAGAGCCCATCGTCGCCGCGGCGATGGTCATCGACGCGATCCAGGGGAACTAGCTCGTTTCGGGACAGGAAGCGGGTCGAACCGAACTCGAGGCCGTCTCGATCGACTCCGGCTCTCGGCGTGACGACGGCTTCAATCGCTTTTTAGGTGCGTAGCGTCTAGAACGGTTATGAGCGAAATTCCGGATCGGGTTCCGACGCCCTGTCCTTCGTGCTCGCCGGACCTCGAGACGGTCCACGAGGTACTCACGGAAGGCGCCGGCACCCTCACGGTTCGTTGTAGCGAGTGCAGTCACGTCCACAAGATCCAGCCCGAGCGCGAGCGAGAGGTCACCCTCGACGTGGTCGTCTCCCAGGGCGGGGAGTCCTTCACCGCGAACGTGACGACCCCCGAAGACGAGACCGTCGAGGTCGGCGACGAGTTCATCCTCGAGACCGAGGAGGTCCTCTCGACGGTTCGCGTCACGAGTGTCGAACTCGACGGTCACAGGCGACGCGAGGAAGCGGCCGCCGAGGACGTCGAGACCGTCTGGACCCGCGAGGTCGACAACGTCGCGGTCAACGTCACGGTCCACCCGCAGGACGGCTCGCGCGACGACAGCCGCAGTATCACGGTCCACGTGCCCGGCGACTACGAGTTCGAGGTCGGCGAGGTCGAACAGTTCGGCGACGACGAGTTCGAGATCGACGCGTTCGTCGTCCGCGACGACGCCGCGGACTACGACCGGGATCGCTACGAGATGGAGGGCGACTCCATCCTCGCGAAGGACGCGAAGCGCATCTACGCCTACGACCAGCAGACCAGCGCCTGGTCGGCCTGGTAGGTAGAGGTAGCCGATCGATCGGACGCCGTTCGTCCGGCAGTCGACGCTCGCTCGGAGGTGCCGGCACTCGCCACCCACCGCCTATTGCTTGCGAGACGGTACGTCGGACCATGTTCCGCAACTTCGGTTCCGACGCCGAGTCCGACTCCGACGACTACGAAGCCGCACGCGAGCGCATGGTCCGGACCGTCGCGTCTCGCGTCGACGACGACCGCGTTCTCGAGGCCATGGAATCGGTCCCCCGACACGCCTTCGTCCCGCCGGACCGACGGGATCGGGCGTACGCGGACCGACCCCTCCCGATCGGGGACGGCCAGACGATCAGCGCGCCCCACATGGTCGCCGTGATGGCGGATCTGCTCGAAGTCGAACCCGGCGACGAGGTCCTCGAGATCGGCACCGGCTGCGGCTACCACGCCGCGGTCACGGCCGAACTCGTCGGCGACGAGTCGGTCGCGACCGTCGAGTACAGCGCCGACCTCGCCAACCGAGCCCGCGAGCGACTCGCCGAACTCGGGTACGACGGGGTCGACGTTCGGACGGGCGACGGTCGCGAGGGCTGGCCCGAGCACGCGCCCTACGACGCCGCGTACTTCACGTGTGCGGCCGCGTCGTTCCCCGATCCCGTCGTCGAGCAGGTGCGGCCCGGCGGCACGCTCCTCGCGCCGATCGGGTCCGGGTTCCAGACCCTCGTCGAGGCGACGAAACGAGAGGACGGCAGTCTCGAGCGCACCGAGCACGGCGGGGTCCGATTCGTGGAAATGCGCGGACGGTAACGACGGATCGACCGCCGGGCGGCGCAAGCGCGCCATTGATAACGACCCGAGCGATACCTCGAGTATGGACCCTGCGGTACTGCGCGAGGATATGGTCGACGGCCTCGAGTCCGCCGCCAAGGACGTCCTCCACGACGAGGTCGTCGCCGTCGCGATGCGGGACGTCCCCCGCCACGAATTCCTCGAGGACGACCGGTCGGCCTACGCCGACCGGGAACACGAGGTGTTGGGGACGCGCGTCCTCGCTCCGAGCACGGCCGCCCGATTGCTGCAAGCGCTGGCCCTCGAGGACGATCACGAAGTGCTGATCGTCGGCGCCGGGGTCGGCTACACGGCCGCCGTCGTGGCCGAAGTCGTCGGCGAGACCAACGTCCACGCGGTCGATATCTCCCGACCGCTGGTCGTCGAAGCCCGCCAGAACCTCGCTCGGGCGGGCTACGACGGCGTCCTCGTCGACCGCCGCGACGGCGCCGACGGCCTCCCGGAGTACGCGCCGTTCGATCGCGTGCTCCTCGAAGCCGCCGCCGTCGAACCGCCGCGAGCCCTGCTCGAGCAGCTGACCGACGACGGCCGACTGGTGTTCCCGCGGGGAACCCAGCGGCAGCGACTCGAGGCGGTCTCCGCCGACGGCGGCCGCTCGCAGTTCGATCCCGTCTCGCTTGCGCCGCTGTTGGTCGAGGGCGAACAGTCGGGCGCCGTCGAACGAAACCGGACGGCCCGCGAAGATCGGGAACACGCCGTTCGCCGCGCCGAATCCCGGCGCGGCTGGGAACAAGACTGGATCGAGTGGGAGGAGTCGATCGGCTCGCAGTGAGGTCGCCGGTCCGACCGTACAGCCGCCGCTTCCGACGTCGTTCCGGGGAAAAGTGGGGGGTGGGGGGGATTGGGGGTGGCGATAGAGTATCGCAGATCGCCATCAATTCGTACGCGCTGCGGGGGATTAAATATACTTACTATGTAATTAGTGCGATAATGATCCTTTCATCTAATTACTTAGATTCCGGAGGCGGGTCGCCGAGACGCATCCGTCGGAGCGATCCTCGAGTCCGACGCGATCGATGACTATCGAGGCGCGTAGCGATCGATTTCCCTCACTCACGGCGGCCGGCGTCCGTCTCGCGTCGAGAACTGTCCGCGCTCGGCCGGACTCAGTTCGAACGCGGGGCTCACGAGAACAGTCAATCGATCCGTACAACGGGGACTGATCGACGATGCCGCTGGTCGAGCGCCGACAGCGAACTGCGCTGATGGCTCTCGGACGGTAGGTCAGGGGGGAAAGTTGGGGGTGGGGGGATTGGGGGTGGCGATAGACTATCGCAGATCGCCATTTACCCGTATGT
Organism: Haloterrigena gelatinilytica; assembly: GCF_013342145.1. Taxonomy (NCBI): domain Archaea; kingdom Methanobacteriati; phylum Methanobacteriota; class Halobacteria; order Halobacteriales; family Natrialbaceae; genus Haloterrigena; species Haloterrigena gelatinilytica. Next base: position 3,134,148 of record NZ_JABUQZ010000001.1, on the reverse strand, counting down.
ACCGGGAGGTGGTAAGTATAGCTTCTAATCTATTAGAGGTCCTCAGAACCAGATGCTAATTAATTAGACTGGCCGTCGAACGCCAGCGTGACGAGCTTTCGCTCGGCCGCTCGCAGGTGATAATGGTACGTTGGCGGCGTGACGTCGAGGGCGTCGGCGAGCTCCTCGCCGGTGCTCTCTCGGGGCCACTCGAAGAAGCCGCTGTAGTGGGCCGCCTGTAACGCTTCGAACTGCTTGTCGGTGAGCCGCTCCTCGAGGTGCGTGTCGAGCTGTCGGGCCGACCGCGTGCTCGTCGTCTCGCGTCGCGCCTCGAGTTCCGTCTCGGGATACCCCTCCCTGATCGCCTCGACCAGCGACCGGGTTTCGACCCGCTGGGGGACCTCGAGGACGAGCGTCGTCGACCCGTTCTGCGCGGTCGCGGTCCGCAACTGGACGTCGAAGGTCCGCAGGATCTCCAAGATCGGCGACGAGGTGACCGTCACCTCGAAGAGGATCTCGTCGTCGCCTTCCGAGACGATCGAGATCGTCTCGAGCGACGCCCATTCCTCGAGCGGCGTGATATCGGCGGTTTCAGGCGTGCTGACAAACATGACGACGTCGTCGTCCCGTTCGATGATCCCCTCGATGGTCACCGCCCCCTCGACGTGCTCGGTGAATCGGTTCAAGAGCAGTCGCGAATCGTGAACGGCGAGTTCGAGCTCGAGTCGGCTGTCCGTCAGCATGGCTCGCGTCCGCTCGACCGATCGAATCGCGTGGCCGATCGTCTCGCCGAGTTCGCCGAGCACCTCCAGTTCGCTGTCGCCGACCGAGTCGACCCCCGCCACGTGGACGAGCAAGACGCCGTAGTGGCGTTCGGTATCGGTCAGCGGGACCGCCAGTATCGTCTGATAGCCGTAGGTCAACGCCTCCTTTCGGCGCCGATCCCAGCCGTCGGTCTCGAGGACGTTCCGCACGATCTGCACGCGGCCGGTTTCGAGGGTCTCCGCAACCAGGGAGAGTTCGGGCGCGCACTCACCGTCGTCGCGAACGCGGTCGATAAAGGCCGCGTCGATGCCGGCCCAGGCCGTCGGCTCGGACGGCTCGTCGTCGCTCGAGGCGATCCAGGCGAAGCAGTATCGCTCGGTGTCGGCCAACCGCTCGCACACCGTCGTCTCGATTTCGGTCCGCGTCGAGGCCTGGGCCACGCCGTGATTGATCTCCCGGACGATCTCGTTGGTGTGGTTGAGCCGCGTCAGCTCCTCGTTTTGCTGGGTGAGCGTCCGATCGTGGTCCCGGAGCAGTTGCTCGCGCTCGGCCCGATCGAGCGCCGCCTCGGTGTTGGCCGCCAGAATGTGCAGCAGTTCCGTCATCGTCTCGTCGAAGCCGTCGACGTCCTCGGTGCCCGCGACCAACACGCCGTGGGTCCCGAGCGGGACGATCAGCTCGCTCCGGCTCAGCGTCTTGGTGTCGGCGTCCCGCGTCACGTCCTCGTAGTAGGCGCTCTCCCCCTCCGAGAACACCTCCCAGACGTGGCCCTCGCCCTGCTCGAACTGCATCTCCGGATCGACGAGTTCCCGCGACTCTCGCATCGACGCCGCGTGCGCTAAGATCCCGTCCGTCGGCTCGAACGTGTACGCCGCGGCGACGGGCACGTCGAGGATCTCGCCCGCCGTATCGACCGCCGACTGGTAGATCTCCCGTTTCGTGCCCGCACGCATCAGATCCCGCGTCGTCTCGTGTAACGTCGTCAGCGTCCGCTCGTACCGTCGCTCGCTCTCCCGCAGTTCCGTTTCGGTCCGATACTGGGAGACCGCGTTCGTGATCTGGTTCGCCAACAGCGCGTACTGCTCCTTGCCGGACTCCTTCTGCAGGTACTGGGTCACGCCCGCCGCGATCGCCTCGCTGGCGATCTCCTCGGAGCCCCGCCCCGTAAACAGAATGAACGGCAGATCCGGATCGTCCTCGCGAACTCGCTCCAACAGCTCCAACCCCGTCATCCGGGGCATCTCGTAATCGCTGACGATGCAATCGATCTCTCGCTGCTCGAGGACCTCCAGCGCCGCCGTCGCGTCCGTCGCCGCCTCGGCGACGATCGCATCGCGTTCGCGCTCGAGCATCTCGCCGGCGAGATCGGCGAACCCCGGTTCGTTGTCGACGATGAGAACGGTGATCGGTTTCGTCATTGGGTACCAGTAGCGCAAGTCGCTGCAGTCCACTGAGGGATGTCCGAGTGGGTACTAAATAATTAGGTTCTTCCGTGGCGAACGCTAGTCGTCGCTACGGCTGGTAGCGTTCTCCGATCTCGACCGTTCGGGGATCGTTCCGTCGAACTCGTACGTCTCCGCCCAGTTTATCGAGGGATGGTCGATTTCTGCCGCGAATCGAAGTTCCATCTTCTGTTCGGTTGCATCGGCTACATCAATCCAATAGAACTGTTCGTTTCCCGGATAATAGACCAGAAACGCATCGATATCGTTCCGATACGGCTGTTCGTGGTACGTTCCATTTTTTGTCGTTTGGGAGTGGGTATTGAACCGTATCGTCCGGTCCTTGTTAGACCACGCCGTTTTGCACTGAAGACGATAGAGTGTCTCCCCGTCGTCGACGACGAGATCGTATCTATCGTTATCCCCGAACGGAATCGAGACGCTGTATCCGTAGGCGACTAACATCGAGAGTGCCCTCGACTCAGTCGTATCGCCGATCTCCTTCGAGTTGCGCACACGGCACGTGGTTCCGTTATCGAATAAAAACTCAGCTGATCGATAGTCTACGCTGTCTCGAGATTTATTACGGAAGAAGACGCCCGGAGCGGGATTTGAACCACCTGAACTCGCTCACGTTGGTTCGCTCGTTCCGTAGTTCAAATCCCTTATTTCCGTCTTCCGCTCATTAGTGACAAGTATACGCTATGCAATGCTCGTCGGTTGTTATTCGCGGAAGAAGACGCCCGGAGCGGGATTTGAACCCGCGTCACAACCGTGACAGGGTTGTATGATGGGCCACTACACCATCCGGGCTTCCAACGCAACTCATCGTTTCCCCGTGACGGTATTAAGGGTTGTGTTCTGGATATTATTCAATTACCTTATCATTGGCCGACGGTCGTTTGGTGTACAGCGCTCTTAGCGACTTCTCGTATCCGAATGAGCTGAATCGAGATCGTAGACTGTCGAGAACAGATGCTATTGCGCCATCGATATTTGATCTACGCACACTGCCTGACCCGTTCGCTCCAGAACGGCCTGTTGGCTGACGAGCATACGCTACGCGGTGCTCGTCGATTGTTGTTCGCGGAAGAAGACGCCCGGAGCGGGATTTGAACCCGCGTCACAACCGTGACAGGGTTGTATGATGGGCCACTACACCATCCGGGCTTCCAACGCAACTCATCCTTTCCCGGAGATAGTATTAAGGCTTTCCAATCGATCACCGTGTGGTACGGCGAATCGAAACATGGAGACCGCCTCGAGCCCCCGCTGTGATACACCACCACACGCTCCACAAGGAATTTAACTGATACCGGGGTACTATCGCACGTGATCGGTGCCTCCGGTCAGGGCCGCTCCGGTCGGGTAGCCGCGCTACCCGCTCGAGTTAGTAACCGTTAAATGCGTCCCGGCGGTATTCTGCTGTAGTATCTCGTGACAGCCGCTTCTCTCCCGATAGCCGACACGCACACCAACCCCAACACATGGTAGACGTAAGCCAACACGAACTCGTTCCGGAGCACACCGTACTCGACGAGGACGCGCTCGACGAGGTCCTCGAGGAGTACGACATCGACCGCACAGACCTGCCGAAAATCAAGCGCAGCGATCCCGCCCTCCCGGACGAGGCGGAGATCGGCGACGTTATCAAGATCGTTCGGAACTCACGGACAGCCGACCAGGCAGTCGTATACCGACTCGTGGTGGAATAAATGTCAATGGAACTCAATCGCGAGAAACGGCGAGAGATCTCGCGCGAATACTTCGCGAAGGAACGGATCGCCGAACACCACTACCGATCGTTCAACGCCTTCCTCAACCGCGGAATGCAGGAAGTCGTCGACGAGAAGGAGACGATCGACACGGACATCGGCGACAAGGAAGGGGAGGAACCCGTTCACGTCAAACTCGGCGACGTCCGCGTCGTGACGCCCCGCGTCAGGGAGGCAGACGGCTCGGAAGAGTTGCTCTATCCGCAGGAAGCTCGGCTGCGTAACATTACGTACTCCGCGCCGGTCTTCATGGAGATGTCTATCGTCAAGGGCGAGGAGGGCGACCAGCGGGTCGTCGACTCCACCGAGACGAAGATCGGTCGGATGCCGATCATGGTCGGCTCCGACAAGTGTAACATCGCCGGCTTCTCCGACGAGGAGCTCGTCGAAATCGGCGAAGACCCCGCCGACCCGGGCGGCTACTTCATCGTCAACGGCTCCGAGCGAGTCCTGATGACCAGCGAGGACCTCGCGCCCAACAAGATCCTCGCCGAGTACGACACCAAGTACGGCGACGAGATCCAGGTCGCCAAGACCTTCTCCCAGCGCCGTGGCTACCGCGCGCTCGTTCTCTGCGAACGGAACCGCGAGGGGCTGCTCGAGGTTTCGTTCCCGTCGGTATCGGGCTCGATCAACTTCGTCACGCTCGTCCGCGCGCTGGGGCTGGAGAGCGACGAGGAGATCGTCCACAAGGTCTCGAACGACCCCGAGGTCGTCAAGTACATGCTCGAGAACCTCGAGGCCGCCGAGGTCCAGAGCGAGGAGGAGGCCATCGAGGAACTCGGGAAGCGCGTCGCCTCCGGGCAGGGGAAAAACTACCAGCTCAAGCGCGCGAATTACGTCATCGACCGCTACCTGCTGCCCCACCTCCACGAGGACGGCGTCGAGGAGGAGGACGTCCGGATCAACAAGGCCCACTACCTCTGCCGGATGGCCGAGGCCTGCTTCGAACTCGCGCTGGGTCGGCGCGACTCGGACGACAAGGACCACTACGCGAACAAGCGGCTGAAGGTCAGCGGCGATCTGATGAAGGACCTGTTCCGGACCGCGCTGAACAAGCTGGCCCGGGACGTGAAGTACCAACTCGAGCGCGCCAACATGCGAAACCGGAACCTCTCGGTCTCGACGGTCGTCCGTTCGGACGTCCTGACCGAGCGCCTGGAGCACCCGATCGCGACGGGCAACTGGGTCGGCGGCCGCTCCGGCGTCTCGCAGCTGGTCGACCGAACCGACTTCATGGGCGTTCTGTCGCACCTGCGCCGCCTTCGGAGCCCGCTTTCGCGCTCGCAGCCGCACTTCGAGGCGCGGGACTTACACGCGACCCAGTGGGGTCGCATCGGCCCCTCGGAGACGCCCGAGGGACCGAACTGCGGACTGGTGAAGAACTTCGCGCAGTCGATGGAGCTCTCCCAGAACGTCGAGGACGAACAGGAACTCAAACGCGAACTGGCATCGATGGGCGTCGAGGGGATTCCCGGCCTCGAGGGCATCGAACGATCGACCGCAGACGACTGATCAATCATGAGCAGCCAACAACGAGACGCGAAAGTATACGTCAACGGGTCGCTGGTGGGGACCCATCCCGATCCGCACGAGCTGGCCGAACAGATCCGCGAAGCGCGACGCATCGGCGACGTTTCCGAGATGGTCAACGTCTCGGTGAAAGAGCGCACTCGCGAAGTGATCGTCAACGCCGACGCCGGCCGCGCGCGACGACCCCTGCTGGTCGTCGAGGACGGCGAACCGCGCATCTCCGACCAGGAGATCGAGGCGCTGCAGGACGGCGACCTCGAGTTCGACGATCTCGTCGAGCACGGCTACGTCGAGTTCATCGACGCCGAGGAGGAAGAGGACATCCTCGTGGCCGTCGACGAGGAGCACCTCACCGAGAAACACACCCACCTCGAGATCGACCCGTCGCTGATCTTCTCGATCGGTGCGGGGATGATCCCCTACCCCGAGCACAACGCCTCGCCGCGTATTACGATGGGGGCGGGGATGATCAAGCAGTCGCTGGGGCTCCCGTCGGCCAATTACCGGATCCGGCCGGACACGCGCCAGCACCTGCTGCACTACCCCCAGCTCTCGATGGTCAAGACCCAGACCACCGAACAGATCGGCTACGACGAGCGCCCCGCGGCGCAGAACTTCGTCGTCGCCGTGATGAGCTACGAGGGGTTCAACATCGAGGACGCGCTGGTCATGAACAAGGCCAGCGTCGAGCGCGCGCTCGCCCGATCGCACTTCTTCCGGACCTACGAGGGCGAGGAACGTCGCTACCCCGGCGGCCAGGAGGACCGCTTCGAGATCCCCTCCCAGGACGTCCGCGGCGCCCGCGGCGAGGACGCGTACAACCACTTGGACGAGGACGGTCTCGTGAACCCCGAGACGGAGGTCGACGAAAACTCCGTTCTCCTCGGGAAGACGAGCCCGCCGCGATTCCTCGAGGAACCCGACGACATGGGCGGTCTCTCGCCCCAGAAGCGCCGTGAGACCTCTGTGACGATGCGCTCGGGCGAATCGGGCGTCGTCGACACCGTCACCCTCATGGAGGGCGAGGACGGCTCGAAGCTCTCGAAGGTCTCCGTGCGCGACGAACGGATCCCCGAACTCGGGGACAAGTTCGCCAGCCGGCACGGCCAGAAGGGTGTCGTGGGCCACCTCGCACCCCAGGAGGACATGCCCTTCACCGAGGAGGGCGTCGTCCCCGACCTCGTCCTGAATCCCCACGCGCTGCCGTCGCGGATGACCGTCGGACACATCCTCGAGATGATCGGCGGCAAACTCGGCTCGATGGAGGGCCGCCGCGTCGACGGGACGCCGTTCCTCGGCGAGGACGAGGACGAACTCCGCGAGGGCCTCGAGGACGCCGGCTTCGATTCGGCCGGCAAGGAGACCATGTACTCCGGGGTCACCGGCGAAAAGATCGAGGCCGAGATCTTCGTCGGCGTGATTTTCTACCAGAAGCTCTACCACATGGTCTCGAACAAGCTGCACGCCCGCTCGCGCGGGCCGGTGCAGGTGCTGACCCGCCAGCCGACGGAGGGACGCGCCCGCGAGGGCGGGCTCCGTATCGGGGAGATGGAACGCGACGTGTTCATCGGCCACGGGGCCGCGATGACGCTGAAAGAACGACTGCTGGACGAGTCCGACCGCGAGTTCATCCACATCTGTGCGAACTGCGGGATGAGCGCGGTCGAGAACGTCGAACAACGGCGCGTCTACTGTCCGAACTGCGACGAGGAAACCGATATCCACGAGATCGAGATGAGCTACGCGTTCAAGCTCCTGCTCGACGAGATGAAAGCGCTGGGTATCGCACCGCGACTCGAACTGGAAGACGCCGTCTAAACAATGCAAAACAGTACACCCAAAGACATCGGACAACTCTCCTTCGGGCTCATGCAGCCCGAGGAGTATCGGGAGATGAGCGCGACGAAGATCATCACCGCCGACACCTACGACGACGACGGGTTCCCCATCGACATGGGGCTGATGGACCCCCGACTCGGCGTCATCGACCCCGGCCTCGAGTGCAAGACCTGCGGCAAACACTCGGGATCGTGTAACGGCCACTTCGGACACATCGAACTGGCCGCGCCGGTCATCCACGTCGGCTTCACGAAGCTCATCCGCCGGCTCCTGCGGGGGACCTGTCGGGAGTGTTCGAAGCTCCTGCTCACCGAGGACGAGCGCGACGAGTTCCGCGAGGATATCACGGAGTCGCGCAAGCTCGGCCGAGACCTAAACGACGTCACCAAGGCCGCGATCCGGCAGGCTCGCAAGAAGGATCGCTGTCCGTTCTGTGGCGAAATTCAGTACGACATCGACCACGAGAAGCCGACCACCTACTACGAGGTCCAGCAGGTCCTGACCAGCGAGTACTCCCAGGAGATCGCGGCCGCGATGCAGGGAGAGGGCGAGGACGCGGAGCGGATGTCGCCCGACGAACTCGCCGAGCAGACCGATATCGACCTCACCCGGATCAACGAGATCCTATCCGGCTCGTTCCGTCCTCGCGAGAGCCAGCGCAAGGCCATCGAGAAGGCCCTGGACATCGACCTCACCGAGGAGGACACGAACAAGCTGATGCCAAGCGACATCCGGGACTGGTTCGAGAACATCCCGGACGAGGACATCAAGGTACTCGGGATCGATCCCGCGAAGTCCCGACCGGAGTGGATGATCCTGACGGTGCTGCCCGTTCCGCCGGTCACCGCGCGGCCGTCGATCACGCTCGACAACGGCCAGCGCTCCGAGGACGACCTGACCCACAAGCTGGTCGACATCATCCGGATCAACCAGCGGTTCATGGAGAACCGCGAGGCCGGCGCGCCCCAGCTGATCATCGAGGACCTCTGGGAGCTGCTCCAGTACCACGTCACCACCTTCATGGACAACGAGATTTCGGGCACGCCGCCGGCCCGCCACCGCTCCGGCCGGCCGCTCAAGACTCTCTCCCAGCGCCTGAAGGGCAAGGAGGGTCGCTTCCGCGGCTCCCTGTCCGGGAAGCGCGTGAACTTCTCGGCTCGTACCGTCATCTCGCCTGACCCGACCCTGAGCCTGAACGAGGTCGGCGTTCCGGACCGGGTCGCCAAGGAGATGACCCAGACGATGAACGTCACCGAGCGGAACCTCGATGAGGCCCGCCGGTTCGTCTCGAACGGCCCCGAAGGCCACCCCGGCGCGAACTACGTCCGCCGACCGGACGGCCGCCGGCTGAAGGTGACCGAGAAGAACTGCGAGCAGCTCGCCGAGAAGGTCGAGGCCGGCTGGGAGGTCAACCGCCACCTCATCGACGGCGACATCGTCATCTTCAACCGCCAGCCGTCGCTCCACCGGATGTCGATCATGGCCCACGAGGTCGTGGTCATGCCGTACAAGACCTTCCGGCTGAACACCGTCGTCTGTCCCCCGTACAACGCCGACTTCGACGGCGACGAGATGAACATGCACGCCCTCCAGAACGAGGAGGCCCGCGCCGAGGCTCGCGTGCTCATGCGCGTGCAGGAACAGATCCTCTCGCCGCGCTTCGGCGAGAACATCATCGGCGCCATTCAGGACCACATCTCCGGGATGTACCTGCTGACCGCCGACAACCCTCGATTCAACGAGACGCAGGCGCTGGACCTGCTGCGTGCGACCCGGATCGACGAACTGCCCGAACCCAGCGGCATCGACGACGAGGGCGAGCCGTTCTGGACCGGCTACGACGTCTTCTCCGAACTGCTGCCCGACGATCTGGACCTCGAGTTCACGGGCACCGTCGGCGAACCGGTCGTCATCGAGGACGGCCAGCTGATCGAGGGTACCATCGCCGAGGACGAGGTCGGCGAGTTCGGCGGCGAGATCGTCGACACGATCACGAAGGTCTACGGCAACACCCGCGCCCGGATCTTCATCAACGAGGTCTCGACGCTGGCGATGCGCGCGATCATGCACTTCGGGTTCTCGATCGGGATCGACGACGAAACGATCCCGGAGGAGGCCCAGTCCCGCATCGACGAGACCATCGAGGACGCCAACGACCGCGTCGAGGAGCTCATCGAGGCCTACGAGAACAACGAACTCGAGAGTCTCCCCGGCCGGACGATCGACGAGACCCTCGAGATGAAGATCATGCAGACGCTCTCGCGTGCGCGTGACAACGCGGGGAACATCGCAGACGAGCACTTCGACGATGAGAACCCCGCCGTCGTCATGGCCAACTCCGGTGCGCGTGGGTCGATGCTCAACCTGACCCAGATGGCCGGCGCCGTCGGTCAGCAGGCGGTTCGGGGCGAACGCATCAACCGCGGCTACGAGGATCGGACCCTCAGCCACTACGAGCAAAACGACCTCTCGGCGGAGGCCCACGGCTTCGTCGAGAACTCCTACACCAGCGGCCTGACCCCGCGTGAGTTCTTCTTCCACGCGATGGGCGGCCGCGAGGGCCTGGTCGACACCGCAGTCCGAACCTCGAAGTCCGGTTACCTGCAGCGCCGGCTGATCAACGCCCTCCACGAGCTGGAAACCCAGTACGACGGCACCGTCCGGGACTCCAGCGACACCATCATCCAGTTCGAGTTCGGCGAGGACGGCACCAGTCCGGTGAAGGTATCGTCGGGCGACGACAACGACATCGACGTCGCCCAGATCGCCGACCGCGTCCTCGACACCGAGTTCGAGTCCGAGGCGGCCAAAAACGAGTTCCTCAGCACGAGCTCCGAGCTGACGAACCTCTCGGAGCACGCGGACAATCGCCTGGTCGAGGGCTCGGAGGTGACCTCCGATGACTAACGTCGACTACGACGTCACCGACGACATGATCGCGGTCGTCGAGGACACCGACCTCCCCCGCCGGCTCAAGGACGAGGTCTACGAGACCCTCGAGGACCGCGGCGACGCCACCGTCCAGGACGCCGACGAGCTCGCGAGGGCCGTCGAGTCCCGCTACCTCGACACCCGCGTCGATCCGCTCGACCCCGTCGGGACCGTCTCGGCCCAGTCGATCGGAGAGCCCGGGACGCAGCTGACGATGAACACGTTCCACTACGCGGGAGTCGCGGAGATCGACGTGACCCAGGGGCTGCCGCGGCTGATCGAGCTGGTCGACGCCCGGAAGACCCCGGACACGCCGATGATGACCGTCTACTTAGAGGACGAGTACGCCGCCGAACGCGAGAAGGCCCACGAGGTCGTCTGGAACATCGAGGCCACCAAGATCCTCGCGCTCGGTGACGTCTCGACCAACGTCGCGGACATGCGCGTCCAGATCTCGCTCAACGAGGACACGCTCCGCGAGCGGATGATCACGCCCGAAGAAGTCGCCGAAATCATCGAGGACAACCTCGGCGTGAGCACGGTCCAACAGGGGACCGAGATCCAGTTCGGCCCCGAGGAGCCGTCCTACCGGGATCTGCTCCAGCTGGTCGAGGAACTGCGCGATATCACGTTCAAGGGGATCGAAGAGATCTCCCGCGTCGTCATTCGCCGCGAGGAACTCGAGGAGGGCGAGCAGTTCGTCCTCTACACCGAGGGATCCGCCTTCGGCGACGTCCTGGAGATCGAGGGCGTCGACGCCTCGCGAACGACGTGTAACAACATCCACGAGATCCACCGCAACCTCGGCATCGAGGCCGCCCGCGAAGCGATCATCGAGGAGACGAACAACACGCTCGCCGAGCAGGGGCTCGACGACGTGAACGTCCGGCACCTCATGCTGGTCGCGGACATGATGACCAACCGCGGCGAGATCGAGTCGATCGGCCGCCACGGTATCTCGGGATCGAAGGAATCCGTGCTCGCCCGCGCGGCTTTCGAGGTCACGGTCAACCACCTGCTCAACGCCGCGATCCACGGCGAAACCGACGAACTCGACGGCGTCACGGAGAACGTCATCGTCGGGAAACCGATCAAGCTCGGCACCGGCGACGTCGACCTCCGGATGGGGTCGACGAAATCCAGCGGCAGTCAGGCCGACTGATCGATGGGCGTCACCCTCGACGACGACGCCCGTCAGTACCTGGCCGCCTTCGAGGACGTCACCGACGTCAGCGGCCAGGACTGTCTGGTCACCGACGCGCCGACGGCCGACGCCGACGCCGACGAACGACTGATCGTCGTCGTCTCGAGCGGCCGGATGAGCGAGGCGATCGGTCCCGGTGGGCGGACCGTCAGGCAGTACGAGGAGCGCGTCGGGAAACCCGTCAGACTCGTCGAAGACGCCGACGATCCGGAGGCGTTCGTCGCCAACGCGCTCTCGCCGGCGGCGGTGTACAACGTCACGATCAGCGAAAACGACGACACCGTCGCCTACGTCGAGGTCGCCGACGAGGACCGCGGCGTCGCCATCGGTTCGAACGGGCAGACGATCGAGGCCGCGCGGACGCTCGCACGGCGTCACTTCGGGATCGACGACGTACAGCTCATTTAACCGTCTTTCGACGCCCTCTTGGTTTCTCAATTCTCCACACGCGGCGCGTACCACACGAACTCAGTCGCTAAGGGACTGTGTTAGCACCTCCCCACGAGAAGAGTGTGTCTCTTCCCAATCGATCTCTGAGAGCGGCGAGGGAACGTTAGCGATAGAGAATTTCACATCCAAATAAATAAAAAGATCCCATCGGTAGGGAGGTTCGTATGACGGCACCGAGCAACTCAGCCGCCAGGGGGAGAGACGTGGACGAACTCGAGATCGCGCCGGAAAACGGGTGGAACGCTCTGTATCTCGACGGGGAGTGGGTTCCCGCCGGCGATCGGGAGCTGATCGACGTCGAAAATCCCGCGACGCGAACGACAGTGACGAGGGTCCCCTCAGGGACCGAGGACGACGTCGACGAGGCGTACGCGACCGCGGAGGAGGCACAGGCGGAGTGGGCGGAGCGACCGCCTCAAGAGCGGGCCGCGATCGTGTCCGCGGCCTGCGAACTGCTGGGTGAGTACGCCGACGACCTCGCGACGCTGTTCGCGGTCGAGTGTGGCGGCGTCCAGCTGAAGGCCGATTTCGAGATCCAACTCGCACAGGGCACGATGGACGTCGGCGCCGGGCTAGCGATGCGCGACGGCGGCCGACGCAAGGATTCGGTTACGCCCGGCAAGGAGAACCTGCTCGTGCGCGAACCGGCCGGCGTCGTCGGCGTCATTACACCGTGGAACTTCCCGCTGTACCTCACTAGCCGAGTCGTCGCACCCGCAATCGCGCTGGGCAACAGTGTGGTGTTGAAACCGGACGAGAACACCCCATTGACGGGCGGGCTCGTGCTCGCGAAGGCGTTCGAAGAGGCGGGCCTCCCGGACGGGATCCTGAATGTCGTCCCCGGATACGGCCACGAGATCGGGGACCACTTCTCGGGACATTCGGTTCCGTCGGTGATGTCGTTTACCGGCTCCTCGGAAGTCGGACGCGGCGTCGGCCAGCGTGCCGTCGGCTCGTACACGGAGCCCGCACTCGAACTGGGCGGAAACAACGCGCACATCGTGCTCGAAGACGCCGACCTCGAGCGTGCGGTCGACGCCGGCGCGTTCGGGTCGTTCACCCACCAGGGTCAGGAGTGCATCTCGATCAATCGCCATCTAGTCCACGAATCCCTGTACGACGAGTACGTGGCGGGGCTGGCCGATCGCGCCGAGCAGCTTCCCATCGGTAATCCGCTCGAGGAGGGGACCCTCGTCGGACCGGTCATTAACGAGAGCCAGCGCGACAAGATCGTCGGGTTCGTCGAGGAATCGGTGGCGCGCGGCGCGACGGTCGAGACCGGCGGCGACCACGACGGCCTGTTCGTCGAGCCGACGGTGCTGTCGGACGTCACCGGCGATATGCCGATCGCCTGTAACGAACACTTCGGACCGATCGCGCCGGTCATCCCCTTCGAGAGCGACGAGGAGGCGATCCGGATCGCCAACGACACCGAGTACGGCCTGTCGGGATCGGTTCACTCGACGGACGTGGCCCGGGCGCGCGACGTGGCCGACGCGATGGAGACGGGGATGGTCCACATCAACGACCAGCCGCTGAACGACGAACCGCACGTCGCGTTCGGTGGCGTTGGCGCATCGGGACTCGGCCGATACAACGACGAGTGGATACTGGAAACCTTGACGACGTTGAAGTGGATCTCGATCCAGCGCGAGCCGCGAGAGTATCCGTACTGAACCGGGTAGCTCCCCGGTTTAGAACACGTTTCGCCGGTCTTTGACGCTAGTCACGATAGTCGCTTTCTACTCAGAGCCACTCGACGCGATACTCACAGCGCTGCCCGCCGTCTGACCGACACTGCTCGCCGATTTCCTCGACTTCGACGGGATTGTTTGCGAACTTCTTCGCGACGCCCCTGATGAGTCCCTTATCGAATTCACACGGGTAGGGGTTCTCACAGGTCATCACGCCCGCGCTCTCCCCCTCCTGCTGGAACTCGTAGGAACCGATTTCGCTGCCACGGTGGTTCTGGTGATACGCCGTATCGATCGCTCGTAGCGCGTTATCGACCTCGGAAAGCTCCGGTGGGAATTCGACGTGTTGGGGGACGTTCTGTCCCATATTCCGCATTCTGACGTCACCGTACTCTTCGTTCATATCGTACAGCATGGCGAGTGGGATTTCGAGCGGATACCACTCGTCGGGCTCGATGTCCTCGAGTCCGTACTCGGCGAGTTTATTGGCGATCTGTTTCCCCACGAACGACGAGACCGATTCGCCTGCAGCGATATACGAGAGGGGACTTCGACCGATCACTTCCGAGTCCTCGAGCGCTCCATCGAACCCCATGCGATCGTCTACTTTCGGTATCTTATCACCCGATTGAACTTCCCCGTCGGACGAACCGATGAGTCGCTTGAACCACGAGGCAGTGATGAACACTGTATTAATTGCAGTCATACCGTATGCAGAATGCACCCACCAGACTAATAACTCCTAGGAATTCGTGAATGTTCAATGGCCCCTAATTCGTCATCCTCGAACCGAAACGGTCGGCGATCGATAACCGCCGCCAACCGAGTTCGCTATAATCGTCTATCGAGTCATCGTCCCTTCGACACTCCGTACGGACTCGATGCTGGGTCAAATCCGGTTACCTCCGTTCGAACACTCGTTCGGAGGCGCTAGCGCGTCGTATCGGTACGGACGGCTCGAGAACTATTGCGCGGTGGTGAAACGCTCTCAGAGTCCTTCGTCGACCCCGATTGAGGGCTCTCGTGCCGTAACGCCGATTCGAAACGGGTCGCTTAAGTGCCTTCGTCGGATAGCGACGCCCATGGCAAACGGCAAATACGCCGCGCGCAAACTCAAGAAGGACCGCCAGAACCAGCGGTGGTCCGACTCTGACTACGCGCGCCGCGCACGAGGCCTCCGCGAGAAGTCCGACCCGCTCGAGGGTGCTCCGCAGGGCCGCGGTATCGTCCTCGAAAAAGTCGGTATCGAAGCGAAACAGCCCAACTCGGCGATCCGAAAGTGCGTCCGAGTGCAGCTGATCAAGAACGGCAAACAGGTCACCGCGTTCTGTCCCGGTGACGGCGCAATCTCGTTCATCGACGAACACGACGAAGTCACCATCGCCGGGATCGGCGGGGCGAAGGGTCGTGCGATGGGCGACCTCTCCGGCGTCAACTACAAGGTCGACAAGGTCAACGGCGTCGCACTGAAGGAACTCGTTCGCGGAAACGCGGAGAAACCGGTGCGATAACCATGGCGGCAGAAGACCAACCAGACCCCGACGCCCCCGCGGGCGGAGCCGACGTCGGTGCGAAGCTGTTCGGCACCTGGGAGATCGACGAGATCGCCTACGAGGATCCCTCGACCGAACGCTACATCACGGTGACGCCGGTCGCACACACCGCCGGCCGTCACGCCAGCAAGCAGTTCAAGAAGTCCCAGATCTCCATCGTCGAGCGGTTCATCAACCGTCTCATGCAGACCGAGGAGAACACGGGCAAGAAACAGAAGACGCTCAACCACGTCCGCGACGCGTTCGAGCTCATCGACGAGCGTGCCGACGAGAACCCCGTTCAGGTGCTCGTGACCGCCGTCGAGAACGCGGCTCCGCGCGAGGAGACCGTCCGCCTGAAGTACGGTGGCATCTCGGTCCCCAAAGCCGTCGACGTCGCACCCCAGCGTCGCGTCGACCAGGCCCTGAAGTTCCTCGCGGAAGGCGTCTACAACGACTCGTTCAAGACGCCCACGCCCGTCGAAGAGGCTATCGCCAACCAGCTCGTCGGCGCGGCCAACTACGACGTCCAGACCTACGCAGTCAGCCAGAAAGAAGAGAAAGAGCGCGTCGCAGCGGCTGCACGCTAAGCGATCGCCGACTCGTTTCTTTTCGATTCTCTCCGACCGTCCAGCGGCAGGACTCGAGACGGCCGGTTACAGTTCGCCGGTCTTGATCTGCGTACTCCAGCGGAGTTCTCCCTCGAGGAGCACGGGGAACTCTTCCGTGTTGAGGAACTCGATGAGGTCCGCTCTCGAGACGTGCTGAAATGACATCTCACCGGGAACGAGATAATACGAGTCCACACCCGAGAGGTACGGTGTATAGACGGAGCCAGGTTTCATTCTCGAGTTCTTATACACTATTACGGTCACTTCGTAGTTCGATTCGGTCCTCGTTATCTCAACGGAGAGCGGTGGGCTCGTCTCTAGCTGGGTGATCGCGAGTCCCTCATCGCCAAGGAGGTGATACTGCTGATCGTTGTCCGTCGTCTGCTGGAGTAGTTTTAGTGCTGCATAGAGCGGTACCCCGCTATTCAATAACTGTGCGATTGTATTTCCGGTACTGACTGCGGTCTGATTTGTGATCTCGACGAGCGTTACGATTCCACCAATACTCCCCGCCTCGATGAGATGGAGTCCCTGTTCGTACGACCGACAGGCGTTAAGAAAGAACGTCTTCGTACCGACGGACTCGAGATCCGCGGCATCCAGCGTTCCATCCGAACACCGGAAGCCATCCGAATCGATGTGGCCGATGTAGTGAAGAAAGCCGCTCTCTTTCGTGAAGACTTCTCGTAGTTCCCGCTTCGAAAGGTCGTGGTGAACAGTAACGTCAAACGGGACGGTGGAATCCTGATACGTACTGTGGACGGTTACGAGTTCATCGTTCATACTCGGATCGTTACAGATAACTTCGATCCGGAGCGGTTCCTCTCGCGGCGTTCGCGTGATGCTATTTCGAGAGGCCGATAGCGGTTTCGTGCTTACGGTAGTACTACCATCGTGGTTTTTCCAGCATTGCTGAAGTACTGGACTAGATGGAAGAGATTCCGCATCCGTTTCGGAATCTGTGGGGCCTAAGTTGGTGATCCGGGATTCAGTTACCCGCGTCGGTTCTGTAGTCGTTCGCCGTCGTTCCTGTAGCGGCTCTGTCGGATCACTCGCAGTATTTCTAACGTTAACACTTGCGAGGTCGTTCGCAATGAAGGGGAGAAACTCGATATGATCATCCGTCGGCTCGAGACGAATCTCGGAATACCACGGTGGAACCTGTGGTTCTATCCGCTCGAAGGGGACCTCGAGATACGTTTCGAGCTGTTCGACCATCGATTGCTCGTATACCTCTTCGATATCGAACTCGAGTAGTGGTTCGACTGCCTGTCGCTCGTACAGTGAACTTGGCGTTTCTCCTTCAGTTTGTACGATGCAGTCGAGGAAGAAAATCTGTCTGAGAACCCGCTCAACCGTCGTTTCGAAGTCATCTCGACCATCGAGTGAGTAAGAATATCCCGTTTCCGTTGTCAGTCGTGGTGTCGACCCTGGAACGACTTCTGCTCCGAGATAATACGCTAAGGCCGTAATAGCAAAGATATGATCGAGCGTCGGCGGGATTTCGATTCTGATCCCGGTCTGAGGCTGATTTAGGGTATCCGGAATGGATACCTCGTCGGCTAGTTCGATTGCCGGTGGATGGCCACGGAGCGTCGGATACGAACGTCCCGATGTCGTTGTCTTCAACGTCGCTCCGAACGTTGAGAGTACCCGCATTATATCGGCCGGATCATCAGTCGTTGTCACTGTCTCACCTGGGCGGCGGTGAAAGGACCGTGCGCTAAGTGTTACTCGAGCGGGCTTTTCAAAAGCAACTTCTGCTCTCGCTTTTCCTACACAAATCTGAACGGGATCGTTGACGTGTGCATAAACCTTCAGCGGACCGGATAGATCGAGAATATATTCTTCTTCTGGAAGAGTGATGTTCTCTCCCGGACCGACTTCGGCACACAGTGTCCCATCAGGGCCACGAACGTAGATATATGGATTCTCCGGAAGCGTCACTCTGCTCGTTCTGATCTCTATCGTTGAGTCCACCGGAAACGGTATCCGATCTGCATTACCAACTGCCGGTGTGGCCGGTGTCGTTGTCTCTAGTGGATAGCGTTTTCGCTCGATTGGGTCGATAATTTCCAATCCTTTTTCAACTGCTTTGAATCTCGGTTTCATCGGTCGTGAAGTTTGGTGAAAGATGCTCGGAAACTCGCCATCTTCCGTATCGAATTGGATATCGACTAGATACAGTATAAGTTACGGCTGTTCTATATATTTCACTGGTTGTTAACTCATATATTCGAGTACGTACTCGGAGTCCACGTTCGTACCTAATCACATTTAATAGTATCTGCCCTCCCAGTATTGGTAGGTACTGTGTTGCTGAAATCTACCTCTCGACTGTTCGTCGTCCATCCTACCCTTTCCCTTCCCGATCTGGGTACCGATCAGGCACGAATCGCGGCAACGGTTCGACAGGCCGACTTCGATCGGTCGATCCTCGATCAGATCGACGAGAGCTACGATCTTCTCATTCTCGATTGGGAACTCGAGACCCCGGACGCGCGTGGCGTTCTCGATGCGTTTCGTCAACGGGCTCCGAACACCCAGATACTCGCGCTTGCTGAC
Organism: Haloterrigena gelatinilytica; assembly: GCF_013342145.1. Classification (NCBI taxonomy): domain Archaea; kingdom Methanobacteriati; phylum Methanobacteriota; class Halobacteria; order Halobacteriales; family Natrialbaceae; genus Haloterrigena; species Haloterrigena gelatinilytica. Next base: position 3,115,828 of record NZ_JABUQZ010000001.1, on the reverse strand, counting down.
GACGTTCCCACCGACGACCCCGTCGATCGCGGTGCAGACGAACTCCTCGTTCGGCCCCTCTCGGATGAAGTCTTACAGTCGACGATCGAACGCCTGCTTCTCCAGCAAGCCTACGAGACGGCGATGGACGAGTTCTTCCGTCTTTCGACCGAACGAGCGCTGCTCGAGAGCGAACTTCAATCTGGACTCGACGTCGGCGACCGGTACCAGTCCGTCGTTTCTGAACTCTATAACTCCCGTGCACGGGCAGCCGCGATTCGCGACAAACTCTCGAGCGATGAGTTCGATCAGGCTCTTCGACAGTTGCTCGAGTAACCTCTTTTAGCCTTAGTAGCGCTTTCGTAGTTATAGTCAACTCTTAGGTATTTTCCAACAGATATGTTAATCAATAACACTATTATTTATTCATCTGATATATTAAAATAAATTTATGGTACCAGGCGGATATGTCTAAGGTGTACCATGGACGACCTAACCCAGTACCTGAAGAACCACCCACGAATGATCGGCGTTTTGTTCACCATCATGCTAGCGATTTCACAAGCAGGTTCCGCTGCCGCCTCTAGCGGATTCTACCACGGGCCGTAGACGCTAGAATAACTCTTCAGCGAGATTTTTGCTCCATCGAACGCCAGTCTTAGTTATAACTGGTATTTGCTCTCTAGCAAGATAGTCCGCTAATTCCCCATCAGATACTGTAATTTGATCTGTTTCTCTCGGACTCAAGTAATATTTGTCTACCGAATTTATGTGGGGTGTGAAGATACTCCCGTTCCCTGCCCACGAAGTCGTATACGTGTTTATAGTAACACGAGTTTCTTTTTTCGACCGGTCTATTGAACATACGGTAGGGCCTCCCGTTTTTGATTGAGTTATTGTCGTCTTCCCGTTTCCAACGAGCCGGTATTGGTTGCCGATCACGTTTTTGTGTCGTGCAACATCTAACGCAGCGTGAAGGGGGTAGCCTCGATTCAAGAGTCGTGCAATTATACTACCGACACTAACTGCACCGGTATTAACGATTTCATCAAAGGTGACTATTCCGCCGATACTTCCGGAGTTGACTAAGTGTAATCCCTGTTCGTATGATTGACACGCATTAAGTAGGAACGCCTTCATTCCTACAGAGTCGATCGATGCACCGTCTAATTTACCGTCGGAGCACTGGAATCCGTCTCCATCGATATGACCAATATAGTGGAGAAAATCACTTTTACTTGCTAATATAAATTCAAGGTCTTCTATTGATAGATCGTAGTAAATAGTAACATCGAATGGTAGCTCCTTGCGAGTACCGTAGACACCATTGACGTTCTCCAATTCCTCACGCATACTCGGATCATTACAAACAACTTTAATTTCAATTGGGTCCTCCCGCGGACTCCGACCGATATTATTCTGGTATGCAGAGAGCGGTGTCGTGCTTTTAACGGCAGAATTTCCGCCTAGTTTCCACGTCTGGCGTACCGTCGGTGTCGATGATTGCCATTCACCCCCACTATGAGTCTCTGAGCTTCGAATCTTAACCGACGGCTGATCGACACCACCCCGTACGAATTCTTCGATCGCTTCACTCTGTCCTTTTGATGAGGGCGTTAATCGCTCGTCTTCATTTTGTATTTTGACTATTGCAAGGTCATTAGCGATGAAGGGAAGAAATTCAATAATTTCTGTGGTGGGTTCAATATGAACGCTCAATCTCCACTCCGGAAGACATGACTCTATCGTTTCAAATGGCACTTCGAGATAGGTCTTAAGTTGTTGAGAAAGTGGCTGACTATATACGTGTGCGATATCGAAGTCCAGTTTCTGTTCGACTTTCTGTCGTTCGTATAGCGGTAACGGCGTTGAGCCTTCTGTTCGGACAATACAATCTAAAAAGAACAGCTTCTTAAGCACTCGTTCAACGCTTTCCTCGAAATTTTTGTCATCTAATGGATGTGACTTACCATCGTCAGTGAGGATTCGTGCTCTCTTTCCAGGGATAACCTCCGCGCCAAGATAGTACGCGAGTGAGGAGATAACGAATATATGGCGTAGTGTCGGCGGTATTTCGATCCGAACAGTTGGATTACGGTCTTCTAACCGGTGAGGGGCTTTGAACTCCTCTCCAATTTCGATTTTTGGTGGATGGCCTCGTAGCGTCGGGTACGATCGCTCTGGGGTTGTCGTCTTCAGGGCGGACCCGAACGCTGTGACTGCACGCATTACGTCGCTCGGATCAGACGTTGTTACGATTGTTTCTGCGGGTCTCGTATGGAAAGATCTCGCTCCGATAGTAACCGCCGTTAAATCGTCAAAGGAAATGTAGGTGTGCTCGCTGTCTGAATAAACATTAACTGTCGAATCGACGTACGCGTATATCTTCATAGGCCCGGACAAGTCTATGATATACTGATCTTCCGGTAATGAAGCTTGTTCGTCCGGCTGAACTTCGGTGATCATCAACCCATCCTGATCCCGAATATAAAGAAGGTCGCTTGACGGGAGCGTTATCGTTTCAGTCGAAATCTCAGCAGTCGAATCAACTGGAAACGGAATCTCATCAGTGCTTATCGGCACCGGGTCTACTCGCTCGTGAGTCGTCAGCCGATACCGGTGACGTTCGATCGGATCGATAATTTCGAGGCCGTCGTCGAGGGGTTCGAATTTCGGTTTCATAGCATCGGCAAGTGAGAGGGGGACTATGGCTGATCGTCCGGGAGATAATGGACGTGACGCTCGAGCGGTCGATAGGCGTTACGACTGTCCGATCGAGAGCCAGCCGGAGCTGTAGTCGCCGTCGTTGATCGTCCAACGTTCCTGGAAGAGGCCGTTTCGATCGCGGAGTTCGATGACGATATCGAACACCGGCGTCAGGACCGAAACGACGTCGGAGTCGCGGTCCAGCGGGAGATGATAGTGGATCATGCCGTCGGCGTCTCGGGTGCGGCCGTTGGTCAGGTGAGCGAATTTGAAGACGCGTTCGGCGCCGTACTCCTCGAGGAGCGGAACGAGCGAGTCGACGGCGATGCGGAGCTCACCCGGTGCGAGGCTGGTGGCGTCGCGTTCGAACTCCTCGATGGCGTCGGAGACGGCGATCCCGAGGTCGGCGAGCGTGGCGGCGGTCGTCGGGGAGTCGTCGGACTGCACGGAGACGGATTCCATCGACTGCGAGTCGTTATTAGCGGCGGCAGCACCCCGAGACTGCGTCTCGTAGTTGACGAGTGCGGTCGTCGCTGACTCGGCGTCGTCGCCGTCGGCGAGGTGAGACATGGTGTGGCTTTCGCCGGTCGTCGAGACGAGGACGCGTCGGCGCGGCTGGGACGTTGTCTGCCCCAGCAGGCGTCGACTGACCTCCTGGCGCTGTTCCGTTCGGACGGCTCCGACAACGAGCACGCTCGCTCCCCGGCGTTTCAGCTGCGATAGCTCCGCCGTGAACTGCTCGTCCCCGGACCCGCTACCCCAGCCCTTGCGCGAAAACATCAATATATGTTAGACCGTTAGCGGGATCAAACATTAAATGTTCGGGTTGAAGCGAAGCTGGACGTGCGAGGAATCGGCCCGAACCGGCCTCCCTACCGGCTACCGGTTTTACGGCCGGGGCGTCGGTGTCGGTCAGTCCGCCGCCGGACCGTCCGCTCGCGACTCCGGGCTACTGACGTACGAGCGAGTGGCATCGACGAGAACCTGGCGGTAGGTACTCGGATCCGGGTCGCGGGCGAGTTCCCGAAAGCGGCGTTTGAAGCCCTCGAAATCGACGTCGGGGGCGTCCATCGCGGCGGCGTGTGCGAGGTCGTACAGCCGGTGGTCGTCGGCGACTAAGTCGTGGCGTTCGGCCAGCGCCAGCGCGAACGCGGCGTTGACGGCCGTGATCTCGGGATCCGAACTCGCCGAGAGGCGCTCGAAACCGGGCCGCGACGGAGTTTCGGGACGGTCGGCGACGGCCATCGCGAGGCTCGACTCGAGAAAGGAGAGGAGTTTCTCGCCGGGGCCGACCGCGAGCGTGATGTCGTCGGCGTAGATGTCTTTCATGTGATTGGCGATCTGGTAACAGTGGGAGAGCTTCCGCCGCTCGACGCTCTTGCCGGCCAGCGCGAGGAAGAGCACTTCCTCGGTCGACTGGGTGTGCGAGGGGTGTTTCTGTTCGTGTCGGGCCATGTGGGCGAACTCGTGGAGGGCCAGTTCGCGGGCCATGGCGCTCGAGGCGGCCTGTCTCGAGATGTTCAGAACGTGGCGATCGTCGTAGTGACCGGCCCAGGTGCGTTCGTCGGGGTCGTCCCGGAGCCGGACGTCGACCGGCAGCGAGAGGTCGTGCTCGGTCTCGAAGAGGTCGCGGGCGCTGAGGAATGGAGAAGTCGGTCCCGGTCCCTGTACGCGTATATTCATGTGTACGGATAGCAAGGGGTCGAAGGATTTGACTCTTTTGTGCGTTCGCGTGCGGCGGACGACCCTGGCGTGCCACGCAGCGCGCGGCTGCGGCCCCGAACCGGTTTGGAATCGGGCAGGTTCGCGGGGACGAGTAGGCGGGATCAGACGGTTCGCTGACGATCGTTGCGTAGAACGAGGGGTTCGGCGGTAGACGGGCCGGTCGACGGCGACCAAATTATGCGAGGGATTCACTCACTCAAATTGGATATTCCACCGTTGGAACCGGGAAACGCGACGAATTCCGGCGGCGACGAAACACTACCCTTTTGACCCCGCTGGCGGTAATGGGGGGTATATGGGCCGACGCAAGAAGATCGTCCAAGAGTGTGAACGGTTGATGGACGAACCGGAGAACATCCGGAACATCGCCATCGCCGCTCACGTCGACCACGGGAAAACGACGCTTTCTGACAACCTCCTCGCGGGTGCAGGCATGATCTCCGACGAGACTGCCGGCGAACAGCTCGCGATGGACACGGAGGAAGACGAGCAGGAACGCGGGATCACCATCGACGCGGCGAACGTTTCGATGACCCACGAGTACGAGGGGACCAACCACCTCATCAACCTCATCGACACGCCGGGCCACGTCGACTTCGGTGGCGACGTCACCCGCGCGATGCGCGCCGTCGACGGTGCGCTGGTCGTCGTCGACGCCGTCGAAGGGGCCATGCCCCAGACCGAGACGGTGCTGCGACAGGCCCTTCGCGAGGGCGTCAAGCCGACCCTGTTCATCAACAAGGTCGACCGCCTGATCTCCGAACTGCAGGAGGGTCCCGAAGAGATGCAGCAGCGTCTGCTGTCGGTCATCCACGACGTCAACGAGCTCATCCGCGGGATGACCCAGGACATGGACGACATCGACGACTGGACCGTCTCCGTCGAGGACGGCACCGTCGGGTTCGGATCCGCGCTCTACAAGTGGGGCGTTTCGATGCCCTCGATGCAGCGCACCGGGATGGACTTCGGCGAGATCATGGAACTCGAGCGCAACGACAAGCGCCAGGAGCTCCACGAGCGGACGCCGCTGTCGGACGTCGTGCTCGACATGGTCTGTGAGCACTTCCCGAACCCGGTCGACGCGCAGCCGCGTCGTATCCCGCGCATCTGGCGCGGCGACGACGAGTCCGAACTCGCCGAGCAGATGCGCCTCGTCAACGAGGACGGCGAGGTCGTCTTCATGGTCACCGACATCTCGATGGACCCCCACGCCGGCGAGATCGCCTCCGGCCGCGTCTTCTCGGGCTCCCTCGAGAAGGGCCAGGAGCTGTACGTCTCCGGGACGGCGGGCAAGAACCGCGTCCAGTCCGTCGGCATCTACATGGGTGGCGAGCGCGAGGAAGTCGAAGAGGTTCCGGCGGGGAACATCGCCGCCGTCACCGGGCTCAAGGACGCCATCGCCGGCTCGACCGTCTCGAGCGTCGAGATGACGCCGTTCGAGTCGATCGAGCACATCTCCGAGCCGGTCATTACGAAGTCCGTCGAGGCCCAGAACATGGACGACCTGCCGAAGCTGATCGAGACGCTTCGACAGGTCTCCAAGGAGGACCCGACGATCCAGATCAACATCAACGAGGACACCGGCGAACACCTGATCTCCGGACAGGGTGAGCTCCACCTCGAGGTCATCACCCAGCGTATCGAGAAGAACCAGGGCATTCCGGTCAACACCGGTGAGCCGATCGTCGTCTACCGCGAGCAGCCCCAGAACCCCAGCGACGAGGTCGAGGGCATCTCGCCGAACCGCCACAACCGCTTCTACATCTCCATCGAGCCGATGACGGACGAACTCGTCGACACCATCAAGCTCGGCGAGGCCTCGATGGACATGCCCGAGCAGGAACGCCGCGAGGCCCTGCAGGAAGCCGGCATGGACAAGGACACGTCCCAGAACGTCGAGCACATCCACGGGACGAACATCCTCATCGACGACACGAAGGGTATCCAGCACCTGAACGAGACGATGGAACTCGTCGTCGAGGGTCTCGAGGAGGCCCTCGACAACGGTCCGCTGGCCAACGAGCCGGTCCAGGGGACGCTCATCCGCCTCCACGACGCCCGGCTCCACGAGGACACCATCCACCGCGGTCCGGCACAGGTCATCCCGGCGACCCGCGAGGCCGTCCATAAGGCCCTGATCGACGGGAAGATCAAGATGCTCGAGCCGATGCAGGACGTCCGCATCGACGTGCCCAACGACCACATGGGCGCCGCTTCCGGCGAGATCCAGGGTCGTCGTGGCCGCGTCGACGACATGTACCAGGAAGGGGACCTCATGGTCGTCGAGGGTATCGCGCCCGTCGGCGAGATGATCGGCTTCGCGTCCGACATCCGCTCCGCGACCGAGGGTCGTGCCTCCTGGAACACCGAGAACGCCGGCTTCGAGGTCATGTCCGACTCCCTCCAGCGCGACAAGATCATGGAGATCCGCGAGCGCAAGGGCATGAAGCTCGAGCTGCCGCCGAGCATCGACTACCTGTAAGGTCGACTCGCGGTCCCGAAATTCCTTTTTGCCACTGCCGTATTCGACCGAATACGAAATGGCCAAATCGGTTGCTTCTCTGGCCAATCGTCACTCTTGCTGTAATCTCGCTCCGATTTAATAATGTCTGCCGCTAATCACTCCTCAGTGTATTTAGTATTATGTTTTATTTACATCATTTAATTTTATTCTTCTACACAAAATTTTATCGTTAGAATTGTTGTTGCCTGCAACGCAATGGAACGCAGAAAATTCCTGAAAGGCGCCAGTGTGGCAGCCACCGGTTCGGTCGCTTTCAGCGGACTCGCCACTGCCGATAATGGTTCCTCCGATCACGAGGATATTGATGTAACGCTTCGAAGTGACGGGACGGATTCGCACGACAGTCGTTTCGTGGACGGCGTTCGAGACGGTGTGGACGACTACTTGGAATGGATGAACACGTGGTGCGCGTACGTCGACGACTACTCAATTAATGACTACATCGACACCTCTGGTTCGGACGTCGATCCCGTTCCTGATTCGGGTACAAGTGACTTCAGCGACTTCGATCCAATTCGGGAAGACCTCTCGATAATAGATACGAGTCCGGGCAAGATCAACATAATCGTCACGACGAATTCCGATCGCCCTGCCGGTCGCTATGACGATCGACACCAGCTCTACGACTCAGGCGGCTCGGTTCTGTTCGTTAACACGAACCATACCGGCGGTTCAATTGCCACCAGATACGACCACGGGTATAATTTCGTGATTCACGAAATGATCCACGGTCAGACGCTTCACGACGATGAGTGGCCTTTGGATCATCAGATGGGGGATCCGCGGAATGGTGATCCGACGATCATGGCTACCGGATACACGTCCTACCTCTCGGACGATGTCCCCGATACCGCGTGTGACGGGACTGATTGGGGTTCGCAGTTGGAATGGTATCCCGATCCCACTCCTCTGCTCACGCAGTGTACCGCTCACTCGATCCTAGAGTACCATTACGGCGGCGATGGGGACGCAGTTAACCTCAGTTCAGTGAAAAACTACGTCGATATTTCAGAGAACGAAAATCCGATGGAATCCTGATCGACGGTTGAGGAACATTCCGGACTCAGTACGCTATTTTTCGCGTTACTACGGTCAGTCTCAAGCTATCTGCTCCCGAACAACGCTATTTATTGCCACACCGAGCCAGTTATGTGACACCGAATCGTCGCTCGGAGCAAGACGGCAGTTTAAGACGAGTCCAGCGGATTGGACGACGCCGTTACTCCCGCTCGCCGGCACCGAGCGCGCTCTCGCCGACCTTCTCGTGGCCCTCGATGACTTCTTTACCGCCCATGTACGGCCGCAGCGGCTCGGGAATCGTCACGGTGCCGTCGTCGTTCTGGTAGTACTCGAGGATGGCCACCATCACGCGCGGAATCGCGACGCCCGAGGCGTTCAGCGTATGGAGGTACTCCGCCGACTCGTGGCGCTCGGGGCGGTAGCGCAGGCCGGCCCGCCGGGCCTGGAAGTCCTCGAAGTTCGAGGCCGTCGAGACCTCGAGCCAGCGGCCGCCCTCCTCGGGGCCGTCGTCCATGTCGTCGGCGGGGGCCCAGACCTCGAGGTCGATCTGTTTTGCGGCCTTGAACCCGAGATCGCCGGTACAGAGCTCGAGCACGCGGTAGGGAAGGCCGAGTCGCTGGAGGACTTCCTCCGCCTCGCCGAGCAGTTCCTCGAGGCGGTCGTAGCTCTCCTCGGGTTCGACGAAGTTGACGAGTTCGACCTTGTTGAACTGATGGACGCGGACGATGCCGCGAGTCTCGGTCCCGTGCTCGCCGGCCTCGCGCCGGAAGTTCGGCGTGTAGGCCTGGTGTTTGAGCGGAAGGTCGTCCTGCAGGAGGATCTCGTCGGCGTACATGTTGGTGACCGGCACCTCCGCGGTGGGACAGAGCCAGAGATCGTCGTCCTCGTACTCCTCCTCGTTGCTGCCCCCCAGCCGGTAGGCGTCGTCGGCGAACTTCGGCAACTGCCCGGTCCCTTGCATCGACTCGCTGTTGATCGGCACCGGCGGGAAGATATCGACGTAGTCCTGCTCGCGGTGGACGTCGAGCATAAACTGGATCAGCGCGTGCTCAAGGCGGGCGCCGTCGCCCTTGAGGAAGTAGAAGCCGCCGCCGGTCGTCTTCGCGCCGCGTTGTTCGTCGATGATGTCCATCTCCTCGCCGAGATCGTAGTGTGGGACGACGTCGTCGGGGACGTCGCGCAGGTCGTCGAAGCCCCAGCGCCGGTCCTCGACGTTGTGGCGCTCGTCGATCCCTTTCGGGACGCTCTCGTGGGGAATCTGGGGCACCTCGAGCAGCCGCTCGTCGAGTTCGTCCTTGAGCTCGTCGGCTTCGGTCTCGACGTCCTCGATCTCCGACTTGAGTTCCTTCGACTGCTCGATCGCTTCCTCGCGTTCCTCGTCTTTCCCTTCGGCGACCAGCTCCCCGATCTGCTGGGTGATCTGGTTGCGCTCGTGGCGGAGTTCGTCGCCCTTGGCCTTCAGCTCGCGCCAGCGCTCGTCGATCTCGAGGATCCCGTCGAGGTCGACGTCGGCGCCGCGGTCGTCGAGGGCCTCGCGTACCTCCTCGGGGTTCTCGCGCAGATAGGTCCGATCGATCATTGCCCGTGGGTTCTCTGTGCCCCGCCAAAACCGTGTCGAAGTACCTTTTTACGCCTCGGATAGCTCGCGAAGGAGCTATCTCTCGGCGCAAAAATCTGCGCTAAAAAGGCCGCCGTCACGGGCGTCGCCGTTCCGGCGGAGAACCGCTCGTTTCACTCGCGGACGGTCACCTCGGGAAACGCTTTTTTCGCCGCGTAACCGAGTTCGTGCTATGGACCCGCTCGAGGGGGAAACGTCGTCGGTATCGATCGAGTACGAGCCGGTCAGCGTCAAGGACGTGCTCGTCGAGATGAAGGACACGGCGGAGCTGCTCATCGACCTCTCGTACTCGGCGGTCCTCCACCGCAACGCCGACCTCGCGCGGGAAGTGCTCCGCTTGGAAGAGCGGATGGACGTGCTCAAGCTCCGGGCGCGGATGAGCCTCATGATGGCCGTCCGCAAGCCGGCCGACGCGGAGGAGTTAGCCCCCGTCCTCGGGATCGTCGCCGCCGCGGACGAGATCAGCGACGCGGCCGGCGACATCGCCAAGATCGTCTTGGAGGAGATGGGGCTGCCCGAGGCCATGCGCGCGGCGCTGCCCGAAGCGGCGGAGACGCTGGTCCGGGGCGTCGTCGATCCCGACTCCGTCTACGCGGATCGCACCCTCCAGGACATCGACCTCGAGTCCGAGACGGGCGTCCGCGTCATCGCCCTGCGCCGGGGAGACGAGTGGCTGCTCAACCCCGGTCCGAACACGACCGTCAAGAGCGATGACGTCGCGCTGCTTCGCGGTCCGGACCCGTCGATCGGCGACGTCTGCGAGGAGCTGACCGGCGACGTCTACGAGTCGCCGTCGGTCGACGACCCCGGCATTCCCGACCTCGAGCGGGCGGTCGACACCATCATCCACATGAAGAACCTCTCGGAGCTGGCGGTCGACCTGGCTTACAGCAGCGTGCTGTTCGACAGCGCCGAACTGGCCGAGGAGGTGCGCAATCTCGAGGTCGAGGTCGACGCCATGCAGTCGCGGTTCGAGGCCTGGACGCTTCGGGCGGCCGCGGACGCGGACGACCCCGTCGTGTTGCGCGGCCTGATCCGCCTGGGAACCAGCACGGAGGCCATCAGCGACGCGGCGATCGACATCAGCGAGGGCGTGCTCCGGGATATCGACGTCCACCCGGTCGTTCAGCTGGCGGTTCAGGAAAGCGACGAGATCATCACGCGCGTCGAGGTCGAGCCCGGCAGCGACCTCGACGGCATCGCCGTGACCGGCGGCGTTCCGAACGTCGAGTCGACCATGTCGGTGATCGCGATTCGGCGGCCCGGCGAGGGCTGGCTGTTGGTCACCGACGCCGACGCCGAACTACAGGGCGGGGACGTCCTCATCTCGAAGGGGACGCGGACGTCCGCGGCGGCGTTCGAGGACCTCGCACAGTCCTGATCGGTCCGCCGGCTCAGTCGGCGTACTCGAGCAGCACGGTCACGAGCTCGAGGTAGACGAGAGCCCCGAGGATGGCGATCACCGCGGCCAGCGCGAACGGGACGAGCGTCTCGCTCCCGTTTCGAATCGGCATCGTCCTGAGGAAGCCGATCATCGACCCGGCCTCCGTTCGCGGCGTTCGGTTCGCGCGCGAGCGTCTCGGTGCGGTGGGATACGGGCGTCTCGGTCCGTTCGGCGCCGGGTATCTCGACGGGGTCGTGGGGCAGGGTCCATACAGACCGAGCCCACGGTCGGACACTTGAAATTCAGTCAGACGTTCGACTGACGGTCTGACGCGTAGCTGACGCGGGCCCGACGTCGGACTCGCGGCGCGTCCGATAGTCCGTCGCTCGAGGCCGACCGACGTCGCCGGCTCGATGTCGACCGAGGCCGACGTCGCCGCTCGAGCCCGCCGGAACGACTGCAGCGGCCGCGGCCATGCCAATACAGGGGCCGAGTGCAAGGCCGATCGAGCCCGTAGTACGGGGACGAACCATGAACGCAGAGCTGAAGCCGCTCGACGAGCAGGTGATCGTGATCACCGGCGCGTCCTCGGGGATCGGGCTGACGACCGCGCGGATGGCCGCCGACCGGGGCGCCAGCGTCGTCGTCGCCGCCCGGAGCGAGGAGGCCCTCCGGCAGTTGACCGCGGAGATCCAGGCGGACGGCGGCGAGGCGACGTCCGTCGTCGCCGACGTCAGCGACCGCGACGACGTCCGCGAGATCCGGCGAGTCGCCGAGGACGCGTACGGCGGCTTCGACACCTGGGTCAACGGCGCGGCCGTCTCCATCTACGGCGAGCTCGAGGACGTTCCGATCGAGGAGATGCGCGACCAGTTCGACGTCAACGTCTGGGGGCTGCTCTACGGCTCGCTCGAGGCCGCCGATCACTTCAAATCCCGCGACCGAGAGGGTGCGATCGTCAACGTCGGCAGCATCGTCTCCGAGCGCGCCATCCTCCTGCAGGGGAGCTACTCGGCCTCCAAACACGCCGTCAAGGGCTTCACCGAGACGCTCCGGATGGAACTCGAGCGCGAGGGCGCGCCCGTCTCGGTGACGCTGATCAAGCCGAGCGCGATCGACACGCCGTTCCCCGACCACGCGAAGAATCACATGGACGAGGAAGCGACGCTGCCGGCGCCGGTCTACGCGCCGGAGACGGTCGCCCGGGCCATCCTCCACGCCGCCGAGAACCCCCAGCACGAGGTGACCGTCGGCGCCGGCGGCAAGCAGATGACCGTCCTCGGACAGCACGCCGCACGCCTGCTGGACAGGGTCATGGAGACCGTCTTCTACCGCCAGCAGCGCACCGGCGATCCGCCCCGTCCCGACGCCGCGGACGGCCTCGAGGAGCCGACCGGCAGCCTCGAGCAGCGCGGCGGCTACGAGGGTCACGTCGCCGAGACGAGCCTCTACACGAGCCTCCGACAGCGCCGGGAACTCCCCGGCTCGAGCGCGCTCGGTGCCGGACTCGTCGCGGGGGCCGTCTACGCGGGGTACAGACTGCTGCGTAACGGCGGCGACTCGAGTCGCGACGCCGCGGCGTCGGCGTCGAAAGCGGAAGCGGAAGCGGACGCGGAGGAACGTCGCCTCGAGATGCCGCGTCTCTGACCGTCGCACCGCTCGTTCTCGAGCCGCCGATCGTCCTCGAGTCGGTCACAGCGGCCCGACGTCGACGATCGCCCACGCGAGACCGATCGCCGACAGCGAGAGCGCGAGGTTGCCGGCCGCGTTAACGACGGCGAGGCGCCGGTCGCCGCGCTCGTACAACCCGACGGTCTCGACGGAAAACGACGAAAACGTAGTGAACGCGCCGCAGATCCCGGTCCCGACCAGTCGGAGCGTCGATTCGCCGGCGCCCGCGAAGAGGGCGAGCGCGAAGCCGAAACTCCCGAGGACGTTCACGGCCAGCGTGGGCCACGGGAACCGCTCGCTGGCTAGCTGTAGCGACACCCAGTGGCGGAGCACGGCGCCGATCGCGCCGCCGATTCCAACGACCAACGCCGGCTCGAGGCTCACGCCGTCTCACCGCCCGTTCCGGGCTCGAGGACCGAACCGAGTCGACGCGCGACGGTTCGCCCCGCGAGGACGCCCGCGAAGCCGAATCCGTAGTTGCCGGCGACGACGGCGACGAGGACGACGGGGTCGGCCGCCAGCGCGGCCTGGAGCGCGAACGTGCTGTAGGTCGTCAGCGACGAGAGCAAGCCGGTGGAGAGACAGAGCCGCGACCGCCGGCCCAGCAGTCCCGCGTACTCGGCCTCGTAGACGATGAAGCCGAGCGCGGTGCTTCCGAGGGCGTTGACCGCGAGCACCGCTCGAACGTCGGACCCCAACCCCATCGCGAAAAAGCGGAGATTCGCCCCGGCGAACGCTCCGACGGCGATCAACGCGAGCGTCTCGAGGCGACCGAACGGATTGTCAGCGGTCATGAGTGGTCGGTAGGGACGGTCGGTCGCCGAGCCCGGTCAGCCGACGAGCGATCGACGAACGGTCCGACCGTCGAATCGAAGACGGTGTGAGTTCTCACACGATCGGTATCAGGATTGCGAAACGACGCCTCGAGCGCTCGGACCGGCGGCGCGTCGTCCCCGCCGTCGACGGAAGGAAAAGAGCCAAGGTTAGACTGGCTCTAGACCGAGCCATGGCCACCGACGGCGCCGGGAGCGGACAGCGGGGCTTTACGCGCGCGGCGGTAGTCAACGTCCTCGGGAACGCGGTGAAGATCGTCGTCGAGGGAGCCGCGGGGTGGCTCTTCGGTAGCGTCGCCCTGCTGGCCGACGCGGCCCACTCGATCGCCGATCTGATCGCGAGCCTCGTCGTGCTCATTTGGGGTCGCAGTTCCTACGACGAGCCCGACGACACCCATCCGCACGGCCACGACCGGATCGAACCGCTGACGGCGCTGTTCGTCGGGGCCGTTATCGCCCTCCTCGGGCTAAACCTGCTCTACGAGTCCGCGCAGGGAATCCTCCACGGCGTCGAGGTCGAGTTCAGCCCGCTCCTGCTCGGGGCGCTCGCGTTCTCGATCGCCGACATGTACCTCGTCTACCGCTACACGACGGCGATCAACGAGGCGCTGAACTCGACCGCGCTCAAGGCGCTGGCGGTCGACTGCCTCAACGACATCTACACCTCCTTCGCCGCCGTCGTCGGCGTCGTCGGCGTCCTGCTGGGCCAGCCGCTGCTCGATCCGATCGCCGGCGGCTTCGTCAGCCTGCTGGTCGTCTACCAGGGCGTCGAGATCGGCCGCGAGAACGTCGACTACCTCATCGGCGCCGCGGCGAGCCCCGAGAAACGGACGGAGATCGTCGAGACCCTCCGCAGCCACCCCGACGTTCAGGGCGTCCACGACCTGACCGTCTTCTACGACGGCACCGTCCTCGAGGTCGAGGTCCACGTCGAGGTCGACGGCGACATGCCCTTCCGGAAGGCCCACGACGTCGAGTCGGATCTGGTCGACCGGGTGCGCGACCTCGAGGACGTCGGGGACGCCCACGTGCACCTCGATCCCTCGGGGATCGGCGAGTGGAAGGAGCGACTCGACGAGCGGTGATCGGCTGATAGTCGCCGCCGAAACGATTTACACACCGATCGCAGGGACGAATGCGATCGGGTGTGTATCGCCGTTCAGCGGCAACTATATTTCGGGACCGTCCCGCGGCGAAGTCGGCCGCGTCCGGTCGATCCCGTCTCGTTCGTTCGGTTTCGTCTCGGTCGGTTCCCGATCGGCGGAGATCGTCTCCGTCGTCGACTCCCGTTTTCGTCTCCCACTGGCGACGACAGCCGTTTCGGCGTCGGCCGTCCGCTGCGATCCGACGGCCGCCGCCACCGGATCCGAATCGGTTCGACGACGATCCGGGGGCTCGGTGGTTCGCTCGCCGCCGGCCCGCGATAGCGTCACGGCGAAGACGCTCCCGTCGGGTCCGGTCTCCGCGAGATCGACGCGCCCGCCGTACCGCGTCGCCAGAATCCGGACGAGGTACAGCCCCAACCCGTGGTTGTCGGACCGGCGGTCGAACAGCGCCTCTCGGACGGGCGTCGGAATGCCGGGCCCGTCGTCCGCGATCCGGACGGTAACGGTTTCGTCCGTCGTCGCGACCGTCACCTCGACGCGGGGCGACTCGCCGTCGTTGTGTTCGACGGCGTTCTCGAGGAGGTTCGCGAAGATCCACCCGATCCCCTCGTTCCCCTCGACGCGCACGCCGTCCGGAACCGACGCTTCGACCTCGACGTCGTCGAACCGCCGCTCTACGTCCGCTATCTCGTCGGACAGGACGTCGTCGAGCGCGACGACGGCGCGGCCCGCCGACGGCTGCGTCGCGTTCAACATCGCGCGGATATCGTCGATCACGTCGGTCAACTTCTCGCTTTCGCGGTCGATCGCCTCGAGCGACCCTCGCGTCGAATCGTCGGCCTCCTCGAGGAGCAACGTCGCGTGGCCGCCGATGATCTGGGTGCTGTTCAACACCTCGTGGCGCAGGAGGTCGCTGAGGTACGTGAGCAACTCGCGGTCCTCCTCGAGTTGCTCGGCGCGGGCGACCGCGGCCGTCGCCTCGACCTCCCGCTGGATCGCTCGCGCTTCGACGTAGCCGACGAGAAAGCCGGCTCCGGCCCCCGCGTTCAGCGAGAACTGCGCCCAGGCGAGGTTACCGGCGAGACCGTTCCAGGGGAACAACGCCATGACGAAGCCGTTGACCGCCAGAAAGACGATCGCGCCGCCGAAAGACCACCGAACGACTCGCCCGTACCGGTCGCGGCTGATACCGCTCCGGACGAGCTTGCGTCCGGCCCAGACGAGCGCGAGCGCGGGGAGGAAGACGGTAACGAGCCCGACGACGACCGCCGTCGGAGTGAGCAGCGACCGAAACCAGAGACACCACGCGCCGAATCCGCCGGCGGACAGGAGCCCGAGCCCGCTGACCGCCCGGGGAAGCACCCGCGCCGATCGCTCGGCCCGTCGGCGCCTCGGCGCGCCGCTCATGATCCCCCCACTGCCGAACCGCCCGCGAGCCGTAACGGCATCTGCGATAGCCAACGCAGGCCGGTGTAAAGTCTGTAACGACTTTGATTAGTTCGGTCGGACCGCTGACCGACGTCCCGCGGCGACGGCGCCCCTCAGATACCGTACGCGACCGATCGGTGTCGATCGCCGGCGGGGCCAGCCTTTATCTCCGACGCTGACGGGATACCAGTATGGCCACGGAGATCGGTGCGGTACGCGAGGTGACGGCCGGCGACTGTACGGACTGTTACTACATCGACACGGGAATGTACGATACCCCGGAGTACGGCGCCGTCTACATCGTCGACGACGACCGGCCCGCCGTCGTCGAGACCGGGCTCGGAACTAACCACGAGCTGATCCTCGAAGCCCTCGAGGAGCTCGGGATCGGCCGCGAGGAGCTCGCGGCCGTCGCGGTCACGCACATCCACCTCGACCACGCCGGCGGCGCGGGCTTCCTCGCCGAGGCGTGTCCGAACGCGGACGTCTACGTCCCGTCGCCGGGCGCGGGACTGCTCGTCGATCCGACACGGCTGGTCGAGGGGACGAAAGCCGCCGTCGGCGACCAGTGGGAGTTCTACGTCGAACCGACGCCGATCGACGAGGACCGAATCGTCGAAATCGAGGACGGGGATACCGTCGACCTCGGGGCCCACGAGCTGCGGGTCCACGAGGCGCCGGGCCACGCCTTCCACCAGGTCGTCTTCGAGGACCCCGCGAACGACGCCGTCTTCACGGGCGACGCCGCGGGTATCTGGGTTCCCGAGACCGAGGAGATCCGGGAGACCTCGCCGCCGTCGGACTTCCACCTGGAGCAGTGTCTCGAGGACGTCGAGACCCTGAAATCGATCGACCCGGACGTCCTCCTCTACACGCACTTCGGGCCCCGCGAGGTCGGCGACGACGCCGCGGACGCGCTCGACGCGTACGCGACCGTCCTCGAGGAGTGGGTCTCGACCGTCGCGGCGAAGCGCGCGGAACTCGAGGACGACGCGGCCGTGATCGACTACTTCGCCGACTCCGAGGAGATGGCCGACGTCTGGGGGGAGCGCAAGGCCGGCGCCGAGGCCGCGATGAACGCGCGCGGCGTCCTCGGTTACCTCGACGAGCGCGACTGATACGGTCTGCTGTAAGTCATTTCCGGCGCAACCGCGACCCGTTCTGCGGTTGCGCCAGTAAATCGTTACAGCAGACCGTATGAACGGACTCGAGTCCGTCGACGGTCGAGGAGCGACCAACCCGTCGAGAGTTTTCGTCACGGGCGATCGATCGGCCCGTACAGCCGCTCTCGGAACGGTTCGGGAATCGAACTGTGCTGCAGGGTAACTGACCGCAGTTTTAGCACGTTTTATCGCTCGGGAGGTACTGTCACGCGTATATGGACTGGCGGGACGCGGAACGAGAGTACGAGGACGAGACCATCCGGGAGACGACGCTCGGACGGATGTTCGAACGCTCGGCCGAGCGAAACGCGAACCGACCGGCCCAGCGGTACAAGGGCGGCGTCTACGATCGATCGCTGACCGATTCGGTGATCCGGCCCGCGACTCCCGGCGAGTTCCGTCCGCTCTCCTACGCGGAGATGCGCGATATCGTGCGCAAGCTCTCGGCGGGCTTTCACGACCTCGGTATCGACGCCGGCGACCGCGTTGGCCTGTTCGCGAACACCCGAATGGAGTGGGCCCAGTGTGACTTCGCCCTCCTCAGCGCGGGCGCCGCCGTCACGACCGTCTACACGAGCTCCTCGCCGAGACAGGTCGCGTACCTGCTCGACGACCCCGACGCCGACGCCGTCGTCGTCGAGAACGAGGAGCTCCTCGAGCGAGTCCTCGAAGTCGAGGACGAACTCGACCTCGAGTTCGTCGTCTCGATCGACGAGCTCGACGGCTACGACGACCGCGCCGACGTCTACACGCTCGACGAGGTCTACGACCGCGGCGCTGAGACGTTCGACCTCGAGGCCTACGAGGAGCGACTCGACGCGGTCGAACTGGACGATCTGGCGAGCCTGATCTACACCAGCGGGACGACCGGCCGGCCGAAGGGCGTCCGGCTCACCCACTGGAACTTCCGGTCGAACGTCAACGCGATCCGCAAGCGGTTCGCCCGAAGGCCGGACCGGGACGACGACGTGCCGACGTTAGACGAGGAGTCGCTGGCGATGTCGTACCTGCCGCTGGCCCACGTCTTCGAGCGGACGGCGGGTCACTTCGTGCTGTTCGCCAGCGGCTCCTGTATCGCCTACGCCGAGAACCCGGACACGCTCCGGGAGGACTTCAGCACCGTCGGGCCGACGACGGCCACGAGCGTCCCCCGGGTCTACGAGAAGATCTACGACGGCATCCGCGAGCAGGCCAGCGAGTCCGGCGCGAAACAGACGATCTTCGAGTGGGCGACCGACGTCGGCGTCGCGTACCAGCAGGCCGACTCGCCCGGACCGCTCCTCCGGGCCAAGCAAGCCATCGCCGACAAACTCGTCTTCTCGACGGTTCGCGAGGCGCTGGGCGGGAACATCGATCTGCTGATCAGCGGCGGCGGCAGCCTCTCGACGGAGCTCTGTCGGCTCTATCACGCCATGGGACTGCCCATCTTCGAGGGGTACGGGCTGACCGAGACCTCGCCGGTCGTCTCGACGAACCCGCCGGACGCCGCGGAGATCGGCACCATCGGACCGGCGCTGTCCAACGTCGACCTGAAGGTCGACGAAACCGTCGCCGATCAGGAGGCGTTCGACGACGATCCCGGCGAGGTCGGCGAACTCCTCGTCGCGGGGCCGAGCGTCACCGAGGGCTACTGGAACAAGCCCGGCGCGACCCAGGGCGCGTTCGCGGAGGGCGACGACGGCACCCGGTGGTTCCGCACTGGCGACATCGTCCACCGCCGGCCCGACGGCTACCTCGAGTTCCGGGACCGGCTCAAGCAGATCATCGTCCTCTCGACGGGGAAGAACGTCGCGCCCGGGCCGATCGAGGACGCCTTCGCGGCCAGCGAGGTCGTCGAGCAGGCGATGGTCGTCGGCGACGGCGAGAAGTTCATCGGCGCGCTGCTGGTCCCCAACACGAACCACGTCCGCGAGTGGGCCGACGAGGAGGGGATCGACCTGCCCGACGACCCCGAGGCGATGTGCGACGACGAGCGCGTCCGCGAGCACGTTCAGGAAGAGGTCAACCGCGTCAACCAGCAGTTCGAGAAACACGAGACGATCAAGCGGTTCGAACTCGTCCCCCAGGAGTTCACCGAGGAGAACGACATGCTGACGCCGACGATGAAGAAGAAACGGCGGGTCATCCTCGAGCGGTTCGAGGACCGCGTCGATCGGATCTACGCCGAGAACTGACCGCCACCGGACGGGCGCGGCTCACATCGGTCGGTGGTATCGTACCACGCACGGAGGGCGAGAGCGCCCTCACAGGAGTTAACAGGCTGGACTGATTCTTTCGATACGAATGGTCGCAATCGCAGTGTCACCGTGTCGACCGTCCGCGGACCGCCAGTCGCGACTATGACGGCCGCAGGAGGCGGCGGCGATCTCCTCTTACTGGTCGCCACGATCGTCGGACTCGGCGTCTTCTCGCAACTGCTTTCGGCACGGTTTCGGGTACCGAGCATCATCTTTCTGCTCACGGCGGGCGTCCTTCTGGGACCGTCGGGGATCGGCAAATGGCTCCCGATCGCCACGGAGGCGATCGTCGGTCCCAGCAACGTCCCCCCGTCGATCGCGACGATGGAGCCGTTCGTGACTCGAGAGACGTTCGGCCCGGCGCTCTCGACAATCGTAGGCCTCTCGGTCGCGATCATCGTCTTCGAAGGGGCGTTTCACCTCAAAGCCGAGAAGATCAAGGAGGCGCCGCGGGCCGTCCTGCGGTTGACGACGATCGGTGCGGTGATCGCGTTCATCGGGACCGCCGCCGCGGTCCGATTCTTCATCGGCGCAAACTGGGATATCAGCCTGCTGATCGGCGCCCTGCTGGTCGCGACCGGACCGACGGTCGTCACGCCGATCCTGACGGTCGTCCCCGTCCGCGATCGGGTCGCGGCGACCCTCGAGACCGAGGGGATCGTCAACGACGTGACGGCGGCGATCCTCGCGATCGTGCTGTTCAAGGCGATGACCATCCAGGAGATCCACGCCGACGTCTACCTCCAACTGTTCGCCGAGCGGCTCGGAACGGGGCTGCTCGTCGGCGTCGTCGTCGCTGCGATCGTCTGGGCGGTCTTGCAGTACGTCGACATCTCGCCGGACAACGCGCCACGAAACGCGCGGCTGCTCACGCTGGCCGGCGCGATCGTCGCCTTCGGGACGGCCGATTTCGTGTTCTCCGAGGCCGGCGTCGCGGCCGCGGCGACCGCCGGACTCATCCTCGGGAACGCCGATCTCCCCTACGAGGAGGAGATAGCGGCGTTCAAGGGCGATATCACGCTGCTCGTGCTCTCCTTCGTCTTTATCACCCTCGCGGCCTTGCTCGAGTTCGACCAGCTATTCGCGCTCGGACTCGGCGGCGTCGCCGTCGTCGCGGCCGTCATGTTCGTCCTGCGGCCGCTGCTCGTTCTCCTCTCGACTCGCGGCGATCGCTTCACGTTCCGAGAGCGACTGTTCATGAGTTTCGTCGGCCCCCGGGGGATCATTCCCGCCTCGGTCGCGACGCTGTTCGCGATTCGGCTACAGACGGGGGGAGCGGGGAACGCACCGACGAACGCGGCCGGCGCGGATCTGCTCGTCGGGACGGTCTTTCTCGTCATCTTCGTGACGGTCGTCCTCGAGGGCGGGTTCGCCAGACAGATCGCGGAAAAACTGGACGTGATACCAATGCGTGTACTCATCGTCGGCGGCGGCCGCGTCGGTCGCTCGCTGGCAGAACGACTGGAAGCGCGCGGCGAAAACGTAGTCATCATCGAGGACAACCAGACGGTCCTCAAGCAGCTCCGTAACGACGGATTCACCGCTCGCAAGGGTGACGGGACCAACGTCGACGTGTTACGCGAGGCGGGCGCGGAGAACGCCAAGACCGTCGTCGCGGCGACCGGCGACGACGACGCGAACCTCCTCGTGGCCCAGCTCGCGAAGTCGAGTTTCGACGTACAGAAAGTGATCGCCCGGGCGAACGAACCCTCGAACGCGACGGCGTTCGAGGATCTCGGCGTCGAGACCATCTCGGCGGCCGAGTCGACCGCGTGGGCGATCGACAACCAGATCGAACGGCCGGCGCTGTCGGACTGGATGTCCGAACTCGGCCGGTCCGGCGACGTACAGGAGATCGAGGTGACCCACGAGGATCTGGTCGGCAAGCGGATCGCCGACATCGGCGGCGAGTTACCGAACGGCGTCCTCATCGCGCTGGTGAGCCGGAACGGGACCGACGAGGTGCCGACGCCGGACGTCGAACTTCAGCGGGGCGATCACATTACGCTCATCGGTCGGAGCGAGGCGGTCCGCGAGGCGATCGAACAGTGCGGAACGCCCGTGTAGGCCGATGGCTGCGGACTAAGCCGTGATCACAGCACGACCGTGACCACGCCGAAGAGGATCAACACGCCGGTGATGTCGCAGACGTTCGTGACCACGGGGATCGTCGTGTCATCGGGGTCGTAGCCGAGTCGATAGGAGAGGTAGACCGCGACCGTACTGACGAGGACGACCCAGATCGCCAGCAGCATCCCGCTGACGATCGTGATCACCAACAGCGTCCCCAGCCCGAGGCTCCCGCCGAGCACTCGTCCGATCCCCCACGCGGCGAATCCCAAGAGGACGAAGACGGTCGCCGCTAGCCCGATCACGGCCCCGACGTTGGCGCGGATATCGGGGTTGGTCGGCGAGAACTCGAGCGTCCCGAGGTGGAGTTGGGTCGACAGCCGCGCGCACATGATCGATCCCAGGTTGCCCGCCGTGCCGATCATCACCGGCACGAGGACGAGCAACGACGGGTACACCAGCAACTGCTCCTCGAACGACTCGAGGACGGTCCCCGAGACCATCTGCAGGACCGAGAGCGCGATCAGCAGCGGGACGAGCGTCGAGACGATCCCGCTGACGGTCCACTCCTCGGAGATCTCCTCCGCCGACTCGTCGCGGCGGGCCCCGTTGCCGCCGGCGCTCACAGCACCACCCCCGCGACGGAGATCCCGATCAACAGGAAGACGACGCCGAAGACGTCGCCGACGGTCGTCACGACCGGGCCGATGACGTTGTCCGGATCGAGGCCGCGGCGGTACCCCTTGAAGATCACCGTCAGCAACACCCCCAACATCGCGAACGCGGAGAGCAGGGCGGCGACGATCAGGACGATGAGCAACTCGAGTAAGTTCGCCTCTCGGCCCAGCACGAGCAACACGCCCCAGCTCAATACCGCGATGAACACCGAAACGATCATCCCGTTGCAAAAGGAGGCGACGATGGCGTTTCGCAGGCGGTCGTTCCACTCGAAGTGGGGATCGATCAGCCCCTGGTGGAGGCCGCTCGAGAGGCGCGCGCCGAGCGAGCCGTAGACGCCGCCCCGCGTCGCGAGAAAGGCCGGCAGCAACAGCAGGATCCCGGGGACGCTCTCGATTCCCTCACGCATGGCCTCGGTACCCAGCAGCGTGCCGGAGAACAGTCCCGCAACGAGGCTGACGAGGATAATCGGTAGCGCCTGCCTGTAGACGTCGATGGCCGAGTCCTGGCCCAGCATCTGTCTGAAGGTCTGTGGCCGCTGCATTAAGCGTTGGTCTCTCCGATGGTCGCGCCGGGTCCCATTCGCGGGTTGCCATCGGATCGCAGACGACTCGAGAAACGGAGACGCGTCGCGTCGGTGAACGTTACCGGACCAGTATCACTCGCCACGTCGCTCGCCAGCGCGCGATGGCAGTCGTCGGTACGCTGATTTCGGTCTGCAGAACGACGGCTGAAGTTGAACCGCTCGATTCAGTAATATCTGCGTCTTGACCACCAATCATTCTCTCAGGTGGTTTTGGTATTCATAAGAATGCGTAGAACGGAGCGAGAAGCTACGTTTCGATTCGGAACCGCACCTCGATCTCGTTTGGCCCTGTGACCGCGATGCCCTTCTCTGTCTCAGTTGCCGGATACTGACCGTCTGCAATTCGGGCCTGGATTGCGTCAAGGGCCGCTGTATCGGGAAGGAGTACTTCGAACCAAGATAACCCTCTCCCTTCGACTGGTCCGGCCCGCTGGTTCCACGTGTTCGCACCGATGTGGTGGTGGTAGCCCCCAGCAGACACGAATACTGCGCCTGGCTCGTCCACTTGTACCTCGAACCCGACCGTGTCCACGTAGAACTCACGGAACGCCTCCAACGAGGACACCTCGAGGTGAACGTGCCCAATGTCCGTTCCAGCAGGGAGTCCTGAGTCACCAGCGGCAGCACCTTCCACCGTTTCAAGATCGAGGGGATACGTACCCATACGAACGCTCCCGTCATCGCTGCGAGGCCAGTCCTCACGAGGACGATCTCGGTAGATCTCGATGCCGTTGTCCTCCGGATCAGTCAGGTACAGTGCCTCGCTGACACCGTGGTCGGACGCGCCGCCGAACTGCCAGTGCTCCCGAATGCGAGCTAACGCGTCACCCAGCGCCTCACGCGAGGGGACCCGAAACGCGTTGTGAAAGAGCCCAGCACCTGACCTGTGTCGGTGGAGTCCATCTTCTTCCCCCTCCAAGATGAGGAGAGAGGTGTCCTCGACACCGAGAACGGAACCGGTGTCGGTGCGATGGAGCACATCGAGCCCAACGACATCCCGGTAGAACCCAGTCATCTCTTCGAGGTCGTTGACGCGGAGTGCGGTCCGTCCGATACGTGTTTGCTGGGGGAGTACGTTTGTAGTTATTGATGACATTATGCAAACAGGAGCGCTGTTTATCTGTCTGTGGCTCTCGACTGAGAGGAGTCACGGGTCCGGTCCTCTTGGTCGGACAACGCCTGTTCGATCGAAAGCGCCCCGGGACCACTCAAGACGAGCGCTACTGCGATCAAGGATAGCACGAGCGTCAATTCGATACCATCACTCCCGGCCGGATACCCGTTGGGAAGGTGGTACAGCACTGTGGCGACGAACATGTTGATGGCGATCAACGCGCTCGTGATTCGAACGGCTAAGCCGGCCAGTAGTAAGATACCACCAACAAGTTCGAGGAGGCCGACGCCCCATGCCATAATCGTGGGAAGCGGAACGCCGAGACTCGCCACAAAGCCTGCGAAGCCCGAGATCCCCATCGCTTTCGGTCCGATTGCGAAGACTTTGCCGACGCCTGCGACAAGCATCGTAATCCCAAGGGCTAGTCGGATGAAAACCGGACTCCACCGCGCAGCCGTCCCGGATGGACGTTCCGTCGAGTGTTGTAGTTCCATTACATCACCTGGTTGGACCCCAAACCGCTTAATAGATCAGGAAACGAGGGTGTAACCAAGTAATGACGACCCAACCACCCGGCGATGAGACGGAGGAAAAGACCGACGCTGAACAGCAAAATTCGGACCTCTGCAACGTCGTTGGAGCAGTCGAAGAGATAGGTACCGAGTGGAAACTTATTACCCTCCATAACTTACGAGACGGAGAAATGCGGTTCAACGAACTCAAACGGTCAACAGGTGCGAGTTCCTACACACTGTCTCGTGTCCTCGACGACTTGGAAGAGAAGGGATTCGTCGAGAACCGCAAGGAGTTGGAGTCGCCAGTCGCCAGTTACTATACGCTGACCGAGAAGGGAGCCAACCTCTCTCCCGTGTTCGAGGCATTAGATGACTGGGGAGCTGAATGGCTTGAATAGACCGAACTGTCTAAGTCTCCGAGTTGCTAACTGTTTACTCTATACTGAACGTGGGTACCACGACTAACGCTGCATCCCAAAACCGCGCGACGAGCTACTGATAATGGCTGCACTCGTTCGCCCCGCCGCTTTATTCGGTCGCCCGAGTGGCTGCCGGCATGATCGCTCCCCGCCGGTCGTCGTTTCGGACGACCGCCACCGCCCTCCACCCCGGCACGACCGTCCGCTACTACTACCGCACCGGCGACTCGCTGGCGACCGTCGTCGAGTACACCGAACGGTTCGTCACCTTCGTCGGGCCGAACTGCGACGGCCGGTTCACCCACGACCAGATCGATCGCCTGCTCGAGGACGACCGCCTCGAGGTCGTCCTCGACGACGAGATGCACCTGCCGGACGACGAGCCGAAACCGCTGCGTTCGGACTGAAACGGCCAGCGTCGCTCACGACTCGCCGGGCAGGATGTCGCCCAGCGAGCCCCCGAGCGCCATCGCGGTGAAGACGACCGACACCTGACAGAGGTTCACCCACGGCTCGTCCCACGCGATCCGTCCCCACAGCGTCATCAGGCCGGCCGCGGTGGCGAAGGCGATCCCGCAGACCCAGACCGGCCGCCGCGGGACGACGCCGAAGTAGGGGTTGTGGATCTGGACCTCCCGGAAGTCGGCCACGTAGAGGATGCCGACGACCAGGCCGACCGCCATCGCGAGGTTCGCGAGGAACGCGGCCGGATGGGCCGCGAGGAACCGGCCGATTTCGAAGACGCCGTCCTCGACGAGCATCGGCATCCCGATGACGACGCTGCCGACGAACGCCTCGGCCTTGTCCTTGCGGGTGAACTGCGTGATCACCTTCCCGACCACGGCGTTGTGCGAGAGGCGGCGGACGAGCCGTCGCGTCCGGCGCACTTCCGTCCGCTCGTCGGCCGTGTCGACCGTCTCCTCTAAGGCCTCGAGTTGTTCGTACAGATCGTCTAACGTCGGGTCGTCCGGCTGACCCTCCGATGCGGACATACGCGGTCTCTCACACTACCGGGGCTAAAGTACGTCGGACGCGTTATCTCGGCACCGTCTCTCGCAACGGAGCCGTCTCTTCCGGTGGAAGCGACGCGGCCGCCGATGCGTTCCGGGTATCACGACCGCTCGAGGCCGCCCGGTCCGAGATCGGGACGCCGTCGCGTATCGGTTTCTGTCCTCGACATATACACTATCCATGTACGGGTGTAACAGGAACCGATACCATTTTGCGCCCGCGGACGGTACTCACACACATATGAAACACGTCCAGGGACCGCTGTGTACGATCGATGTCGGGGAGCGGACGATGCGAACCGAGGAGATCGACGACCTCCTCGAGTCGTTCTTGGGCGGCCGCGCGCTCGGGACGAAACTCGCACACGATCGAATCCCGTTCGACGTCGACCCGCTGGGGGCCGACAACCACGTGTTCTTCGCGACCGGCCCGCTCCAGCACTCGACGATGAGCTTCACGGGCCGGATGTCGGCGACGGGCGTCTCGCCGCTGACCGGCGGGCTGCTCTCCTCGAACGCCGGCGGCTTCCTCTCGCGGAACTTCACCGGCACGGGCTACAGCGCCGTCGAGGTCACCGGCGCGAGCGACGAGCTCGTCATCGTCCACGTCACCGACGAGGGCGTCGAGTTCGAGGCCGTACCCGAACTGGAGGAAGCGACGGTCCCCGAGACCTGCGAGTACATCGCGGACGAACACGGCCTTGAGTCCGAACACACGGTCGTCGTCGGTCCCGCGGGCGAGAACGAGGTCCGCTTCGCCTCGATGATGACCTCCGAGGAGCGCGCGTTCGGTCGCGGCGGACTGGGCGCCGTTCTGGGATCGAAGAACGTGAAGGCGATCACCTTCGACGGCGACTCAACCCGCGAGGTCGAGATTCCGGCCGCCCAGATGGAGATCCACGGCGAGGCCGCCCAGGCCGACCACCCGATGAAGGAGTCGGGGACGACCTCCGTCACGGAGTACGCCAACATGGTCGAGGCGCTGCCCAGCTACTACTTCTCGGAGCTCTCCTTCGAGGGGATCGACGGCGTCAACGGCGACCGCGTCGCCGAGAAGAAGTACAAGAAGGGGACCTGTTCGGCCTGCGCGTTCGCCTGCAAGCTGCCGACCAGAGACGAGGAGTCGGGCCTCGAGACGGAGGGTCCCGAGTACGAGACGCTGATGGCCTTCGGCCCGAACTCCGGCGTCGACGACATCGTCGACGTGATGAAATCGAACAAGCTCTGTGACGAACTCGGGCTGGACACGATCTCGGCCGGCGACGCCGTCGCGGCCTACCTCGCGAGCGAGGACGAGTTCGGCAACGCCGATCTGATCCACGACCTCGTCGAACAGATCGCCTACCGCGAGGGCGTCGGCGACCGGCTCGCGGAGGGGATCGACCGCTTCCACGAGGATCTCGGCGTCGAGAACTGGACCGTCAAGGGGATGGAGTTCCCCGCCCACGACGGCCGCACCCTGAACGGCCAGGGGCTGTCCTTCGCCACCTCCAACCGCGGCGCCGACCACATGTACGCCGAGTTCTACCCATACGAGTACCCGCTCGTCGACGCCGACGACGCCTTCGACAAGTCGGGTCTGGAGGGCAAGCCGCCGAAGGTCGTCGAACTCGAGAACATCAACGCCGTCAAGGACAGCGCCGTCCTCTGTAAGTTCTCGCGGGACTTCGTCACCGAGGAACGCTTCGAGATCCTGCTGGACGCCGACTACGAGGACCTGCTGGCACTCGGCGGCACCGTCGTCTCCCTCGAGCGCCACTTCAACAACCAGCGCGGCTTCGACCGGAGCGACGACACGCTCCCCTACGAGATTCCGGACTTCGAGCGGGGACTCGAGGAGTACTACGACGAACGCGGCTGGGAGGCCGACGGGACGGTCCCCGCCGAACGTTTCGAGGGTCCCGACTTCGGCGCGGCGCCGGCCGACGACTGAACGGCCGGACGGCTTCCGCCCCGTTTTTCGACTGTCAGCCGTCTACACGGTTCCGTGCGAGACAACCGCGGTCTCGAGCCTGCGGGGAACCAGCGGTTTCGAACTGTGTGCGTTCTCGAGAGCGATCGCTCGAGCGGATCGTCGTTCGACGGGCGCGAAAACCGGTAGAGAGGGAGGAGGATCCCACGGACACGAACAGAGTGAGAGGCAATCGAGTGTATCCGCGGGACAGTCATTCCTTCGCTCGCGATGAGATGACCGTTCGTCTGAACCTGTCCCGTTATTTTAAGCGCTCGAGGGCGGCGACCCGCTACCGACCGTCGCGCGCCTCGTCGTCTCCGCCTCGCTCTGCGCGGTCTCGAGGCGGGTCCTCACCGCCGGTCTCGTCCCAATCGTCCTCGTCGACCGACAGGCGGTCGTCTCCGCGGGAGGGCAAGGGCGCGTCGTCGGCCCGCGAGGGGTGGATGTTGAAGTTGTTCCCGCGGTAGGGGTCGTCGTCCGGCTCGTAGGAGAGCTCGCTGCGCTCGAAGAGGTAGATGAAGAAGCCGAAGAGCGGGATGCAAAACGTGATGGCCGCCCACTTTGTCGGCGGCTCGAGGCCGACCCGTCCCGCGTCGTAGTAGGCCACCGCCGTGAGCCCGAGGTGCCAGGCGAGGGGGATCCCCACGATGATTGCCAGCAAGGGCGCGCTCATACTAGCCTCGTCGGACTCGAGCTATCTAAATACCCGGTCGTACGGCGGGTTCGTTCGCGATCGGACTCGAGTCGACGCGGTTCGAGGGGACGGATCGGACTCGACAGTTCTCCTCGCCACCGACGAGTCGAGCGTTCCGGTAGCCGCGCGGATTCGAGCGGTGCGATCGCCGGAGACGACTCGAGCGTTCCATTCATCGATGAGGAGGCAAGCGTTCTGCTATCGTGGACACGGGGAGTTCCACACCCTCCCCAGCCGATTCACTCACTCCCTTCGGTCGTTCGTTCATCCCTCGCGCAGCGTCGTCGATCGGTCCTCGTTTTCACTCGGTCCGATCGACAGCGCGCGCCACCGCACGGAGCTGTCTCTCGGCACTCGTCGGTCGTTCGGGTTCGCGAAGAACTCCGGAATTCGGACGGGTCGATGCAGCCAGCGTCGTGGATCGTCTCAGTTACCGTCGAACTCGATCGCCACACCCTGACGCGACCACCTTTTGTCTCGCTCGTCACTCCGTTCCTCGCTCGCGATTCCGTGGTTCTCGGCCGCTGGCCTCCGAACTGCGCTTCAGTTGACGTCGAACTCGATCGCCGCACCCTGTCCGAAGCCGACGCAGAGCGTCGCCAGTCCGAGGCCGCCGCCGCGCTTCTGGAGTTCGTTGATCAGCGTGACGGGGAGGCGCGCGCCCGAGGCCCCCAGCGGGTGGCCGAGCGCGATGGCGCCGCCGTTAACGTTGAAGATCTCGGGATCGATGCCGAGTTCGTCGCGGGAGTACAGCGACTGGCTGGCGAAGGCCTCGTTGAGTTCGACGAGGTCGTACTCGTCGATGTCGCGGCCGTTGCGCTCGAGCAGCCCCTTCGTCGCCGGGACCGGACCGATCCCCATGACGGTCGGGTCGACGCCGGCGACGTTGTTCTGACCGACTTCGGCCAGGATCTCGAGGTCGTGTTCCTCGGCGAAGGCCTCGCTCGTGATGAGCAGGGCGGAGGCGCCGTCGGAGATCTGGGAGGCGTTGCCGGGCGTGACGGTGCCGTCGTCCTTGAAGACGGTCGGCAGTTCGGCGAGTTTCTCGGCGGTGGTGCCGGGACGCAGACCCTCGTCTTCCTCGACGGTGCCGTCCTCGGTCTCGATCGGGACGATCTCGTCGTCGAAGCGGCCCGACTCGGTGGCCTCGACGGCGTTTTGCTGGCTGCGAGCGGCGTACTCGTCCTGTTCCTCGCGGGAGATGCCGTATTCCTCGGCGACCTTCTCGGCGGTCATCCCCATCTGGAGGTCACCGAGATCGTACAGTTCGGCGAGTTTCGGGTGAATGTGTTCGAAGCCGCCGCCCATCGGGACGCGGCTCATGCTCTCGACGCCGCCGGCGATGATGGCGTCGCGGTTGCCGGCCGCGATGGCGTCGGAGGCGGAGATGACCGACTGCATCGAGGAGGCACACCAGCGGTTGATCGTCGTCGCCGGCACGTTCTCCCCGAGTTCCGACAGCAGGGCGATGACGCGGGCGAGGTTGTTGTCCTGCTCGCCGCGCTGCTGCGCACAGCCCCACATCAGATCATCGATTTCGTCGCCGGAGAGCCCGGTCTCAGCCAGAATCTCGTCGATCAGCGGTACCGAGAGGTCCTCGCTGCGGACGTCCGCGAACACGCCGTCCTCTTTCCCCTGCGGGGTCCGTACTGCCTCGACCACGACTGGCGTCTGTGACATATACTACCGAACGACCCTGACGGACTTAAATCCGGTCGAACTCCCGTACACGTTCGAACCGTTTACGTGCCGCTCGAGGCTCATATCCGGGTTTTCCGCCGAAACGATCGCGAGCCGATCGGTCTCGATTCGCGTTTCGTCGGGGCGCCGCCGAACCGACTCCTCCGGCCGCGCGAGTCGACGGGAGCCAGTGTGGCCGGACCGCGATCGTCCGCCGACGCGAGGGTCCCCTTCCGAACGCTTATCTCGGATTACTGGTAATACGCGGCCATGGACGAGGACGGACTGGACGCCTCCCGGTTCGCGGCCGACGACGAATCGCCCTCCCGAGCGGACACCGACCCCGAATCCGACGCGAGCGCCGACGACGCGGACGGCGACGGACCGATGCCGAACGTTCCGGATCCCGATCCCCAGGAGAACGACGTGCCGGAGGACGTACAGAAGTACGCCCGCTTTACGAAGATGGACGGCGCGCAGTACGACCGGGTCAACGAGTTCCTTCGGGACCGCACCTACGTCACCGCCCGCGAGTGGGCCATCGCCCGCCTCTGTTCGGACTTCCGGACCGAGACCGGCGTCGAGATGACGAAGATCGGCGAGAACCTTCCCGAACTGGTCCCCTTCATGACCGACACCTACACCCCGCAGGCGGTCAATCAGGCCCGCGCTTCCTTCGAGGAGAAGGTTCGCAAGGCGGGCGCGACCTTCCTCTACGGCGCGATGTGCGACTTCTTCACCGCCGAGGAACTCGACGACGTCATGTACGAGTCGACCGAGGTCGCCAAGTTCCTGCTGGAGGTCGAAGGCGTCGACCTCTCCGTCGAGGAGGAACTCGAGGCCGAGGAGCGCATCTCGAGCGTGATGCGCGAGGTTCGCGAGGCGAGCGAGGAGTTGCGAGAGCGAGAGGACGAGGAGTGACCCCGCCGTTCACGCTCCGCCTTCCGTAATAACGGAGCGCCTGTCCGCTGTTATTCGCAAGCAAACGACTTATGCGCACCAGCAGGACGCCGGTTCTCGTGACGCGTCTCGGCGACCGTAACACCCGAAATCGATTCGTCTTCCGACCGAGCGTCGGACAGATTCCGGCTCGTATCGCGCCGTAGCGTCCGAGTGCACTCGTTGATCGATCGATCGCGAGTAGTCTCACTACGACGACAGTTCTGCGCACACCAATTGTTAGTGTTACTATGTGATGCCGACCTTATTCTGGGTAGCGAAATCGATACAATTAGACACTACTCCGCAACACCAATCCGGATGGCTACAAATACTACTGACGAAGCGAATCGAGGAGAAGACGATAACGGAGACGGACCGGCCGAGAAGACGACGGGCGCCGGCGTGACCAGACGTCGGACGCTTCAGATGGGCGGGCTCGTCGGCGCGGGCGGCCTGCTCGGTGCCGCCGGGCTCGGAACCGATACGGCAACGGCGGATTGCAGCCACCCGGACAGCATCGTTCACCTCGATTACGACGACTACGATAGCTGGGACGACGTCTACCGGATGTCGAACGGCGATCCCGACAATCTCACGCTCGTCTCGAGTCCGACGGCGTCCGGGGAGAGCGCCCTGCAGTTGCGCATTCGAGAAGACGCCCACTGGGGTCTGAGCACGCACTACGACTTCGACGACGGGCTGTTCGAACTCAACGGACGCGTCAACTTCGCGCTGAACAGCAACTGGGCGATGTCCGGGCGCGACGCGCCGACGAACTGTCGCCTCTGGAACTGCGCGATCGCGAGGGGCGAAGGCAGCGCCGGCGGCGGTCGGCCCGACGGCACCAACGGCTGGAGCAATCGCATGTACGTGTCCACCAAAGACACCGATCCGGAGGGACCGTTCCACCTCCTCTCGAACACCTACCACATGGGCGACGGTGACGAGGGTATCGGTGACCACGATTATCTCGTCGACGGCGAGAAGTACGCGCTCGGATCGCCGGAAATCGAACCCGGCGTGTGGTACGAATTCGAGTACTACGTGCGCGTGAACACGATCACCAACGGCGAGGCGAACCACGACGGGGTCGTTCGCTACTGGCTCGACGACGACCTCGTTTTCGAGCGCAAGGACATTCCGTTCACGGAGGACCTCGACGACAACATCATCGACACGACCGGCCCCGTCGGGCACTACGGCGGACGGTACACCGCTCCGAAAAACCTCTACGCCTACTACGACGATCACTCGATGGCGCTGAACGGCGAACTCGAGTTCGAGTACGGCGGGTGCTGAAACGGCGGCGAGCTCCCGTCGGTCCTGACGACCGCGACGATCCCGTCCCCCCTACCAGTTTCGCACGTCGGCTTCCTCGAGAAACAGCGACGGGTCGTCGTGGGAGAAACTGACCCAGTTCGCGGGTTCGTCGTCGGTCGTCGCCCCGGCCGCTTCGGTCGGCGTCACGTGAACGAACACTTCCTCCGCCGCGAGCGCCGTTTCGAACACCGATCGGGTCGTCTCGTCCTCGAAATCGTATCGCAGCGGGACGAAAACGGCGGTTTCGGTATTCTCGTCGCGCTCGATGACGAGCGCGATCCGCCCCTCGTCGTCCGACTCGGGCGGGCGGTAGTAGACGTCGGCCGCGGTGACGGTCACGTCCCCCCCGTCGATCAGGGACTCGACGAGGTCGTACTCCTCGTCGGAGACGCCGACGTCGAAGCCGGTCCGTTCCTCGCAGTCGATCGGGGCGACGGCCTCGGGTTCCAACACGACGGCGTCCCAGCCGTTGTCTCGGAACTCCTCGGCGATGGCCGCCGCGTCCTCGAGGAGTTCCGTCCACCGCGAGGCGTCGTCGGTTGTCGTCATCGATCTCCCTCCGTCCGCGCTCGCGCTCGAGCCTCCATACTCGGGTCGGTGGACGGCGAGGGAAAAAACGTTGTCTCCTGGTCACTCGCTCGCCGCGACCGGTTCGACCGCGACGGTCGCCGCGTCGCCGACCAGCGCGTCCTCGAGCGCCGCGCGGACGACGGCGGGGTCCGACGGGCCGCCCGCAGACGCGACGGTGCCGACCGTATCGGGATCGAACGGGACCTCGAGCGCGCCGTATATCGCCTCGAGAACGGCCGCGAGCCGGTCTCGATTCGCGACGAGGACGATCCCGGCGACGACGGCGGCGTCCTGCCGAACGCGCTGGGCGATGCCGACGACCT
The DNA here is from genome assembly GCF_013342145.1 of Haloterrigena gelatinilytica. NCBI lineage: Archaea > Methanobacteriati > Methanobacteriota > Halobacteria > Halobacteriales > Natrialbaceae > Haloterrigena > Haloterrigena gelatinilytica. Next base: position 3,082,559 of record NZ_JABUQZ010000001.1, on the reverse strand, counting down.
TTCGCGGCTCGTCGTTCGCGTCAGGGAGCGACAGCGAGTGCGTTCCGGGACAGAAGGAGTCGTCGGGCTCGCCGCGAACGGGATCGAGGCCGCCCTCGAGCGATCGGAGCGCGTCCTCGACGGCCGCCGTCGCGCGTTCGTACCGATCGTCGGTCCCGCGCCGGAAGTCCGCGACCGGTTCCGCGCGGGCGAAGGCGAGCGACGTCTCGCCGTCGTAGGCGACCGCTCGACCGCCGACGTCGCGCTCGACCGGCGGGAACTCGCGCGCTCGAGCCCGCTCGCGAGCGCGGTCGTACCCCTCGAGCCGCCGGTCCCGACGGCCGAAGGCGACCTGTCGGTGGGGCGCCCAGACGCGCACCGCGGGCTCGCCGGCGGCGGCCAGCGAGAGGAGCCGTCGGCTGGCCTCGCGGTCGGTCTCGATCGTCGCCGCGCGGCCGCGGAGCACTCGCATCGTGTGTCGCGTCGATTGGACCCGACGGACCTAAACGGTCTCGCCGCGCAGACGGCGACTACGATGGCCGTGACGCTCCCCGCGGAACTACTGCGGCAGTACCAGCGCTTCTCGCTGTACAACTCGCCGTATCCCGCCCACGACGAGGGATGTGCGATCGATCTCTACCCCGGCGCGCTCCGCGACGGGCGGACGAGCGCCGCCCCGAGCCCGATTTCGGGCGTCGTCCGCGAGACCCGCGCCGTCACCGCGCCGCCGAAGCCCTACGCGCCGGAGCACGATCACCTGATCCTGGTCGACTGCGACGGCCCAGGTGAACTCGAGGGGCTGACCGCCCGGATCCTGCACGTCGAACCCGCCGTCGAAGCCGGCGACCGCGTCGAACGCGGCGACTCACTGGGCGAACTCGTCCGCGCGGGCTTTTTCGCGCCCTGGGTCGACAACCACCTCCACGTCGGCCTGCGCCGGCCCGACCAGAACCCCCACCGGGCGTCGGGGTCGCTCCCGCTCGCGCTCGGGATCGACCTCCGTCCGCTCGAGTGGGACGGCACCGGAACCGTCGCGTCGACCGGCGAGACCTACGCCGTTCTCGACGCGCCGACGCATCCCGATCCAGGCGAGACGTTCGTCGGCGTTCGGGCCGACAACGGGCGCGTGCTCGACGGCGGGCTGCCCCACTACGACGGCGGCGGACTGCACCAGCGAGCGGGGACGGGCTCCGAGACGTCCGGAGACGAGGAGCTCGAGGATGGGGCGACTCCGGTCTGCCTGAACGGCGACCGCCTCGGCGTCGCCCGGGGACGGACGATCGCCTGGGACGACGTGGTCGTCACGGTCAACGGCGAACCGATCACCGGCCTCTCGCTGTTCTGCGCTCGAGACGCCGCCTTCGGGGCGAAGCTGATCTGTCCCGAGCGACCGCTCGAGGTCGGACAGCGGGTTCGGGTTCGGGTTCGCCCCTCGCTCGAGCGCTAGAGAGTGACGGGATCGTCCTCGAATCGATGAGAGAGCGAATAGCAGACGCCTGAGCGGTGGTACGCGAAACGAACTGTTCTGCTACCGTGGCAACGCGGAACTGCCACTTCCTCCCCAACCGATTCGCTCGGTCGTTCCTCCCTCGCTCATCCCTCGCACGATTTTGAACGGCCCCTCACTATCCGTTCGGTGCCGTTCGGCGCGCGCCACTGCGCAAAGATGGGGAAAGTAGGACAACGCGGCTATTATTCCTGTAACTGCTCGCCGTCGACGACGCGGCCGACGAACAGCGGCGTCTCGGTCGGACGGTCGCGGACGCAGAAGAGGAACGGGCGATCGACGGTCATCTCGACGCGGTCCGCCACGGCGGTGTCCTCCACGACGACGGCGGTCGCGGCCGCCGCTTCGGTCCCCTCTTCGTCGACCTCGACGAAGCTCTGGTGGATGATGTCGTCGATGAACAGATCCGATTCGGCGCTCTCGACCATTCCGCTGAAGTCAGCGCTGCCGCCGTCGAAGGCCCGCTCCATCCCCAGTTCCCGCATGGTCTCGACGAGGCTGAACTTCGACTCGATGCCGAACTTCGGAAGCGCGAGGTCGACCTTCGGCCGGGACGCCTCCTCGAGCATGATCGCCAACTCGTCGACGCCGAACGACGCCTCGACGGATTCGAACTCGCCCTCGGCGGGGAGGACGACGATCATGCTCGTGTCGCCGTTGGCGTAGGGGAGTTCCACGAGCTGGTGACCGTCGATTTCGGCGTAGCGAAGTTCCTGCGACTGGTGCATCATCTCGACCTCGGTCTCGCTGCCGTCGAGGCTGGTGAACGCCCCGGGTTCCGTGTCGGCGGGGTCGAAGTCGTGCTCCCAGGCGGCCAGGAAGTAGACGGCGTTCGTGAGGACCAGTCGGGTCGACCGATCGATCGACCCGGCCGGCAGTAGATCCTCGATCCGGTCGTTCGTTCGCTCCTCGACCCAGGCGTTGATCTCCTCCCGGGCCGCCTCGGGGCTCCCCGAGAAGTCGGCGAGGTGGTCGCCGGCCTCGTAGTAGGCCTCGAGTAACTGGACGTAGGCGTCGTCGAAGTCGTGTCCCTCGTCGCGCCAGACGGCGTTGGCGCTCGAGAGCTGGAATCCGAGGTCGTCGCCCTCGCTCCCGTCTCCCTCGCCGTCCTCGTCGGCCCACGCCGGCGACTCGACCTCCCGTCCGTCTTCGTTTCGCCGCTCGAACTCGCCCTCGAGGGCGCCGAAGGCGGCGTGGAGCGCCTCGCCCTCGAGGTCGTATCGCAGGGCGTCGGCCATCTCCGCGGCGGTCTCGCCGCGGGCGCCCGCGTAGGTCATCGCCAGCGCGACCGAGACGCTGTACGGCGAGAAAAACAGGTTCTCGTCGGGCGTCTCCTCGCGAAGCTGTGCGAGGACGTCGAAGGAGACGGCGACGTTCCCGCGGATCTGTTCGGCGATGCGATCGGACTCGAGGTCGGGGTCGGTAGTGAGATCCAGTCGGGGAAAGTCGGGGGCGTCGCGGTCCGCGAAGAGCGCGCCGTCCTCGTCGCCGTTTTCGTCGCCGTTCGCGGGGTCCTCCCCGTCGGTCGAATCGCCGAGACAGCCCGCGGCGCCGGCGAGGAGGGCGCCGGTCAGGGCCAGCACGCGTCGCCTGTCAGCGGTCATACTCGAGTAGCCGCTCGCCGGGGATAAACACCTTCGGTAGACTCAAAGACATTTTTGAGCGTTCAGGGCGACCGTCACCGTCGCTCGCGATGGGCGTCTTTCGCCCGTTGATACGCGTCGTCTTCGCGGACGCGCTCCCAGTACCGCTCGAAGACGAGCGCGGCGGCGCGTTTCTCGCGGTCGGCCCAGCGCTGTGGCTCGCGTTCGTCGCCGCTCCCCTCGTACTTTCGTCCACCCGGATACTTCGCGTAGCGCATCGCTCGCGTGTAGCCCATCTGGAGGTACTTCCGGGCCATATCCATCCCCGGGAAGTCGTCGTTCTCGCGGTACCGTTCGTACCGCTCGTAAATCGACGACGCGGACTCGCGGGCGGCAGCCGCGTCCCGATACGACCACAGCGGGAGCAGTTCGCTCTTGTACGGTTCGACCTTGAACACGCCTTGCTCGCCGCGACCGATCTCGTACTGCTCCGGCCGGTCGCGGAAGTCGACGTCGTATTCGGGGCTCTCGTCGGTCACTCGTCTCACCGGCAGTTACGCTCGTTCTCGAGTAGCGACCTGCGCACCGTAGCCGCCGCGCTTGCGAATCGAGTGAACTCTCGACAACGGGGACGGCGAGAAACACAGCGGTAAAGGCCGTCGGAGGGACAGGAGTGTACATGACCGACGACATGCGGACGGTGATGGAGCGGTTCGACGACCTCGAGGAGATGATCCAGTACTTCATCGACGAACACCAGGAGTTCCTCTCGTGGATCGGGACGCGCGTCGACGACGTCGGCGACGGGACGATGACGCTCTCGCTACCCTACGACGAGAAACTGAGCAACACGCGGCCGGATACCGAACCCGGCGAGCGAGCCGACATTCACGGCGGCATCGCCGCGACGCTGATCGACACGGCGGGCGGCCTCGTGCTCCGAACGAAACTGGACGAGCCGTTCGGGGCCCGAATCGCGACGATCAACCTGAACGTCAACTACCTCCGGCCGGCGACGGGCGACCTGTCGGCGACGGCGGACGTGATCAGGGTCGGCGGCAGCGTCGGCGTCAGCGAGATCACCGTCGAGAGCACCACTCCCGACGGCGAAACCACGGAGGTCGCGACCGGACAGGGCGCGTTCCGCATCTTCCGACCGGAGTGATCCCGACGTCGATCGACCGCGGCACCCGGACGGTGGGGCGCGCCTCGGCGAGTGAGCACAAGCGACGAGCGAGTGGAACCGCCGTCAGAGACGTCGGCCACTCGAGCGCGGAGCGCTCGAGTTTCAGACGGCAGACCGAGCCACCGTCCTTTTCGAATCCCGCCACTCGGTGGCCCTCGAGTCGGCGTTGCTCTGCGAGCGAAATTCCCTTTCAGGCGGTCGAGACCATCCAGTACCGGACGCCGAGGTAGACCATGACGATCCCGAACGTCACCGCGAACAGTATCGCCCCGTCCACGGCCGCGTAGATCAGCGCGACCGCGTTCAGCAGGATCCCGAACACGTACATCGTTCGGAGCCGGCGGGCGTTCATGCGCCCTCACCCGCTCGCGTCGCGACCGGTCGCTCGAGTCGGTCGGCCCGAGCGAGTTGAACGTCACTCATACTACGCCGTTGGGACGGGACGTTGAAAACGCTCTCCTTCGACTCCTGCCTCGAGTCGGCGAGTCCCTCGGGAAGTCGGTTCAGTGACTCGCGAACTCGAGGTCGTCCATCTCGCGGACCTCGCCGAACAGCCAGCCGGCGTGGTCGACGGCGTACTCCTTGTGTTCGTCCTCGATGGCGCCGATGCAGTCTTCGACCATGATCGGCCGGAAATCGCGCACGCCGGCGCTACCGCCGGTGTGGAGCACGCAGACGTTCGCGAGCGTGCCGCAGATGACGAGGTCGTCGATCCCGCGGGCGTTCAACCAGCCCTCGAGTTCGGTCTCGTGAAAGGCGTCGTAGGTGTGTTTCTCGACGACGTGGTCTGCCTCCTCGACGGGCAGTTCGTCGACGATTTCGGCCTCCCAGGAGCCCTCGAGGACGTGTTCGCCCCACTGGTCGAACTCGTCGTAGTAGTGGGCGTCCTCGAACTGCTCGGGCGGGTGGACGTCCCGCGTGAAGATCACCTGCGCGCCGGCCTCCCGGCCCCGCTCGACGAGGTCGGCGATCGGCTCGATCACCGCCTCGCTGCCGGGCGCGTACAGCGAGCCGTCGGGGTGGCAGAACCCGTTTTGCATGTCGACGACCACGACCGCCGTGCTGTCTGGCTCGAGGTGCATATGTAAACCTACGGATGCCTTCGTAAAAAGTTCGCGGCGGCGGGGACGGCTCTCGAGTGCCGGAACCGTTCCGATCAGCGGGCTTTTTGCGCTCGCCGCCGTACGGCAGACCATCCGCTCGCAATGAGGACCCCTCCGACGCGAGTCGCCGCCGCGCTCGCCGTGGTCGCGGCGCTCGCACTAGTCGCAGTCGCGGCCGGCGCCGCCCCGCCGCTGTTCGCGAACGAGTCGCCCGACGGCGCCGACCGAGCCGACGATCCGACCACCGCGGGGACCGTCGGCTACGTCGAGGGTTACTGGTACGACGACGAGCTCCCGGTCGACGAGCGGGACGACGCCGTCGTCGAGGACGACGAACTCGAGGCGGTCGTCTACCGATCGATGGCCCGCGTCGAGAAGATCCGCGGGCTGACCTTCGAGAACGACGTGCCGGTGGAGGTAATCTCCCGCGAGGAGTTCCGGTCCCGGGACGGCGCCTTCGTCGACTCGAACGAGAGCCAGCAGCGCGCTCGGAACGTCACCTACGAGGCGCTGTTTATGGTCGACGCCGAGACCGACGCGACGACGGAGCTCCGGGCGATCTACGGCGGTAGCGTCGAGGGCTACTACGAGCCCTCGACCGACCGCATCGTCATCGTCTCGAACACGCCCGACCGGCTCGAGCTCGACGAGATCGTGCTCGGCCACGAGCTGACCCACGCCCTCCAGGACCAGCAGTTCGACCTGTCGAACTACGAGCGCGCGACGATCGATCGGGAAGCGGCGGAGAACGGGCTCATCGAGGGCGACGCGATCAGCGTCGAGACCGAATACGAGCGGCGCTGCGGGACGGACTGGGAGTGTCTCCCCGACGACGACTCCGGCGGCGAAACCCCGAGCAATTGGGGGATCTACCTGTCGCTGTATCAACCCTACAGCGACGGCCCGGCCTACGTCGACCACTTGCGCGAGTCCGGCGACGGCTGGTCCGCGGTCGACGATCGCTACGCCGATCCGCCGGCGAGTTCGTCGACGGTGATCCACCGCGAGGACCGCGACCCGGTCGACGTCGCGGTCGCCGATCGCTCGAACGAGTCGTGGCGGCCCCTCGAGGTCGGCGGCGAGGTCGCGAGGGAGACGGTCGGCGAGGGGACGATGGTCGCGATGTTCGCCGACGGCGCCTTCGAGCCGACGCGGTCGTCGGTGCTCTCCCGCGAGGCCGTGCTCGGCGACGACGCGACGACGTTCGACTACAACCAGTCGTACACGGACGGCTGGGCCGGGGACGAACTGGTCGCCTACGCCGGCGGGAACGCGAGCGAGGAAACCGGCTACGTCTGGGAGACCGAGTGGCGGTCGGCCGACGACGCCGCGGAGTTCGCCGGCGCCTACGTCGAACTGCTCGAGATCAACGGCGCCGACGCCGTCGAGGATCGGCGGAACACCTACGCGATCGACGACGAGGAGTACCCCGGCGCGTACTTCCTCGAGCGCGACGGCGAGACGGTGCGTATCGTCCACGCGCCGTCCGTCGCCGCGCTCGACGGGCTCTCGGCGGGCGCCGCGCCGGCGGGCGAGGATACGGTCGGGTCGACCGACGCCGACGGCTCCGGCGAGGCGGAAGACGGAGATGGGGGGGCAGGTGGAAACGGAGAGGACGACGATTCGCTGCCCGGCTTCGCCGTCCCCGGAACGGGCGCCGCCGTCGCGATCGCACTGCTGGCGGCGCGAGCGCGGGCACGGCGGCTCGAAGCCGAACGCGGCGGCGGGTCGGAGTCGTCGCCGCGGTCGGCGCCGGTTACCGCCGCGTCCCCGCGTTCGACGCCGTCCGGACCCGACGGCGGACTCGAGGGACCCGACGACGGCCGTTCCGACCGCGGTCGCACCTGAACGACGAACCTTTGTCTCTGCCCTCGAAACCGGCCCTCGATGCAACGGAGCCGCCTCGCGGTGCTCGCGCTCGCCGGCCTGCTGCTCCTCTCGGGGTGTACGGTCCCCGGTTCGCCCGACCGGTTCGACACGAGCCGCGAGCCGGGGCACGTCGGCGGCTACGCCCACGACGACACCTTCGCGTTCGACGGTGAGGAGACGCTCACCGAGTCGCAACTCGAGGCCGTCAAGTACCGCTCGATGGCCCGGATCGAGGTCGTTCGCGGGCTGAAGTTCGAACGCGACGTGGACCTCGAGGTGATCTCGCGATCCGAGTACCGAAGCCAGCGGGGCGGATCGGAGTCGGCGTCGGCGTTTACGAACGAACTGTGGCGCGGGGCGTTCGTCGTCGACGGCGAGACGGACGTCAACGCGGCGATGGACGACCTCTACGGCAGCAGCGTCCAAGGCTACTACGTCACCGATCGGATCGTCGTCATCGCCGACGACGCCGACGAGATCCGCATCGACCGCGAGACGCTGGTCCACGAACTGGTTCACGCCCTCCAGGATCAGCGCTTCGGCCTCGAGCGCGACGGCGAGACGATCGACGAGCGGCGGGCCGAACTCGGCCTGATCGAGGGGGAAGCCAACTACGTGCCCCACCGCTACGCCGAGCGCTGCGGCGACGAGTGGCAGTGTCTCCCCGTCACGCCGCCGGCACCGTCCGAGGTCAGCGCCGATCGGCCGTTCAACGTCGGCCTCTTCCTCTCGATTTACGCGCCGTACGCGGAGGGCCCGTCGTTCGTCGAGGCCCTCTCCGAGCGCGGCGGCTGGACCGCGGTCGACGAGGCCCACGACGACTATCCCGCCAGCACCAGCCAGGTGATCCACCCCGACCGCTACCCGGACGACCGACCGGTCGACGTCGACGTTCCGGACCGCTCGAGCGACGAATGGGAGCCGATCACCGCCGACGGCGAGGTTCGGACCGAGACGGTCGGCGAGGCGACCCTCTTCGGGGCCCTGTGGGCCAACGGGGTCATCGAGCGCTCGATCACGGAGGGGGCGACCGAGCGCTCGCCGTACAACTACTCCCATCCCGCGACCGACGGCTGGGCCGGCGACACCGTCACTGCGTACCGCGACGCCGACGGGGAGCGGACCGGCCACGTCTGGCGCCTCGCCTGGGAGAGCGAGGCCGACGCCGACGAGTTCGCCACTGCGTACCGCAGCCTCCTCGAGAGCCGCGGCGCGGAGTCGGTCGACGCCGGGGCGGATACCTACCGAATTCCCGACGGCGACTCCTTCGAAGGGGCCTACCGCGTGACCGTCGAGGACGACGCCGTCACGATCGTCGGCGCGCCGACGGTCGACGACCTCGAGGGCGTCCGCGCGCCGAGAGTGAACGCGTCGACTGCGTCGCCCCCGTCGGACGTACAGACCGCGGCGACTGCACCAGCCGCGCCGAGCGAACCGACCGCAACGGCCGCGCCGCCCGCCCCGTTGCGTGCGGGAACCGCGACGGCACCGACACCAACACCGGCACCGACGGCGACGGCGTCCGCAGACGAGTAGCTTTTTTACTTCCCTCGGGAACTCACCGATATGTCAAATCCGTTCGGTACCGTCCCGGCAGAGGCCGTTCTCGAGGGGCGCGCCACCGACGCCTACTTCGAGCGCACCCGCGCCACGCTCGAGCACGCGGGGAAGAACCCGCACGTCGTGGCCGAGGTGACCGCCGACCAGTTCCCCACCGGCTCCTTCGACGTCTTCACCGGCGTAGAAGACGTCGCCACGCTGTTCGAGGGCCGGAACGTCGACGTCGACGCCCTGCCCGACGGCCAGCTGTTCGACGGCGGGCCCGTCCTGCGCGTCGAGGGCCCCTACCTCGAGTTCGCCGAACTCGAGACCTCCCTCCTGGGATTCCTCTCGCAGCCGAGCGGCTTCGCGACGGCCGCCCTCGAGGCGCGGCTGGCGGCGCCCGACTCGCTGGTGCTCTCCTTCGGCGCCCGCCACGTCCACCCGTCGATCACGTCGACGGTCGAACGCGCGGCCCTGCTCGCGGGGCTGGACGGCTTCTCCCACGTCGCCGCGGGCGACATCTTGGAGTGCGAACCCGGCGGGACGATGCCCCACGCGCTGATGTTCTGCTTCGGCGAGGGCAACCAGGACGAGGCCTGGACGGCCTTCGACGAGGCCGTCGGCGAGGACGTGCCGCGGATCGCGCTGGTCGACACCTTCTGGGACGAGAAGAGCGAGAGCCTGCTGGCCGCCGAGACGCTGGGCGAGGACTTAGACGGCGTTCGCATCGATACCACGAGTTCGCGACGGGGCGACTTCCGACACATCATCCGCGAGGTCCGCTGGGAGCTCGACGCGCGCGGCCGCGAGGACGTCGACATCTTCTGTAGCGGCGGGCTCACCCCCGAGACCATCCACCCCCTCCGCGACGTCGCCGACGGCTTCGGCGTCGGTAGCCACATCACCGGCGCCGACTCGGTCGACTTCAGTCTCGACATCGTCGAAATTGAAGGCGACCCTATCTCCAAGCGGGGGAAGCTCTCCGGCGTGAAGGAGGTGTACCGAACGCCCGACGGCGGCCACCACGTCGCGCTGGCCGACCGCGAGGGGCCCGACGGGGGCGACGCGCTGCTCGAGCCGCTCGTCCGGGACGGCGAGATCGTCCGCGAGTTCGACCTCGAGTCGGCCAGCGAACGGTGTCTGGCCGACGCCGACGCGGTCGGCTTCGACTCGAGCGAGTAGGGCCGGCGGTTACGTCGCCGCCTCCGTCGCCTCGAGGTCGGCGAGAATCTCGAGCCGGCGCTCGGTCGAGGGATGCGTCGCGAAGAGCAACCGCTCGAGGCGGCCGCCGCGCTTGCCGCTCACTGTGGAACCGGCGGTTCCCGCCGCCGTCGCGTCGTCTCCCGGTCGATCCAGCGGGAGGATCGACAGCGACGAGACGCTCGAGGCCTCCCGGAGGTCTTCGGCGGGCGTCTCGGCGATCCCGTCCTCGAGGGTCCGCAACGCGCTGGCCAGCGCCGCCGGCGAACCGGTCGCCGTCGCGGCGGTGCGGTCCGCGGCCAGTTCCCGACCCCGCGAGAGGACGGCGACGGCGGGCGTCGCGAGCGCGAGCGTGACGAGCGAGAGTCCGCCGAACAGGAACCAGAGGAGTCGCTGCGGCACGGCCGCGATTCCCATGAGCGTGTAGCCGACGAACTTCCCTGGCGAGCGCCGCAGGAACGCGGTCGGCGACTCGGTCTCGTCGGGACGGGCGAAGGCCAGTCGGGAAGCCTTCGATTTGAGCGCTCGTGCGAGGACGACCGGCGTCGCGGCGGCGGTCATCACCATCGCGTCGCGGTTCGCGACGTGGGCCAGTTCGTGGGCGACGACCGCCTCGAGTTCGTCGTCCTCGAGCGCGTCGATCGTCCCTCGCGAGAGGACGAGGTGGACGTTCTCGGGGCGGAAGCCGACGACGAGGGCCTCGGGCGCCGACCGATCGGAGACCGCGATCGTCGGGACCGGGACGTCGAGTTGCGCCGCGGCTCTGGTCACGGCCCCGCCCAGCGCCGGGTACGCGTCCGGTGGGACGGGCCTCGCGTCGGCGTGGGCCGCGACGGTGCTGACCCGCCCGAGTTGGACGCCGACGAAGATCGCGAGCAGGCCGAGCGCGACCGCGCCCGCGACGATCGACGGGAGTGCGAAAAGCGACACGATGGCCGCGACGAGCCGCCAGATAGCGGCGAGAAAGCCGAGCGTCAGGGCCGGGAGGACGAGCGTCGTCGCGATCATTCGGAGGCCGAGCGACAACCGGGGAGGGCCTTCACTCACTGTTTCTCGTTTCGAAATGAACACCGCTCGTATATAATGTTTGCACGTAGGAGTGTTCTAACAAGCGACACGAGCGCCCGATCGCAGTGAGTCGACGCTCGATCCCGCGACCGGGTGGAAACGATTCGGGGAGGCGGACGGTCGACGCGCCTCCCGCGGAGGGCCGAAGCGACGCGACGGCGGGGGACCGATCCGCTCTCAGTTCAGGTCGGCGCCGTCGAACCGCCAGTAGCCGATCGCCAGCGGGACGACGATCCAGGCCAGCAGGACGACGGCGGCGAACCAGTCGCTCAGGTAGAACGGGAGGTCGCCGCTCACGCGGTTCGAGAGGAGGAGGGTGTCCGGATTCTCGAACGCCGCGTCCGGGATATCTTCGACGATGCTCTCCATCCCGATGATCCCCCAGATGAACTCGCCGGCGAGTTCGCTCGAGACCTGCCGGTAGGCGTCGAGGGGGTTCAGCCGGAGCAGGAGGAAGTACCACTCGGGGGCCTCGAGCTCCGGCATGCTCCCCTCGAGGAGGTAGTGAACGCCGGCGACGAGCGGATGCCAGATCAGGGAGAACACGACGTAGCTCCCGATCGCACCGCCCATCGCCTGCATCCGCGACGTGGACACCGCCGAGACGCCGACGGCGATGGCGGCAAACGCCAGTCCGAGCAGGATCGTCAGCGCCGAGTAGCCGAGGTAGGTCCCCAGCGGGACGGAATCGAACATCGCCACCGCCATACCGACGGTTAACGCGACCGTCAGGAGCGTCGCGACGAAGACGACGCCGAGCCGGCTGACGAACTTGCCGACGAAGACGTCCCACCGGCTGTGCGAGAGGCCGAACAGCACCCGCAGACTGCCCGACTGGCGTTCGCCGACGATCGCCATGTAGCCGACGATCAGCGAGACGATCGGGATGAACAACAGCCCGCCGATGTTGGTGACGGTGACGATCAGCTGGGTCGGCTCGACCTCCGAGAGGTCCTGGGTCGACGCGCTGACCGCGACCAGCGCCATGAGGAAGAGGAAGACGCCCATCACCGCCCAGACCAGCTTAGAGCGGACGGCGTCCTCGAAGTCCTTGCGAGCGATCAGCGTCGAACTCATCGACTCACCTCCGTTTCCGCGTCGGCGCGAGCACGCTCCGGCCCGCTCGAGCCGACGCGCGCGCCGCCGTCGGTTGCCCGGTGACGGGCCCGTCCCGATTCGTCGGACGACTCTCCCGCCCGGACCGAGTCCGCGTCGGTCCCGGTAAACGCGGTGAAGAGGTCCTCGAGCGTCGGCTCCTCGACGTCGAAGTCGACGATCGTCGCCCCGGAGTCGACGAGGCGGTGGATCGCCAGCGCCTTCGCTGCCGGGTCGGCGTAGGTGATCCGGAGCCGTCCGTCCTGACGGACCGTCACGTCGGTGACGCCGTCGATCTCGCCGAGGTCGACGACCGGCTCCTCCGCGACGTCGACGACGAGACTCGAGCCGACGCCGGAGCGCTCGCGCAGGCCGGCGATGGTGTCGACGGTGACGAGGTCGCCGTCGTCTAAGATGCCGACCCGGTCGCAGACGGCCGACACCTGACCGAGGATGTGACTCGAGAAGAAGACGGTCGTCCCGTCGGCGGCCTCCTCGCGGATGATCTCCTGGAACGTTCGGATGCCGTGGGGATCGAGGCCGCTCGAGGGTTCGTCCAAGATCAGCAGGTCGGGATCGCCGACCAGCGCCATCGCCATCGCCAGCCGCTGGGCCATCCCCTTCGAGTAGTCGCCGACCGGGCGCTCGGCGTCCGCGCGGTCGAGGCCGACGCGGTCGAGCAGCGCCTCGGGCGACTCGCTGCCGCCCTTGGACGCGAGGGCGAACTCGAGGTGGCGATACCCCGAGGAGCGTTCCCAGAGGTCGAACCCGTCGGGAAGGATGCCGACCCGATCGCGGACGGCGTCGGTTTCGTCCTGCGTATCGCGGCCGAGCACCGTCGCCGAGCCGTCGGTCGGTCGGATGAAATCGAGCAGGAGATCGATCGTCGTCGTCTTCCCGGCGCCGTTGGGGCCGAGGAAGCCGAACACCTCGCCCTCGCCGACGGTCAACTCGAGTCCCTCGAGGGCCGCGTCGTCGCCGTAGCGCTTCGTCAGGTTCTTCGTCTCGATGGCCGCCATGGTTACCCCTCCACCTCCGACCGCGCGGGGGCGGGCGGCCGACCGTCTGCGGACTCGGGACGCGCGCGTTCGGCGAGCGAACGTTCGGGAGCGGTTCGAGACGTCGTCGGTACCGGACTGCCGGTCGTTCCGGTCGCGGCGCGACCGGCGCGGGAGTGCGGATCGCTCATTGCGTTTCGAGCGTCGACCGGACCGATCCTATAAGGCGATTCACAGTTGTCGGCCCCTCAGTCGTGCCGAACGCTTATATGGGAAGAGCGGTCGGACCGCTTCAGCGGGCCAGTCCATCCTGCAGGTCCTCGAGGGCCGCGCGGCTGGACGGGCCGAGCAGGACGCGGCTGAACTGGCCGACGAGCCAGGCGAAGCCGTTGCAGATCGCCAGCGAGAGCAGCAACGCGACGAGTCCGACGGCCGAGGTCGCGAGCGCTTCGGGGAGGGTCGTCACCTCCCACTCGGTGATCGTGACGGCGAACTCGGCCCCGATCAGGAGGTCGTGCCACGGCAGTTGCAGCGACGGCGTGAGCTGAACTGGATCGCCGTTGGTGACGAAGCCGATGTGGACGTTCGGATTCTGGTAGTACAGCGGCGTCAAGAAGAGCGTTATCGCGGTCGTAAACAGCATGACCAGCATGGAAAACGCCGCGGTTCCGATGGCGAACTTCGCGAGCAGAAAGCCCATCGCCTTGTACGTCTCGCGACCCAACAGGAGCGAGCGAAAGCCGTCCGTCGCGCCCTCGTCGTCGAGGAACGGATACCCCGGGGAGTCGATCTCGACCGCCAGCAGGTAGCGAGCGCTCGCGCGCTCGAAGGCCGCGAAGACGTGGCTGGCGAGGAACACCACCAGCAGGATCGGCGCGCCGACGAGGATCACCAGCAGGCCGACGCCGAGGGAAACCCCCGTGACCAGGAAGACGAAGTAGAGGAGTCCGAGCGGGAACGCCAGCAGCAGATACAGCAGGTTCAGATAAGTCTGCGGACGAAACGGGCTCGTTATCGCCGTCCGTACCGCCCGCCGGGCGGTCCCGGGAGGGAAGCGACCGGATCGATGACTCACGTCCAGTTCTTTTCGTCCGTTTAACATAAATCTTGGCGGGTGACGAGACGACGACGCGAATGGGGCCGTCGGCGCGCTCCGCCGCCGCGTTCCGCAGGCGTCGCTCGCCCGCCTCGAGAGCCGCGCGAACCCGTTGCGGATCCGAACGATTATTTCCCTGTCGAACGGGGTTCGAGACAGACGTGTCGTTTCGGCGACCGAAACTCCGCAGCGAGCCCGCGCTCGAGCCGGCCGGCCGTCCGCTCCGGTCGGTCGGAGGCGAGTCGCGGTCGCGACGGCTCGCTCGCGGGACTCGAGGGAGGGACCGCCGATGACGACCGGCGTCGATCCCGACACCGAGGAGTTGCTCACTCTCCTCGAGGACGAGTACGCGCGGACGATCATCGTCGAAACGTACCGCGAGCCCCAGTCGGCCGACAGCCTGAGCGACGCCTGCGACGCCGATCCCTCGACCGTCTACCGACGCATTGACCGCCTGCAAGAGCGGGGGCTCCTGCGAGATCAGCAACGGCTCGACCCGAACGGCCACCACTACAAGGTCTACGTCGCCAGCCTCGAGCACGTCGGGATCGACGTCACCGAGGACGGGTTCGACGTCGCGGTCGAGTACACCGAAGAAGACGCCGCGGACACCTTCACGCGGCTCTACGAGGAGTTTTCGGGATGATCGGAACTTCCAGCGGGACGATCGACGGGCTCGAGACGCTCCGCGGAGCGACCGCGGCTGTCGCGTCCGAGGGGTTCGCACCCGGGAGGCCTTCGTCGCCGGTAGGCACTTCCCTCGCGCTCGAATCGTCGTCGACGTCGCAGCCGGGACAGGTCTCGGTCGACAGCGTCGGCGGATCGACGCCCGTCGTGCTCGCCGCCATCGTCACTTTCCTCGTGGCGACCGTCCTCGCCGTGCTCGTCACCTACCGGTTCGTCGAGGGCTACCGCCGGACGAAGGCGCGGCCGATCCTGTGGCTCGCCGTCGGCATGTTCCTGCTCGCACCGGGGCCGATGTTCCTCCGCCTGCTCGCGGGCAACGTCGCGGCGATTCCGCTCTCGGCGCAGTTGCTGGTGACGACGCTGTCGGAACTGTGCGGCCTGCTCGCCATCCTCTACGCCGTCTACACCACCTGACAATGGCACTCGAATCCATCACCGCGGTCGCGTCCGCCCTCACGGCAGTCGTCGGGCTGTTCGTCGCCCACCTCGCGTACCGCGGCTACCGGCGCAACGACAGTCGGACGATGCGCGCGCTCGCGTTCGGCGTCGTCTGTATCGCCGTCGTTCCCTACGCGATCCGCTATCTCGTCGACCCGCTGCTCGGACTCACCGACGCCCAGAGCCTGCTCGCGATCACCCTCTCTCACGCCGTCGGCCTGGCCGCCATCTACCGCACGTTCGACCGCTGACCGGCCGCCGCGTGATCCGCGGGCGCTCCGGCGTCTCCACTCGAGTGCGCAATCCCCGAAAATTCGTGCGTCGATCGGCGACGCGTATCGCTTCCCCGTTCGCGTCCGACTCCCCTGTGATCGAGCCTACAGTTCCTCGATGCTCCCGTCGGCCTCCCGCTCGCGGAAGACCTGGCCCTCGAACAGCGTGACGACGACGTCGTCGTTCTGCCAGGCCGTCGGCGGCAGCCCCGCCTTTCGACAGGTCCGATCGAGGTACTCCCGGGCGCTCCAGTTGTTCTGGACCGGAACCGTCGGGTAGAGCCAGCCGCCCTCGCCGCCGCCGTCGATGGCGACGCCGTGGGTCCCCAGTTCGAGATCCGCCAGCGGATCGTCCGTCAGCACGACGTTCCTGACGGCGCAAACCGAGACGGTGAGATTCGGCAGTTCGGAGGGAGTCACTTCGGAGCCACAGGAATCCTCGCTGGCCGCTTCGATCGCCGAATCGACGATCACGTGGCCGAGCTGTTCCCCGGATCGGTAGCCGCCGGCGCAGCCGCGCAGGCTCCCCCGGCCGCGCGTCGACTCGAGACGAACGAACGCGCCGGTTCGCTCGTAGAAGGCCTCGCGCATGCTGCCCGGTTGTTCTCGTTGCCCGTGTTGTACGAAAGATTCGACGGCTTCGCGCGCGAGTTCGACCGCGCGTGCACCGTCTTCGTAGGAGAGGTCGACGCCCTGTCGCTGGGACATACAGATGAACATGGGAATAGTCGTCCTAAAACGCTTCCATTCGTTACGGTGCACTTTTTGTACGTCGACCGGGGGACTTATTCGGCCGACGGGCCTACCTCGAGTGGGAGAGAGAGTCCGGCCGCCGCGATGGCCCCGCCGGCAACGGCGCGGCCACCTATCGTTGGCCACCCCTCCGGGTTGCCCAACGCACCTAACGTGGCCCATCTCTTCGAGATGCGCCACGCTCGCGAGGAAAGTCCCCCCACCTGTTCGGGCAGGTGACCGGACGCAAGTCCGGAGCGGGAGACCGCTGGCTCTGGAACAGAAACGACACGTCTCGGCCCGACCGATGATGCGTGCGAACCCGACCGAGAGGAAGGGGAGTTGACCCGCTGAGGGAAGCGTGGTCGCGAAGCGACCACGGTACGCGAGGCGGCGTTCGCCGCCGAGCCGTGCGGTCGACAGCACGCGGTTCGAAACCGCAAGTCACGCCCGTCGTGACCGACCGCACAGAGACGGCCGAGGACCGATGGAACGGCGAACCCTCACCGGTGCAAGTCCGCGCCGTGGTAGCCCGAACGCCCCGCGATTTCCGCGGACGGCGCGGACGCTCAGCCGAATGCCGGATCGAACAGAAGGGGGCTTACTCCTCTCACCCGTTTTCACGTCCTTGAGTGGCGACGCGACACCAGCGCCGTTTTCGGTCACGTTCCGACGCGGCACGCACGTCGAGTAGCCAAATAGACCGGAGAACGGGTTTTCGACGCAGGTTCGTAGAAAGAACGGAGTTTCGTCTTCGCACGGTCGCCGCCGTCGGGTGCTGAAATGCTCGGTCGACGAATCGGTGCCGGATTCGTTCCGTTAACAGCGCTGCTTCTCGCCTCCGTTCTTCTTTTTCTTCTTTTTCTTCTTCTTTCCGTTCTTGCCGTCGCCGGTGCCTTCGTTACTCGCGCGCGCTTCGGTCAGTTGCACGTTCTCGTTCACCTGGTAGTTCAGCTGCTCCGCCACCGCGTCGCCGCAGTCCGTGGCGTACGCGACCGCGCCGAACTGCTCGTTGACGTTCAGCTGTTCGACGAGCTGTAACTGGTCGATGTCGACCTCGGCGACTTGCTGGGAACTCTCGCCGTTCCCGGTGTCGTAGGCGACCGCCCACGACCCGTCGCCGCTCCTGTCCGTCCCGGTCACCACCGCATTCGTGCTGCGGTGGGACTTATCGACGTTCAGCGCCTCCGCCGACGCGACCTGCGCGTTGAAGTTCCCCTGGTAACTCTCCTGTCGGGCCGTCGCCTGACTGTCGTCGATCCCGACGGCGACGGCCGCGTTCTGCAGGTTGATGTTCTCCTGCCCGACGCTCTGTACCTGCGTGACGTCGGCCGACGCCGCCTGTGCGTTCGACTGCTCCGCTCCGGCTTTCGAGCGGGTCAGCTTCTCGTCCGAAACCGAGCCGACCATGTCGGCGCTGGCGGTGACTTCGTCGAGCGATTTCGAATCGAAGTCGATCGCGGCGGCGTCGGCGACCTGTTCGTTCAGGTTACCCTGCGAACTCACCTGGAACGCCTCCGCGACGCTCCCGCTACCGACGGCGATCGCGATGGCGACGCCCTGTTCGCTGACGTTCAGCTGCGAGACCGCCTGGGATTGCTCGACCGACGCGTCGGCCTCTTGACGGTCGCCGTCGCCGATGTTCGCCGCGACGGCGTCGGCGTGCTGGTAGTTCTCGTTCGTCTGCGAACTGCGCTGGTACGCCCGCGATCGGCTCCCGTTCGCTGCGATCGCGACCGCGGTGTTCTGACTGTTGTAGTTGTACTGGTCGACCTCCTGGCTCTGATCGATCGCCGCCTCGGCCGACTGCTCGCTCTGATAGGCGTCCTCGCCGACGACCAAGCCGGTGAACTCCCGACACTCGGTCTCCTCGGCGAAGACGACGTACGCCTGTCCGACGCCGGTGAACGTCCAGTCGGTCGTCTCCTCCTCGACGGTGACCGATTCGGCGTTCCCGGCCTGGGTGTTGGCGTTGTTCTGGTCGGCCTGCTGCGCCGCCGTCGCCTCGCCGCCGTCGATCGCGATGCTGACGGCGTTGCCCTGCTGGGAGACGTTGAGCTGGGAGACGTCCTGATACTGGATGACCTGCGCGGTCGAGCTCTGGGACCCCGCGGCGATCTCGTCCCCGTGCGCTTCGACCCACGAGTCGAGATCGGCTTCGGACGAGTCGGCTCCGAAGACCAGATACACGCTGTCGCCGTCGATGTCGCGGGCGCCGTCCGCGTCCGCGTGTGAACGGCCGGTACCCGTTACGAGGGCGCCGGCACCGAGTCCGGTCGCTGCAATTCCTTTGAGATAGCCTCTTCGCTTCAGTCCGTCCTGGTTTCCGTGATTGTCAGCCATGACGCAATTGGGCAGATGATAATTTCGTATTCTGTTATTGACAGCCACACAGCAATAATTAACTCTCTACCATATCGTTGCAAAATTGAAACGATACCTCGTTCGCCGTTTTATACGCCTCTCCGGGCCGTTCGGGGACGCGGTTCGAGCAACGGACGATCGAACGTGGACAATCCTCGAGCCGAGGTCGTAGAATAGCGCCGCGGCCGCGCGAGTCGGGTTCTTCGCAATCCGGGGAACGAATCTATTCGGCGTCTCCGTCCGAGAGCGGAACACTCGATTTCGTCCGGATCTCTTTCGAGCCCCCTTCGGGACGCAGTGTCCCGAACGAACTACTCGCGTCTATCGGAGAAACAGCGGATGGCGCGTAAACAGCGGCTGTCGCGTGGACGTCACTGAGACTCGAAGTCCTCGACCATCTGCGGCACGCAGCCGACCTCCGGCTTGATATACGCACAGTGATCGGCGACGGTGGCGGTCACGTCCACGTCGGTGTAGTCGTCCGGCGTCGTCCCGCTGTCGTCGGTGATCCAGCCGCCGCTGCAGTCGGCGCCGCCACAGCCCAGTCCGCTCGAGAGCGACTGAATCTCGTAGCCGTAACAGACGCTGTCGTCGTTCTCGGAGTGATAGTTGAAGACCGCGTCGGCGCCGGTTTCGATGCCGTAGGCGAATTCGCCGTCCGTACAGACCGAGTCGTCGTCGGCGGCCGCCCCGACCAGCGCGACGCTGTCGACGGTCGCGTCGTCGCCCAGTACCGCCAGCGCCTCGAGACAGAGCCGGCCGCCCAGCGAGTGCCCGACCAGTCGAACCGTCGTCTCCTCGAGGTCGATGCGGTCGGTCGCCAGCCACGATGCCAGGCGCCGCCCGGCCGTCTCGGTCGTCCCCTCGGCTTTCCAGTAGTTGAGGGTATCCGAGGCCCACGACGCCGCGACGACGCGGCCGTCGTACTCGGCCTCCTCGAAGGCTCGCTCGAGGGTGTAGGCCTGATCGGTGCTGGTCTCGCGGCCGAGCCAGCCGTGGACGAAGACGACGACCGGGTCGTCCCCGAAGTCGTCGACGTTCGTCGCCGTCGGATTGCTGCTGGTGAGGTCGATCTCCGGGTACTCCGCGGGGGCATCCAGCCAGTCGTCGCAGCCGGTAAAGCCCGATGCCGAGGCCGACCCCGACGCGCCGGCGAGTCCGGCGCCGCCGACCGCCGTCGCGGCCGTCGTCTGCAGTAGTCGACGCCGGCTCGTAGTCGTCGATTCGGTTCCGTCCGTTTCCGCCGCATCGGTTTCGTCCGCGTGATTTCGATCCATGAATCCCACGACCATCGCGCAGGTCGGTCGCACGTCGGGACCGGATCCCCGTACCAGACGTGCAGGCACACTCCGGTGTCCGAAGTGGTAGATCGGTGCCGTCCTCGCGGTCCGGCCGTGCGAAAGAAACCGAATCGGGGCGGTCGTCGGGGTCGATGCGGCCGAGTCACGGCGCCGGAGCGACGCTGACGATCCGAGAATCGGATCCGTTCTCGCACCTGACCCGGACCGGGAACACGTCCCTCGTCTGAACCGGGTAGGTCCTGTAGCCGAGCGTCACAGTGGTGCTCTGGTTCGACGCGAGGGACACGTACCGACTATCGACCTGATCCGGATCGTTACCGACGATCAGCCGTGCGTTCCCGCGCAGTCGCGCGGATCCGTGATTCGTGATCCGTGCCGTGAGGCGGAACCACTCTCCCCCTCGAAGCGGTTCGTTCGTGTTGATGATCCGTACCGACGGGTACCTGTGTCCACCCGCCGCGGTTGACGCGCCACCGAGGCCGGTGAGCGCCGCTCCGAGGGCGCCCGCGCCTTTCAGGAGTTTTCTTCGGTCCATGGCCCAGTATGATGTTTGTTATCATTTGCCATAATCTCATTCGGCGTCGGTTCGACGGGCCCTGAACTATTTCACCCTTTGAACGGTGGTCGCAGCCACGAGGTTCGAGCCGAGTCGACCGTGCCGGCGGATCCGGTCCCTCGTCCGTCGTCACCGGCTGGACCGTCCGGCGTTCGAACTGCTCGGTTCCATGACCGATGCGAGACGCGGTAGAGTGTCCGATTTCGCACCACACACGCCTCGTTTATCGGTTGCAACTGCGGAACGGTCTTCGTTCTAATTAGTTCCCTCGAGAACCGGACACCTAGATTCAATCGGTCGCGAGTGGGACGAGCGAGGGATGAACAGCACACTCGGGGAGACGGACGCCGAATCCGTCGACGTCGTGAACTTCCTGACTCAGTCGCCGGTTCGGGTCGCCATCCTGCAGCGACTCCGCGAGACCGACCGCCTGACCAAGGCCGAACTGCGCGAGGAGGCCGACGCCTCGCGGGTAACGGTTCAGCGGAACCTCGACGCGCTCGAGGAGCGGGAACTGATCCGCTGTCGCATTCGCGAGTACGAGATCCGACCGCTGGGGGAAGTCGTGGCCGAGGAACTCGCGTCGACGACCGAGACGATGGCGTTCGTCGAGCGCATCCGCCCGTTCTGTCGGTGGTTTCCCGACGACGAACTCGAGTTCGACGTGTGCGCGCTCGCCGACGCGACGGTCGTCGTCTCGGACTCGACAGACCCGTACGCGCCCGTCAACCGCCACATCGAGGCGATGGAGCGCGCCGACCGATTTCGGTGTCTGCTCCCGGCGATCGGACTGCCGGCGCTGACGGTCGCCCGCGAGCGCGTCGTCGAGCACGACCAGCCCCTGGAGGTCGTCCACAGCGCGACCCTCGAGTCGACGCTGCGGTCCGAACCCGAGTACCGGGAACTGGTCGCCGAGATTCGGGCTCACGAGGCGTGTACGATGCGCGTGGCGGACCGCGAACTCACCTACTACCTCGGCCTCTTCGACGATGTCGTCCAGATCGGCGTCGAGGACGATGACGGGATCCCGCGCGCGCTAGTCGAGACCGACGCGGCCGAAATCAGAGCGTGGGCAGAGGAAACGTACGAGCGCCACCGCGAACAATCGGAGCCGCTCTCGCTGTGAGTCTTCGGCGATTCGTCTCGAATTTGGATCCCATGTGCGCACTTAGAAAAGCGTCTTGACGGAGTCTCACGCGAGTGTAACGAGCGTGAGGCACGTCAGGACCGAACGACGCAGCGAGTGCTGAACAACGTGAAACACTCGTAAGGAGTGAGCGTCCTGACGGAGATTTGAACACGGGAAGACGGTCGGCCTCACTACGTTCGGCCGCTGCGACTTCCCTGCTCAAATCTCCGGGTCCGTTTTCCAAACACGGACGACTCGCTCCGCTCGTCGTCGTTGTGTTTGGAAAAGCGTCCTGACGGAGATTTGAACTCCGGTCCCTGGCTCCGCAAGCCAAGAGGATAGTCCACTACCCTATCAGGACTCATCTCTACGTAACCGGGTTACCATTAAAGCACTTTCGAAAGCTACCGGCTCCCGCACGACAATTTCACGCACGACCTGCTTGTAAACGGCCGTCTCTCGAGGGCGGACAGCGCTCGGTCGCCAACACTGACGTTTATATTCGATTACGCGCCCAACGGGAGCCATGACCCGCCGCTCGAGTCCCGTCGACACGCGGTCCGAGTCCACCGTGCTGGAACGACCGAAACCGCTCGCTCGAATCGGTAGTACCGCCGTACTCGTCGGCCGTCGACCCGTACCGGGACGCCGAATGAACAACGCTTATGCGCGGCCTACCCATGCACGAACATAGAATGAGCGACATCGAGGGCGTGTACGAAGACCTCGAGGCCGACGTTTCTCTCGAGGAGTTTCGCGAGGCCGTCGAGGCGAAAGTCGATCAGATGGGCGGACTCGCGGACGAGGAGACGGCGGCGATGCTCGTCGCTCACGAGATCGGCGAGAGCGAGGTCGGCGGCGTCGCCGACATCGAACCCGGCATGGAGGAGGCGAAGTTCGTCGCCAAAGTGCTCTCGATCGGCGACGTGCGGACGTTCGAACGCGACGGCGAGGACGAGGACGGCCGCGTCGTCAACGTCGAGGTCGCCGACGAGACCGGCTCCGTTCGGGCCGCCTTCTGGGACGAGCACGCCGAGGCCGCCACCGAGGAACTCGAGGAGGGCCAGGTACTGCGAATCAAGGGGCGCCCCAAGGAGGGCTTTTCCGGCGTCGAGGTCAGCGTCGACGACGTCGAACCGGATCCGGACACGGAGATCGACGTCCAGGTCTCGGACACCCACACCGTCGAGGCGCTTTCGCTCGGCCTCTCGAACGTCAACCTCGTCGGGCTGGTCTTAGACACCGACAGCGTCCGAACCTTCGACCGCGACGACGGCTCCGAGGGGAAGGTATCGAATCTCGTCCTCGGCGACGAGACCGGCCGCATCCGCGTCACGCTGTGGGACGAGCAGGCCGACCTCGCCACCGAGTTCGACCCCGGCGAGACCGTCGAGGTGATCGACGGCTACGTCAAGGAACGCGACGGCAACCTCGAACTCCACGTCGGCAACCGCGGCGCCGTCGAGGAAGTCGACGAGGCGGTCGAGTACGTCCCCGAGAGCACGCCGATCGAGGAGCTCGAGATCGAGCAGACGGTCGACATCGCGGGCGTCGTCCGCTCGGCCGATCCGAAGCGGACCTTCGACCGCGACGACGGCTCCGAGGGGCAGGTCCGGAACATTCGCGTCCAGGACGCGACCGGCGACATCCGCGTCGCGCTGTGGGGCGACAAGGCCGATATCGACGTCGGACCCGGTGACGAGGTCGCCCTCGGCGACGTCGAGATCCAGGACGGCTGGCAGGACGACCTCGAGGCCTCCGCGGGCTGGCAGTCGACGATCACGGTCCTCGAGTCCGACTCCGGTACCGCCGGCGGCGAGAGCGCCGCGGACGACCCGAGTAACGAGAACGCCGGCCTCTCGGCGTTCGCCGGCGACGACGAGTCAGCCGGGGCGGAAACCGAGACGAGCGCCGCCTCGAGCGACGAGTCCGACGACGCCGGCGGCGCCGATGCCGGCGCCGAATCGGACGAGCCGACCGACGGCGAGGAACTCGAGTTCACCGGCGTCGTCGTGCAGGCCGGCGACCCGGTCGTGCTGGACGACGGCGAGTCGACGATGAGCGTCGCGACCGACGCCGACGTCGGCCTCGGCGAAGAGGTGACCGCTCGCGGGATCGTCCGGGACGGTCGCCTCGAGGCAAACGACGTGTTCTGACGCCGCGAGCAACCTCATCCGACGTCTAGGAAAAGCGTTAAGGGACTTTGCTCCGCCTAGCATGGTATGAACGTCGAACTCCCGTTCGCCCCGGTGGACACGATCATCCGGCGGAACGCGGGCGAT
This sequence comes from Haloterrigena gelatinilytica, assembly GCF_013342145.1. NCBI lineage: Archaea > Methanobacteriati > Methanobacteriota > Halobacteria > Halobacteriales > Natrialbaceae > Haloterrigena > Haloterrigena gelatinilytica. The sequence continues at coordinate 3,058,572 of NZ_JABUQZ010000001.1, read as the reverse complement.
CTTCGGGTGAGTGCCGACGCGTCGAAGGAACTCGCAACGCGGATTCAAGAACACGGAAGCGAGCTCGCGATCGACGCCGCCGAGCAAGCGACCCGCGACGGGCGCAAGACGCTGATGGCCCAGGATTTCGGCGTCGAGCAGGTCGTCGACAAGGATGACCTCGAGCTTCCGGTCGCGCCCGTCGACCGCATCGCCAGACTCGAAATCGACGACCGATATCGCGTCTCGATGGACGCTCGGGTGGCGCTGGCCGACATTCTCGAGGACTACGCGGACAACGTCGCTCGGGCGGCCGCGATCCTCGCGCGCCACGCCGACCGCCGGACGATCACCAACGACGACATCGAGACGTACTTCTCGCTGTTCGAGTGAGATGCAGTTTGGCTACAGCGAGACTTGTCTCGCACACGATCCCGGTTCGCGCCACCCGGAGTCGCCGGACCGGCTCCGCGCGATACGGGAGCGACTGAAGAAGAAACACGGCGTCGAATACGTCGAGGCGGACGCCTGCGATCTCGACCGGCTGGCGGCCGTCCACGAACGGGAATACCTCGAGTCCGTCCGGGAGTTCTGCGCCGACGGCGGCGGCAACTGGGACCCCGACACGAGCGCGGTCGAGGAGACCTGGAACGCGGTCTGTCAGAGCGCCGGGCTCGCCTGCTGGGCCGTCGAAGCCGCCCTCGAGGGGGCGACCGGTCGTCGGACGCCGTTCTCGATCGGCCGGCCGCCGGGCCACCACGCCGTCTACGACGACGCGATGGGATTTTGCTTCGTCAACAACGTCGCGGTCGCCGCCCAGCACGCCCTCGATTCCGAGGAGTACGACGTCGATCGGGTCGCGATCGTCGACTGGGACGTCCACCACGGCAACGGGACTCAGGACATCTTCTACGACCGCGACGACGTCTTCTTCGTTTCGCTGCACGAACAGGGTCTGTATCCGGGCACCGGCGCCGTCGACGAGACCGGCGAGGGAGCGGGCGAGGGAACGACCATGAACATCCCGATGCCCGCCGGCACCGACGACCGCGAGTATCTCGCGGCGGTCGAGGGGCCGATCGGCCACGCGCTGACCGACTACGATCCCGACCTGCTCCTGATCAGCGCGGGCTTCGACGCCCACCGTCACGATCCGATCTCGCGCGTTCGGCTCTCGACGGAAGCCTACGCCCTGATGACCGACCGATTCCGGTCGCTGGCCGACGAGACCGACGCCGCCTTCGCGTTCATCCTCGAGGGCGGCTACGGACTGGACGTCCTCGCGGACAGCGTCGCCATCGTCCACGAGACCTTCGACGGCCGCGAGCCGATCGAACCCGACTCGGAGTTCGGGGAGCAGGCCGCGTCCGCCCTCGACGAGGTTCTCGAGGAGCACGGACTGGATATCGACCTCGGAGACTGAGTACCGGTCTCCCGTTCGAAAAGACGCACCCGCTCTTCTCGCGGCCGCGGTTCAGAGTCAGGGTCAGGGTTGCGGCTCGAAGTACCGCGCCAACTCTCGGCCGAACGCCTCGCACAGCGTCGCGATCTCGTCGCCGACCAACACCTCGTACTCGTCCTCGAGGGCCGTCTCGACGTGGGCGCCGAGCCCGACGTCGAAGAGTCGATCGCTCTCGAGGAATCCGCGAGCCGTGGTGAACTCGCGGGGGCGTTCGGTGACGTAGCGGTCGCCGTCGATGAAGGGGCCGTAGGCGTCGGGATCGTCGGCGTAGGCCTCGTAGAACCCGTCGGCGTGACTCCGGACGTGGATCGGCGGCCCGTCGTGGCGCTCGACGGCGGGCCGGTCCGCGACCGCGAGTTCGGCGAGGATCACCGCGGCGTCGTCGGCGAACGTCGTCGCCCGGAAGACGTCGAAGCCGCGGTCGTCGAGGCCGGTCGTGATCCCCTCGAGCGATTTCCGAAGCTGCGGGTAGAGCTGATCTTCGACGAGGTCGGGCGCTCGGAACCGGACCGCGACCGGCGTGGTGCCCCGCCGCTCGAGGTGCGCGCGCAGGGCCGTCTCGTCGAGCGGATCGGGATCGTCGGACTCGAACACCTCGGCGCGGGGATCCTCGAGAAACCTGCGAGCGTAATGCTGGAGGCGAGCGACGTTCTCGGCGGCACAGACGGCGGCGACGTTGCGTTCGGGATCAGTGGGATCGATGACGACCAGCGGATCGTCGAACGGGAGATCGGCGTCGCCGACCTCCGCACTCCGAGACGGCGAAGCCGTCTCGCGCTCCTGGCCGTGGTCTTCGGGGTCGAGTTCGACCGGCGGCTGCCACTCGGCCGCGGCCTCGAGCAGGCCGCGAAACCCGCCGTACTCGACGACGAGGAGTTCGGTGAGGTAGCCGCTGAAGCCCCGCGTGCGGAGGTCGCTCCCGTAGGCGCCGATGCCTTTGAGGAACTGCTTGGCGAGCCGGACGTCGGCGGTCAGTTCGTCGTCGAGTCGGGCCTGTAAGTAGCTGGTGTGGAAGGGCGTGCGGTCGACGGCCGATCGAATTTCGGTCGCCGACTCGAGGCGGAAACAGGGGACGACGTCGACGTCGAACCCCTCGACGGTCCCCTTGACGTAGGGGTGTTCGGCGTACTCCTCGTGGCCCTCGGGGAGCGTTTCGTGGCCGACCTCGAGGCCGTAGCGCTCTAAGGTCTCGCGATCGAGCTCCGGTGGGAAGCGCACGAAGATGTCGATATCTCGATCGCCGCTGATCCAGGTGTTCCTGGCGGTGGAGCCGACCTGCATCACGTCGGCGTCGGGGCAGCGGTCGGTCGCGGCGGTCTCGGCGCGCTCGATGAGCCGGTCGGCGACCGACCGGAGGCGGTCGCGCTCCTCGGCGTCGGGTTCGATCCGCTCGCGAACCGCGGCGACGACCGCCTCGAGGTCGTCGCGCTCCCCGTCGGTACTCGAGCCGTACTCGTCGACCGTCCCGCTGGTCCCGTGCTCGTCGCTCTCGGCGTCCTCCTCGCTCATCGGATGGGGCTACTCGAGCGGTGCGTGAAAGGGTGTCGAACCGCCGGAAGCGAAAACGAAAGCCCTATCAAATACACCCGGCTATCAGAAGATGAGCCGAAGTAGCTCAGATGGTAGAGCACCTCGCTGTTAACGAGGTTGTCCCAGGTTCGAGTCCTGGCTTCGGCGCTTTTTCAAACACTACGCTCGAGGAGCGATAGCGCTACTCGACTCCGAGTTTCGTAAGCGCGAACGTACCGATTCGAACACGTAACTCGCAGTTTCGTCTCCGCGGCCTGTTGTTTATATCCGATCGAGCGGCCAGACCGTCCGTGTCGGATCGAACCACGTGTTACGAGAACCTCGAGCAGCCACAGAAGCGCGGTCGCGCGACCGAAGCGATCGTCCGGGCAGCGTTCGCGGTGCGCGATATCCCCGTCCTCGTCCCGACCGCAGACGAGCCGTACGATCTCGTCGTCGAGGTCGGCGGACAGTTTCACCGCATTCAGTGCAAGACGGCCTATCGAAAGAGCGAGGGGACGGTCGCGTTCGGGACGATTGCCACGCGGCGTGGCGACGACTACGGCCGCGAGGACTACCGCGGACGCGCGGAGTACTTCGCGGTCTACGATCCGGTCACCGATAACCGGTACCTGGTCCCGGTCTCGGACGCTGCGGACGGGAAGATGGAGATTCGATTCCGCGAGCCGAACAACGGGCGGCGCGCCGGAATCAACTGGGCGGAGGACTACCTGCTCGAGGAGCGACTCGCCGACCTCCGGCGACCCCGATAACGATAGCGGTCAGCTGCAGCCGTCCCGAAGCTGGCCGATCGAATCCAGCGGAGCCAGCGAGTAGTCGACGCGATCGACGGCCTCGATCGCGCGGAGGGTGCCGACGAACGCCGACAGCGTCTCGAGGTCGCCCTCGAGGACGAACAGGTCGACGCAGTACCCGGGTTCCGACCGCGATTCCGATTCCGAGTCGCGGCTCGTGTCGCACGACGGACAGTCACAGCCATCACCGACGTGACCGTGGTCGTTCGAGGCGACGACGTCGTCGTACTCGTGGCGCAGTTCAGTCACGCGGCGCTCGACGCGCTGACTGCCGAACTCGTAGAAGACGCTGACGACGCCGGCGAGAGGTCGGCCCTCGAGACGGTCGTCCTCGAACTCTCCGAGTAGCGTCCGCGCGCTCTCGCGGACGACCTCGCTGCGGCCTGTGTAGTCGTGACCGGCTGCGTGGGCGTCGAGTCGATCGATCAGGTCTGCAGGCATCGAGACGCTGACGATGGGCATTGTCGATATGAAAACGGGGTAGAGTCATAATAGTATTTGTTATGATTACTGGGCCGGTTACGTAATAGCTAATATTATTAACCCACCAGAGTATATTCACAATCGACTCATGACCGACCGCATTCCCGTGACCGTCCTGAGCGGCCCGCTCGGCGCCGGCAAAACGACCGTTCTCAACCACGTACTGACCGCCGACCACGGCTTCGAGGTGGCCGTCGTCGTCAACGACATGGGCGACGTCAACGTCGACGCCGAACACGTCGCCCGGCAGACCGATCTGGGCGGCGACGAGGAGATTATCGAACTCTCGAACGGCTGTATCTGCTGTCGGCTGCGCGGAGACATGCTCGAGGAAGTCGGCCGACTGGCCGACCGCCTCGAGTTCGACTACCTGCTGGTCGAATCCTCGGGCATCTCGGAGCCGATCCCGGTCGCCCAGACGTTCGCGATGGGGTTCGAGGACGCCGACTTCGATCCGACCGACACCTACGAACTGGATACGATGGTCACCGTCGTCGACGCCTACAGCATCTGGGAGTCGTTCGACACCGGCAGCGCACTCGCGGCCCAGCAACCCGCGGCCGACGTCGGCCGCGTGCCCGAGGAGGTCCTCCTCGAGCAGATCGAGTTCTGCGACGTCCTCCTGTTGAACAAGTGCGACCTCGTCCCCGACGACGCGCTCGAGGAAATCGAGGCCGTCCTCGAGCGTCTGCAGCCCCGAGCGGAGATCGTTCGGACCGAGTTCGGCGACGTCGATCCGGCCGACATCCTCGACACCGACCGGTTCGACTTCGAGCGCGCGCAGGCGTCGGCGGGCTGGAAGCGCGAGCTCCGGCACGAGCACGACCACGACCCGCAGGCGGAACACGGCGTCACGTCGTTCGCGTACAAGCGCGATCGGCCGTTTCACCCCGAACGCATCGCGGCGCTGCTCTCGGACCTGCCCGCGGAACTCGTCCGCGCGAAGGGCTTCTTCTGGAGCGCCGGTCGCGAGGACGTCGCGATGGGGATCGACAAGGCCGGCACGTCGGTCCGGGCCGGCCCGACTGGACAGTGGTTAGCGACCCTTCCCGAGGCCGAGCGCGAGCAGTTCTTCGCCGCGCGGCCGGGTCTGAAAGACGACTGGGACGAAGAATGGGGCGACCGAGGGACGAGCCTCGTCTTCATCGGTCGCGACTTCGACGAGGAGACCCTGATCGAGCGCCTCGAGGACTGCCTGCTGACCGACGCCGAGATGGACGACGACTGGGACGCCTACCCCGATCCGTTCGGATCGGAAGACCGACGTGAACTCGCGCTCGCTGACGAGACATGAGCGTTCCCGTCACCGTCCTCTGTGGCGAACTCGGCGCCGGCAAGACGACCCTCCTGTCGGCCCTGCTCGAGTCGACCGACCGCGAGATCGCCGTGCTGGTCAACGACGTCGGCAGCGTCAACGTCGACGCCGATCTCGTCGAAGCGCGCACCGACTTGCGGACCGGCGAGGAGGTCGTCGCCCTCGAGAACGGCTGTATCTGCTGTAGCCTCGGCGGCGAACTCTCCCGGTCGGTCATCCAGCTGTGGAAGGAACACGACTTCGAGTACCTCGTCGTCGAGGCCTCCGGCGTCGGCGAACCGGAGCCGATCGCCCGGCAGTTCGTCCGCGGCCCCGCGGGCGGCCCCTACGACCTCGACGCGGTCGTCACCGTGGTCGACGCCCGGCGGTTCCACGACCGGTTCGCGGCCGCCGACGCGGTCGACGGGGCGACCGACGACGCGGCCGTCGCGGCGGACGAATCCCGCGACCCGCCACAACGGCAGGGCCCCGACGAGACCGGCAGCCGCCCGCTCGGTGACCTGCTGCTCGAACAGGTCGAGTTCTGCGACCTGCTGGTCGTCAACAAGTGCGATCTCGTCTCGGAGACCGAACGAGAGCGCGTCGTCGGAATCCTCGAGACGCTCCAGCCTCGCGCCGAGATCGTCACTACCGAATACGGCGCGCTCGAGCCCGACGCGCTGCTCGAGAGCGGACGGTTCGACCTCGAGGCCGCGGCCGAGTCGGCGGGCTGGAAGCGAGTGATCGAGGCCGACGCCGAGGACCGCGACGACGCCGGTCACGACCACGAACACGACCGTGGGGACGGTGGCCACGAGCACGATCACGGTGACGAGGAGCACGAACACGATCGCGTTCACGGCGACCACGACCACGCACATCCACCGGAACGCTACGGGATCGAGGTCGACACGTACCACCGGCGGCGGCCGTTCCACCCCGAACGCTTCCTCGCGCTGCTGGCCGACCTGCCCGCAGGCCTCGTGCGCGCGAAGGGACTGTGTTGGATCGCCGGCCGCGAACGGCAGGCGATCACGATGAGCTACGCCGGGACGGCGACGGCCCTCGAAGTGACGGGTCGCTGGATCGCCAGCCTCTCCGAAGAGCGGCAGGACCAGTACCGGAAGGCCCAGAACGACCTCTCGTGGGACGAGGAGTGGGGCGACCGCGAGACGCGACTCGCCCTGATCGGCCGCGACCTCTCGATGGACGACCTGCAGGCCCGCCTCGACGACTGTCTACTGACCGACGCCGAGATGGACGCCGACTGGTCGACGTTCGAGAACCCCGCGCCGACGGGGATGGACGAGTTCGTGACGGTATCGGCGACGAGTAACGAACCCGACCGCGTCGCACTCGAGGCAATATCCCGCGACGAGCCGAGGGATTAACGCCCTCTGGCGTGGACGATAGCGTATGACAAGCGATCGAAACGACCGTCGGAGCATGGACGACCACGGCCACGACGTCATCGATCCCCTCTACGTCGGAATCGTCACGGTCTCGAGTTCGCGCGCGCGGGCCGACGAGGCCGACCCCGACGACCCGGGCGGGGACACGATCCAGGAGTGTTTCGAGGACGCGGGCCACGAGGTTCAGGAGCGGCTGTTGGTCCGGGACGACTACTCCGCGATTCGAACCGCCGTCCGCGGACTGGTCGCCCGGCCGGATATCGACGTCGTGCTCACGACCGGCGGGACGGGCGTCACCGCCGACGACGTCTCGCCCGAGGCGACGGCCTCCCTGTTCGAACGCGATCTGCCCGGCTTCGGGGAACTGTTCCGGATGCTCTCCTGGGAGGAGGTCGGCACCCGCGCGATGGCCTCGCGCGCGAGGGCGGGGATCGCCGTCGACACGCCGGTGTTCTGTCTCCCCGGGAGCACGAGCGCCTGCGAGACCGCCTGCGAGGAGTTGATCGTCCCCGAAGCGCCCCACCTCGCGGGCCTGGCGACGCGCCACCGAACCGGGACGAACGACCAGACGCTCGCGGATTACGGGGAGTGAGCGACCGGTCGGATTCCCTGAAGCAATTCTTATCGGCGCCACGCGCGTAGCCTCGAGTGCTATGTGTCACCACTTCGAATCCGTCACCGAACTCGACGCGGAGGAGCGAGCGGACGTCCTCGAGTCCCACGACGAGGCGGAGCTGGAAGCGGAACTGAGCGACGAGGAACTCGAGGCGCTAACCGCGTAGGCGCCGGCCCGCTCGCGGGCGAAACGGACAGCAAGCGTTAATTAGCACGCACGTTTTTGCTCGAGTGAAGGGGCCCTTAGCTCAGTCTGGTTAGAGCGCTCGGCTCATAACCGAGTGGTCAATGGTTCGAATCCGTTAGGGCCCATGGAGCAAGGCGAGCAGACGCGAGCCTCGCGGAGTGGACCGCTGACGATTCGAACGAGACGACGGCGAGCGAGGCGAGCCGTCGGCGTGGTTCGAATTCATTAGACTTCTGACGCTTGCGAGCGACAGCGGGCAGCGCGGAACGATTCTGACTGGCCGAACGAACCGACGGCGAGCGAAGCGAGCCGCGGCGTAATTCGGGTTCGTTAGCGCTTATATATTCGATAATGAACAGTTGCAAAAACTGAATCTCAGCTAACCCTATCAAAAGGTACGGTCTGAAAGCGTGTTTCGGGAGACGCGTGTAGATATCAGTGTGAATACACCTGAACGCCCGATCCTTCATTCACAGTCGCCAGTCGTCCGAATTGTCGGATCCGATCCATATCACCAATCGCAACGGGGCAGGCAGATGCCGCGGGCACGTTTACGTACGACGGGCGTTGCATCCTATCCATGTCTACCGACAATCAAACCTATCAGGGAAGTGGCGACACGACGTTCAGTCCGGACGAGAACCGGACGCTGAGCGAGGCCGTCCTGGGTGCGATCGAGGCCCATCAGGACATCGACCTCGTGGAGGCGGATTTCACGCTGTACGAGATCATCAACCCGGACGCGCTCGAGCGACTGTTTCGGTTCAACCAGAACGCGGCGACGACTGTTTCGTTCGTGATCGACGGCACGCACGTCTCGCTTCACGACGCCGGCGACGAGATCGAGATACGGGTCACTGACGTGTGAGCGCGGCCGAACCGCCGAACCCGAGCGGGCCGGGAGTGGCCGGGACTCGAGGCTCGGCGGCCGCCCTGCGTGCCACAGCACCCTGAGAGGACCGACAAGCGGCGCTCGTCGAACCCTCGCCGGCGCGCGCGTGCGGTTCAGAACTGGGAGTCAGGAGACGGTCAGTCGATGTACTGCCGTTCCCACTCGCGGCGCTGTTCGATCGCCGACCGCCCTTCGTCGCTGATGGCGTAGTAGTTCGTTCGCCGATCGAGCTGCCCTTTCTCGACGAGCTCTTTGTTGACGAGCGTGTCGAGATTGGGGTACAGCCGACCGTGATTGATTTCACTGTTGTAATACTTCTCGACTTCGTCTTTGACTTCTTGGCCAGACGGCTGGTCGGCTCCGGCGATCACGTACAGAAGATCGCGTTGAAATCCGGTCAGATCGTCCATTTTGCAACCACACCGACACACGGACTGTTCGACTATTTGTTATCGTTCGCGTATCAACTGTTTCTCGGTCGTTTCGGGGGACTAACTCAGATAAGCGGACGAATTGGATCGGTCGCTGGCAGTAAGGGATGGCTACAAGTGACACACCAGAAACCCGCCGCCCGCTCTCGAATCGAGCCGACCGGTCAACTAGGGCTCCGAATATGATCGATAGTGAACTACCAGTTAGCGAAACTCTGTTTAGATCCAGACACGAGCGAGACACGAGCGCTAATTCCGGTCGACGAACGACCGTCGCTACCGCTATCCCATGAAGCCTGCCGAAGAATGTATAGTCGAATGTGAAACCCGTTACCGAACGCGAGAAGCCGTATTACAGGCGGGTGACGTTGGTGGCGCGGGGGCCCTTGGGGGCCTGTTCGATGTCGAATTCGATCTCTGTGCCTTCCTCGAGGTCCGGGCCGCCAACGTCTTCCATGTGGAAGAAAACGTCCTCGTCCGCGTCCTCAGTATCGATGAAACCGTAGCCGCCTGTGTCGTTGAAGAAATCAACGTTTCCTTTCGCCATTGCAACCAAAGAGAGTAGAGCGACACGTATAACAGTTGTGTTATACTCGTCCTCTCGAAAACGGGACAATCTCCGAAACGAATCGGCCGAAAACGCGAATCTCAGCCGATTATCCTGGTGTTTAAAATTACTCTTCAATTTGATCATTACCCGCTAATAGTCCCGAAAGACGGTGTTCCGGGCCGCTATCGATAGATCGTGATATCAACCGAATCATGGAATCGTCTCGAACGCATCCGTCGACATCGCGGCGTCGATCGAGTCTCGACGGTCGCTCCGAGTCGGTCTCGAATCGTTTAGGTAGATCCGCTGGATACGCGCAGTGCATGGCCCGCTCTCAATCGCAGTCACGGGGTCCGCCGGGACCGACGGTGGCGCAAGTGGCGCTGATCGGTCTGTTCGTGACGGCCCTGGTGACGGCACAGCTGACGGCGTCGAAGGTGCTCGCGTTCTCGCTACCGGTGTCGCTGCCGGTCGCCGGCGCCGAGCTCGCCCTGCCCGGCGCCGCCGTCGCCTACGCGCTGACGTTCTTAGCGAGCGATTGTTACGCCGAACTGTACGGCCGGCGGGCGACGCAGGTTATCGTCAACGTCGGCTTCGCGATGAACTTCGTCGTCCTCGCGCTCGTCTGGTCGACGATCGCGGCCCCTGCGGCCGACTCGAGTATCGACCCCGGGACGTTCGCGGACGTGCTGGGCGCCTCGACGAACATCGTCCTCGGGAGCCTGCTGGCGTACGTCGTCAGCCAGAACTGGGACGTGATCGTCTTCCACCGAATCCGCGACTACACCGGTCGGGAGAAGCTCTGGCTGCGAAACATCGCGTCGACGGCGAGCAGCCAGGCCATCGACACCGTCATCTTCGTCACCGTCGGCTTCGCCGTCGCGCCCGCCGTGCTCGGCGTCGGCGCCGTCCTGCCGGTCGAGGCGCTGCTCGCGCTGATGGTCGGGCAGTACCTGCTGAAACTCGCCATCGCCGTCCTCGACACCCCGATCGTCTACGCGGTCGTCTCGTTCGTGCGCGCTCGAGAGGAGCGATTCGCGGACGAGACGACCGTCGCGTAGTCGCGCCGCGAACGAGGAGCGTTTAGTGGACCGCTCTCGAGTGGCCGATATGGACGAACGCGTACGCGAACACGCCGACGTACTGGTCGACTGGAGCGCCCGCGTCGAGGCCGGCGACGACGTCGTGCTCTCGGTCGGTCCCGACGCCCACGAACTCGCGGTCGCGGTCGCCGAGAAACTGGGCGAGCGGGGCGCGAACCTGGTTTCGACCTACAGCTCCGGCGAGATCACTCGCGCGTACCTCCGCGCCCACGAGGGCGAGTTCGACGAGAACCCCGCCCACGAACTCGCGCTCGTCGAACACGCCGACGTCTACCTCTCGCTCGGCGGCGGTCGGAACACGAGCGCGACCGCCGACGTGCCGGGCGAGCGCCGCCGTGCGTACAACAGCGCCAGAAGAGACATTCGGGAGACGCGACTCGGAACCCGTTGGGTGTCGACGGTGCATCCGACGCGGTCGCTGGCCCAGCAGGCTAACATGGCTTACGAGGAGTACCAGGAGTTCGCCTACGACGCGATCCTCCGGGACTGGGAATCGCTGGCCGAGGAGATGGCCCGGATGAAGGACCTGCTCGACGCGGGCGACGAGGTGCGGCTCGTCTCGAGCGGAACCGACCTCACCATGCGGATCGACGACCGAACGGCGGTTAACAGCGCCGCCTCGGTCGCATATGATTCGCATAACCTTCCCAGCGGCGAGGTGTTCACCGCACCCTACGCCACCGAGGGCGAGGTGACCTTCGACGTCCCGATGACGCTGCGCGGCGAGTCGGTTCGTGGCGTCCGCCTCGCGTTCGAGGACGGCGCGGTCGTCGACTACGACGCCGAACAGGGCGCGGACGTGATCGGCGAGATCATAGAGACCGACGACGGCGCGCGCCGACTGGGCGAACTCGGAATCGGGATGAACCGCGGTATCGACCGCTACACGGACAACATCCTCTTCGACGAGAAGATGGGCGATACGATCCACCTCGCGCTCGGTCGGGCCTACGACGCGAATCTCCCCGAGGGCGAGTCGGGCAACGACTCCGCGGTCCACGTCGATCTGATCACCGATATGAGCGAGGACTCGCGCCTCGAGATCGACGGCGAGGTCGTCCAGCGGAACGGACGGTTTCAGTGGGAGTAGCGAGGAATCGGAGATACCTCGAACGAACGGGTGCGTAGCACCCGTGAGTAGCGTGGTTCGGAACGAGCGGAGCGAGTGAGAACCACGGACACCGAACGGTGAGCGAAGCGAACCGTGAGGAGTAGCGAGGAATCAGAGATTCCTCGAACGAACGGGTACGTAGCGAGGGTTCCGAGATCCCGAAATGGGACCGTAGAAGTCAGTTAACGGTCCCTTATGGTCGTTGTATCACGTCAACGGACGGTGAAGCCGCTCCATAATAATGTACCGCCGCGGTCTCGTTGCAAGTACCGCCATGACCGGTGGCGGCACATAACCGGTCGGGGGCTCGCTGCTCGTCCCGTCACCTGATCACCGTACCGAGTCGATCAGTGTCCCCCTGTTCACAGTTGTCTGCCCGCCCTGCCGGAGGCGGTCGTATCCGGCACCCACCGCGGTCGGGTTTTTGTCGGCGACAGTGTCTCGGGCCTCGAGTCCCTACGCCGGGTATGCGCGACCAGCTCCGGGCGGGAGCCGCGATCTACAACGCGGGATACTACCACGCCGCCCACGACGCCTGGGAGGATCACTGGCTGAATCTCGAGGCCGGCACCGACGACGAGCGACTGCTCCACGGGTTGATCCAGTTCACGGCGGCGGTCGTCCACGCCCGCGAGCGCAACTGGGAGGGGGCCGTCGGGCTGGCCGAGAGCGCCCGGGAGTACCTCGCCGAGTTACCGGCCGACTACCGCGACGTCCGGCTCCCGCCGGTGCGTTCGTTCCTCGAGGCGCTGGCGGCCGATCCCGAACTCGTCGAGCGCCGGCCGCCGGTCCGACTCGTCCACGAGGGAACGGCGCCCGCGCCGGCCGACCTCGCGTTCGAACCGACGGCGATCGCCGCGCCCGTCCTCGCCGACGAACTGGGGTACGACGTCGATCCCGTCGACGCGGCCCGGCAGTACGCCGAACGCGATCTGGCGGCCGGCGACGACGACAGCCGCTTCATCACGCTGGTGTTCGATTTCGTCCGCGAGGACGAGCACCGCGGACTCATCCACCAGCGACTCGCGGATCACGTCGGTCGACGCGAGGCCCGCGAATCCGACGTCGAAGGGCTGTTTTGATCGGTCTATCGGTGTCGGTCGCCACGTCGGTCACTCGTGGCCCGCGATCGGAAGCGGCTCGTAGGGCTCCTCGAGGTAGGCGATGTCCGACGCCGTGAGATCGACCTCGAGCGCTTCGACGGCCTCTTCTAGGTGCTCGACGCTAGTCGTGCCGACGATGGGGGCGTCGACCCAGTCCTTGTGGAGCAGCCACGCGAGGCTGATCTGGGCCATCGTGACGCCCTTCTCGGCGGCCAGTTCCTGCACCCGTTCGTTGATCTCCTCGCCGCCGCCCTCCAGATACGGGATCTGCTCTAAGTACTGGTCCGTCTGGCCGCGGGTCGTCGACTCGATCTGGTCGTGCGGGCGGGTACCGACGCCGCGAGCCAGCGGTGACCACGGGATCACGCCGATCCCTTCCTTCTGACAGAGGGGGAGCATCTCGCGTTCCTCCTCGCGGTAGAACAGGTTGTAGTGGTTCTGCATCGTCGCGAAGCGCTCGAGGCCCAGTCGCTCGCTCGTCTGCAGCGCCTCGGCGAACTGGTGGGCCCACATCGAGGAGGTGCCGACGTAGCGCACCTTCCCGCGGCGGACGGCGTCGTCGAGCGCCCGCAGCGTCTCGTCGATCGGCGTGTCGTAATCCCAGCGGTGGGTCTGGTAGAGGTCGATCGTCTCGAGGCCGAGTCGATCGAGGCTGGCCTCGAGTTCCTGTTCGATCGCCTTTCGGGAGAGCCCGCTGGCGTTGGGGTTATCGGGATCCATCTCGGCGAAGACTTTCGTCGCGACGACCTGCGCGTCGCGGTCGTACCCCTCGAGGGCGTCGCCCAGGATCTCCTCGGACTCGCCCGTGGAGTAGACGTTGGCGGTGTCGAAGAAGTTAATCCCGAGATCGATCGCGCGCTCGATGAGCTCGAGGCCCTCCTCGCGGTCGAGCATCCACTCCCGGCCGCTGCCGAAACTCATGCAGCCGAGACCGATACGACTGACTTTCATGCCGGTCGAACCGAGCGTCGTGTACTCCATGGCCGTACTGACGCGGCCGACACCAAAACGTCGGGGCCCGCCGGTTTCGGTTGCCGGTTTTCCCCGCGAGCGTGCCGGCGGAGGCTACTCGAGAGGGGTGCCGCTCGAGGGACTCGCAGCGACCGTCAGTCGTCGTTGTGAGCGGCGGAGTTGTCCTGTGGCTCGTAGCCGAGGACTTCCTTCGCGCGCTCGATGGAGTAGTATTTCCGGTCGTTGTCGGAGATACCGTAGACGATCTCGTAGTCGTAGTCGGCCTGAATGCAGCGATCGAAGAGGTGTGCACAGTCCCGGTAAGAGAGCCACATCGCCTGGCCGCGCTCGTAGTCGATCGGCGGGTGGTTCTCCGTGAGGTTCCCGATGCGGACGTTGACCACCGAAATCCCGTACTCGTCGTGGTAGTACCGACCGAGCGCCTCGCCGGCGACTTTCGAGACGCCGTAGAGGTTGCCCGGACGGGGCTGTTCGGTCCCGTCGAGCAGGTAGTCGTCGTCGGCCCGGTACATCTCGGGCGTGCGCTCGTCGGTTTCGTAGTGGCCGACGGCGTGGTTCGAGGAGGCGAAGGCGACCTTCTCGACGCCGGCGTCGACGGCGGCCTCGAAGACCGTCTGGGTCCCGTCGATGTTGTTCGTCAGGACGCTGTCCCACGGCGCCGTTTTTCGGGGATCACCCGCGAGGTGGAGCACGACGTCGATCCCCTCCATCGCCTCGCGGATGGTCTCGTCCTCGGTGATATCCGCGACGACGAACTCGCCGGGGTAGTCCTCCGTCGGCGGATCCCGATCCAGCAACCGCCACTCGTAGTCGTCCGCGAGGCCGCCGAGGATGGCCTCTCCGACCCGCCCCGCAGCCCCCGTAAGCAGGACTGACTGTGCCATTCGTTCGGTGGAAGGGAAAGCGTCGATAAGTACCATGCGGTTCCTCGGCAGTTCGGTCGGTAGTAGCATACGGTCCGAACGGCGACGGCTACTGTCCGCTCGGCTCTCACTCGATCGAGAACCCGCGTTGCGGGGGCGCGTGTTGACGGCGCGCCTGAGTAATGCGACGGCGCGGCGACGACTACGCGCGAGGGACGAGCGAGTGACCTGTGGGAACGAGCGAATCGGCTGGGGAGGGAGTGGCAATTCCCCGTTGCCACGATAGCAGAACGCTTCGTTTCGGTACGATCGTTCTCGATCCCGCTGTTCGACGAGCGGGAAGACTGAACGTCGATCGTATCCGTCCGCTCGCTCCCGGAATCAGTCGCGACCGCGAACCGATTCGACTCGCATGAGCGGATAGCCCTCGTCCATCTCCATTCGGGTCACCACCTCGCAGCCCTCGTAGTCGACGACGATCTCGACCTCGAGGAAGCGTCCGGTCAGTTCGGTGTAATCGGCCGCCGAGTCGGCGAGTTCGGCCTCGAGCGCCTCGGTGCGAACGTCGACGGTGACGTCGGTACAGTGGGGCTGGTTCTCGATGGCCTCCTCCATCGCGGTCGCGAGGCTGGGTGCGCTGGCCGGCGCGACGGGCGTCCCGGCGAACTGGTGGTAGAGCGTGCCGAACTTGATGCCGGCCTCGAAGCAGGCGGCCTCGGCGTCGGTGGGGTCGCTGTCGGTCATACGCGGATGCTCGAGTGCGGTCGGGAAGGGGGTTGCGATGCGAGCGGACGCGATCGCGATTCCGTGCGAACGACGAGGTGCACCCTGCGCTCGTGGCGACAGGGGGTCGCCACTCACTTCCCGACCGATTTCTCCTTTCGGAACCGGAGGTTCCGCGCTACCCCTCGTTCGCAGGCTCACTCGCTCATCCTCTGCGCGAGTTCGGACTGCGGTTCCTCGATGACTCGCCGCAGTCCCACGCGCCACCGTCCGTCAGTTGGCCGAATAGGGAACGAAACCGTCTCCGTCTCTACTGGCCGATAGGGACGATTCGTTCGACCGCGCATTCTCAGTCCTGCTCCGCCGAGGGTACGAGTCACCTCCCTTTCGAAATCTCGTCGCCGTTCGGCCGATATCGACTCGCTCGAGTCGGTTTTCACTTTCACTTTCGGGCGACCTTTTAACCCCGGTCCCCGTGAAGGGTGAGCTATGAGCCAAGCGACATTCGGCGACGACGAGGAACTGTTCGGCGAGGCCGCCAACGAGATGCGCGCAGACGTCGAATCCTCGCTCGAGGACGGCTGGGCCGCGCTGCCCGATGCCGACGACGTCTGGGAGACCGACGCCGACAACGTCCTCGGCGTGCTCAACGGCCTCAACTCCGCGCTGGACGCCGGCGACGCCGAGGAGCACCTCCGGGACGCGAAGAAGTGGTTCACGATGGGCCAGCGCGCCGACGCCTTCGAGGACGCCGACGACCTCGAGGCGGAGATCGGCAATCTCGAGGACGCCATCGCGGATATCACCGAGGCCGGCGAACAGGTCGGCGAACTCACGTCGACGATTCCCGCGCTCCGAGGGACCCTCGAGGACGCCGGTCCGGACACCGACGCCGACGCCGACGCGGACACCGCGGACGAAGCCGAGGACGCCGCGGACGAAGCCGAGGAAGGCGAGGAAGAGGAGGCGGAAGCTGACGCCGACGCTGACGAAGACGAGTCCGACGAAGACGAAGAGTAACGACGCTGCCACTCGAGAGCGACTCGCATCGCCCCGCGACCGCCGCTACCGCTACTCCCGGCGGTCGGGTCGCGAGACGTCTCGCTCGGCGACGGCCTCGAGCAGTCGCGCTAACGCGTCTCCCGCCAGTTCGAGCAGTTCTTCACCGCGTTGCCGATCCCCGTCTTCGGGATCGCCGACGACGCCGTTTTCGGTAAACTCCGCCGCGTCGTAGGCCAGATTCGAATAGCTCAGCCAGTCGCCCCAGCTCTCGGCGCGTCCGTCTCGGGCCTCCTCGATCCGTTCCTCCCGGACGAGGTCGGGCTCGCAGTGGCGCAACAGGGCGGTCTCGAGCGGGCCGCCGTGGCCCATCTCGGCGGAGTGCTCGCCGACGGCCTCGAACCAGGTGAAGGGAACGGCGTAGGCGTCGCCGTCGCGGGTGATCCGGCCGCCGACCTCCCGCAGGGCGTCGACGTTGCCGCCGTGGCCGTTGACGATGACGACCCGATCGAAGCCGTGGTGGGCGAGGCTCTCGACGGCCTCGCGGACGTAGTCCCGAAAGGTGTCCTCGGAGACCCACATCGTGCCCGGGAACTGCCGGTGTTCTTCGGCGATACCGACCGGGATGGCGGGCGCGCGGACGACCTCGCGGTCGACGCGCTCGACGCCGGCGTCGGCGACCGCCTCCGCGGCGACGACGTCCGTCCCCAGCGGGGCGTGGGGGCCGTGCTGTTCCGTGCTGCCGACGGGGACGACCGCCAGCTCCGTCTCGCAGTCGCGGACGTCCGTCCACGTCGCGTCGCGTAGGTCCATGCGCGAGTACTCCCGCGGGGCGGACATGAAACTCTCGGAACCTCGGTTCCCGTCGTATCGTCGGCGCGGTCCTCCTCGGCGCGTCGCTCCGCCGTCGGTTCCGGTGGCGAACGCAGGGCCAACCGGTTTCCGGCGGTGCGGGTAATTGCCGTCCATGACCAACGACGACCGACAGCTCGGCGTCGACCTCGGCGAACTGGGCGACGACCTCGAGTCCGCGGACTACCCGCTGAGCGAGGACGAACTGTTCGAGCGCTACGGCGACGAGGAGATCGAGATGGAGGGGAACACGACGACCCTCGAGGAACTCATCGGGCCGCTCAACCAGGAGGAGTACCAGGACTACGGTGACGTCGAGACGGCGATCATGAACATGGTCGGCGACGAGGCGATCGGACGGAAGAACTACAGCGACCGTACCCCGCCCGCGTCGGGCGAACAGCGACAGGACGAGGGCGCGCCGGACCAGGGCGACCAAGAGGGACAGGAGTCGTTCTGAGCGCGTCCGAAGCGGAACCGGTCGCTCGAGATCGAGACGAGGAGGAGGAAAAGGTATCGCTAGTCCTTTTCAGCGGAGAGTGAACAGCGCGGGAGCGAACACGCCGCTCCCGACGAGAGCGACCGCCCCAACGGTCGCCTCGAGCGGCGCGTCGTGCGTCTCGGCGGTATCGGAGGCGAGAATGTAGACGCTCCACTCTTCCGACAGTACGTCGCTGGTCGGAGAGCGAAACGCCCTCGAGCCGATCAATCGTCGTCGTCGGTACTGACGTCCGTTCGGGCCTGCCGGCGCTGGGCGCGCTCGATGAACTCTTGGGGAAGTTCGTCGATCTCGCCGGCCTGGACGCCCCAGAGGTGCGAGTAGAGTCCGCCGTTCTCGAGCAGTTCCTCGTGTCCGCCGCGTTCGACGATCTCGCCGCCCTCGAGGACGAGGATCTGATCGGCGTCCTTGATCGTCGAGAGGCGGTGGGCGATGGCGAACGTGGTTCGGTCCGCCGCGAGTTCGTCGATCGAGCGCTGGATGAGCATCTCCGTCTCGGTGTCGACGTCGCTGGTCGCCTCGTCTAAGACGAGGATCTCGGGGTCCTTGAGGATCGCCCGCGCGATGGAGATGCGCTGGCGCTGGCCGCCCGAGAGTTTCACGCCGCGCTCGCCGACCTCGGTGTCGTAGCCGTCGGGGAGATTTTCAATGAACTCGTGGGCCTCGGCCATCTTCGCGGCCTCGATCACGTCCTCGCGATCGGCGCCGAAGGTGCCGTATTTGATGTTCTCCTCGACGGTGCCGTAGAAGAGGAACGTGTCCTGGCTGACGTAGCCGATCGACTCGCGCAGGCTCTCGAGCGTGACGTTTCGGACGTCTTGGCCGTCGACGGTGATCGCCCCCTCGTCGACGTCGTACATCCGCAAGAGGAGTTTGAGGACGGTCGACTTGCCCGCGCCCGTGGGGCCGACCAGCGCCAGCGTCTCGCCGCCGGCGACGGTGAAGTCGATATTCTCGACGATGATCTCGTCGTCTCTCGAGTCGCTTCGCTCCTCGGTCGACGTTTCCGGAGCGCTTTGCGCCCCGCTATTGCCGTAGCCGAAGGTGACGTCGTCGTACGAGACGCGGCCCGCCGTTACCTCGAGGTCCGTCGCGTTCGGGTTCTCCGCGACGCGGCTCGGTTCGTCCATCAGCCCGAACATCCGCGCCGAGGAGGCGCGGGCGCGCTGGTACATGTTGATGATCTGCCCGAACTGGGCCATCGGCCAGATGAAGCGCTGCGTGTAGAGGATGAACACGACGAACTCGCCTTCGCTCAGGCTGCCGGTGAACGGACCGGGCGCCCCCCGAAAGACCCACAGACCGCCGACGAGGAAGGTGACGACGAAGCCGATGCCGGCGAGGACGCGAAGCCCCGGGAAGAACTTGATCCGGGTCTCGATGGCGTCCCAGTTGGCGTCGAAGTAATCCTGCGAGACGTCCTCGACGCGCTCGGACTCGTAGTCCTCGGTGGTGCTCGACTTGATCACCTGGATCCCGCCGAGGTTGTTCTCGAGGCGGGAGTTGACCTTGCCGACGGTCGAGCGGACGGCGGCGTACTTGGGCTGGATGATCCTGACGAACAGGTAGGTGAAGCCGGCGATCAGCGGCACGGGAAGCAGCGCCACCAGCGCGAGTTGCCAGTTGTAGGCGAAGAGGATGGCGCCGATGCCGACGACCATCACCGTCAGCCGGAACAGGGAGTTCATCCCGTCGTTGAGAAAGCGCTCGAGGCGGTTGACGTCGTTCGAGAGGATGGACATCATCTCCCCGGTCTGCTTGTCCGCGAAGAAGTCCATGTTCAGCCGCTGCATCTTGTCGTAGGTGTCGGTCCGGATATCGTGCTGGATGTTCTGGGCGAAGGCGTTGAAGCCCCAGTTGCGAAGCCAGTGAAACGCCGCGCCGAAGAAGAAGGCGGCGGCGATGACGCCGACGGTCAGGTAGAACTGCCCCTCCTGGGTCGCGGGAATGTACGGCGCGACCAGATCGCCGCCGAAGGGGAGCGCCTCGGCGTAACTGGCGGCCTCGTCGCGGAACACGGCGTCGAGCGCGACCGCCAGCATGATCGGCGGCAACAGATCCAGGATTCGGGCGAAGATACTCGCGAAGACGCCGACGATCGCCTGAAACGTGTAGTTGCGCCCGTACTCGAGGAACAGCCGCTTCATCGGGTTCTCGATCTCCTCGCGTTGTTCCTCGAACGGGTCGTCCTCCTCCCAGTCGACGCCACTCCCGCTCATTGTCTTCGAGTCCGGGTCGGCCGCCAATAAGGGTTTGCTACGAATCGAAACGGTGGTCTGCGGGGATCGACCGTCGTCTCACTCGTACTCGATTTCGATCTCGTCGCCGGGCTCCATTCCGGTCTCGTTGGCGTAGCCGCGGGGCACCTCGAGAACCCACTTCGCCTCGCCGGAGTACTCGAGATTCTCGCCGTCCTCGCCGGCTTCGGGCGCGCGGGCGTGCTCGATCGCCGTGATCTCACCGTCGGCGCCGACGAAGACGATGTCGATGTCGAAGTCCATCTCCCGCATCACGTAGGTCCGCTCGTCCTCGTCGTCGTGGACGAACAGCATCCCCTCGCCGTCCGCGAGCGACTCGTGGTCGCTCAACCCGGTGTAGCGTTCGTTCGGCGTGTCCGCGACCGCGACGTCGACGGTCGCGAGCTCCGCGCCGGTGTCGCCGTCGACGACGCGGACGGTGCCCTCGTCTTCGGTCCACGGCGGCGTGACCAGCCCCATCTGGAGAACGAGCATGGCGACCACGCCGACGGCTGCAACCGCCAGGAGGACCTTCTGGACGCGCTCGAGGGCCATGATCGATCCTCGAGCGCGAGAAAGTAAAGGTTATTCGGACGGGGTGATTTGGTTCGGATGCGGGCTCGTGGTCTAGCTGGTCATGACGCGGCCTTTACAAGGCCGAGGTCGGTGGTTCGAACCCGCCCGAGCCCACTATTGCTGTCGCGAACAACCCGTGAGCGACAGCATCGTGACGAGAGGGCGGTTCGAATTAGACGAGACGCGCGCAACGTAGTGAGCACGTCTCGGCGTGGTTCGAACCCGCCCGGGCCCCTCTTCGACTCGAGCCAGTCTCTCTCGAACGCACTCGAGTCGATCTCTCTTCAAACGTACGAGCCAGCGCAACCGCCAAGCCTCGCGACGAGAGTGCACTCCTGGACTATCGATTCTCATGCGCCACCGACCGCAAATATCCTCCCGGAAACGCTGCGCTCGGAACGGGACCGTCGGCGATCATTCTCACCTTCGCGATCCGGCCGAGCCGACGCCGAACCGGACGAAGATCGCTCGACGACGAACGGGTCAGCGTTTGGCCACGAGGTCGAGCCACTGCGAAGACCAGAGCCACTCCGAGGACGACGGTCCGTCTTCCTCTCCGGTCGCGATGCGGACGCCGACGACGCCGGACATCGACTCGGGTTCCCACTCCGCTTCGGCGGGCGCCGGTCGGAACGCGTCCTCGTCTCGAGACTCGAGCATACTCTGTCCGGGGTGACACGTTCGGGTCGGATAGTTACGCGTTCCCCTCCGTGCGGTACTCGAGCGATACCGAATCGTTGCTCGTGGTATCGACCGCGTGGCGAGTCGGTAGCGACCGCATTACGGCCCGCTACCGGCCGTTGAGAGGTTCCCGCGGCCCGATTGCGCGCTCTCCCGAAGGCGGATTCGCCGGGCCACCGTCGCGCCCCGATCAGCCTCACTCGTTCGATGCCGGCATCGCGCCCCCGTCGACCGGCGGTTCGAACGAACGCAGGTCGCAGATGTCGGGATGCTCGAGGTGCGTTTCCGTCCAGTGGGTCAGTTCCGAGCGCCGCGTCGCGGTCGAGAGCTCTTCGCGAATCGATTGCCACCGCGCGTGCCGCCGGCGGACGAGGACCGGACTCGCCTCGAGGTCGAGCAGTTGGTGATGGCCGGCCGGTGATCGTCCCGGCCGTCGTACGACAGCGCGCCGTCCCGTCGGATCCTAATCGTGATCACGTCGAGTCGGGGGTCGAGCGTTCGATCCCCGTCGCCGGCGGCGACTCGCCGCAACCGGTTTGACGCGCTCCGGACGCCGCACGCTGGACGGTCGGCTCATCTGTCGGGGCTCTTCCGACTCACTACGAGAGCGTTCCGTTCCTTCCACTCGAGACGATGTCCATTCCAGTCGCGATGACGCTCTTGCATTCGATACACTACTCGTCTCGTCGGGTAGAGGATTCGTTGCAGTCAGTGAAACGATCAGGTGACTGTCGGTTGCGGTAACCCGATTCAGGCCGCTCGCTGTGGCTGCCGTTCGGATTCGACGCGTCGCTCGAACCACTCCGTTCTCTGCCACGAGACGCCCGTAACTGGTTTCCAATGACGTATTATGGACACTCGTTTGTTAAGACAGCCCCCGTCGGTAATGTAAGGATAGCTCTCTCGAAACCGGTTTTGCGGAGCTGGAATCGCTCCGACGCACTGATAGCGTCGTCACGTCCCTGCTTACCGGTTGTCGCGAGCCGTTCGAAACGATCGCCCTGCGAGAAAACAGCCACTGTGCCTCGAGCGACGTGGTTCGCCGTCGTCGGTTCGGGCGGCGGTTCGAGTCGAGCTACTGCTTGAGCCGGGCGACGTTCTCCCGGACGCGTCCCAGGAGGCCGTCACCGGACTCGTGTTCGAGCGCGGCGTGGAGTGTCGAATTCTCCGGTTCGTCCTTGACGACGACGCGGAGGTACGGCTCGAGCTGGTCGAAGTTGTCCCCGAGGACGACCGTGTGGTTGTCCTCGTCGTGGTCGACGACGCCCGCGTCGGCCAGTTTCGGGACGTGACACTGGACGGAGGAGACGTAGACGCTCTTGTACTCGTTTTTCGCGACTTCGTCCGGGGGCACGTCGTGCTCCCAGCCGGCGACCTGTTCGGCCAGCGTCGAGAGCTCGATCGGATCTTCCTGTCCGCGGAGCGCGTAGAGGAGGTACCGCCGTCGCCGGTTCGCGAGCAGTTCGAGGATGGTATCTGCCGAGAGTTGTCGTCCCTCCTGACTCGAGGTAAGTGCCTCCATAACACGATATTACTCGCCAGCCCGGAAAAGGGTGTCTTGAATATCTAAAAATCCAACAGACACGGATCAATGACTGATAAACTCGAGCGTATTCTCCGCGTTACTTTCCGATGTGTTTTCCTAACCCCACTTATCACAAACAAAATGATACTCGTGCAGGCGGCTGCCATACCGGATCCGATTCGAAATCCTTTTTTATACGATCGACAGAGATAGAGATGCGCCGCCTTAGCTCAGACTGGGAGAGCACTCGACTGAAGATCGAGCTGTCCCCGGTTCAAATCCGGGAGGCGGCATACTTCTCCGAAACGATCCACATTGACCGTACAGCAGTGGATTTCGACGGTACTGCCCCCGAAAATCCTGGAGAGATTTGAACCGGGAGACGGACGCGCCCCAGAGCAGTCGGGCGTTTCTGTATAATCATAGGGGCTGTAGACTTATCAAATTTCCGTCTGTAGGTATGAATATCGGCGTTTGAACCACGTGTACTGCCTAGATCCGGAAATTGTTGTGATTGGGTCATAAGATAATCATGTATTCGGTCAAGTGAATCTGGCGCGCGCCCAACTGATCTAAGCTACGGTGAAGTAGCTTTCCGCTCAAGAAGACCGGAACGTAATCCAGTGGATTGCTATCGACTCACTTCGATCCCCGTGATCGCACCCCCAGTGGTTTCCTGATACTCGGCATCCGAGTTGGGGGTACGGTGATAGCCTTCCGGAGCGGGATGGTTCCCTTTTCCCGACGGCTTCTCGGGCATCAAGACGTAACTCCCGCTCTCTTCCTGTTGACGTTGCCTCTTCCCCTTCCCGTAGATCCGATAGTATTCTTCGCCGTCTACGGGTGATGTTTCGAGGGTCACTGTTTCGATTTGCATTTTCCGCGTCCCATCACTTCCCCCACTCCAGCTTGCGTTGGTCGCCACGGCAACTTTGTCACCCGGACGAAGTCGGTAGAGAAGTTTGCGGATCGCATCCCGATCACGGTCAAGGTCTGTCTCTCGTACCATAGTATAAGACGCGGTGTACAAACAATAGAATTGACGATCAAGTGTCTTCACAGAAGAGATGATCTATGGCTCCTACGAGAGGCCGTCGGATAGATCGTGAATGGGGTTCATCGCGCTTTCGTCCAGTCATCCCGTTCTATAATTTCTCTTCTAACCATTTTCACAGCCACATTGGGCCGCGATAATCTTATCAGCAGATAGTAGCACGATTTCTTTATTCAGATATTCCCTGAAACTGAATCGGACGATTCGGTAACTACAGCTGCGTAGTGAGCAGTTGTTTTATTAGATCGGTGTAGGAACTGTCGAACCCGTTCTCATCCCTTCGGGGGTGAAAAACTAGTGATCTTATTTAAGCGCGAGCGGGGGCATGCTCGGGGGTATCAGCCTTGCTGTTAGCGTAGGCGTTGTATGCTGAGAGGGCAGCTGCGATCAGTCCACCGGCGGCGGTGGCTGTCGCGAGTTCACTGCTCCCCATTTCGATGACCGCTGGCGAGACGAGTGCCCAAAGTCCGAGTAGTGTGGCCAGCGAGGCGACGCCGACGCTCGCTAGCCGATTCCGCGACAGACGGACGAAGTTATAGCCGGAGAGCAGGAAGATCGCCGTCCCTGTGAGGGTGTCATTCCAGATTGCCGCCTCCGTGGACTCAAACATGAACGGGTAGGCGACGAGTCCCAGTCCGGCCAAGGCGACGATCGCGCTCACCCACTGCATCGTGTCCGTGTTGAGGGCATCTCTGTTCCGAGTCGATTCAGCATCGCGGCCCGTTTCAGTGTTCGTGTTGCTCATGATCGACACTGGCTGTACTCATTCACGGGATAAAACGGCAGAGCCTACACATACTGGCCATTCTCGCCTTATAAATCGGCTATTATGAGTTTCATCCCTGAGCGAAAACTACGTGTGCTTACTGATCGAAATCCGTGCTATTAACCAACTTACGTCTTCTCTCTTGGGTAGCCTGATACAACTAACATGTCCTCCCGTACGGCGACGAAATCACTCCCAGTCGCGGTTGTTGCTACGTCATGAATGGAGTGATTGACGCGATATGCTGGGCCACTGTTGCTACCCGGAGGATAAACGCTATCAGGAGCGCAAGAGGGACGAGACCGACCAAAACTGTGAGGAGAGTGAAAACAAACACTATTGGCAGAGGGGCAAACGCCGTGGGAAAGGTAGTGAGCTGGAGGAGTAACGCCACTGGGAGAGAAATAGCCAGTACACCGACATACAGGAGTGAGCGAGAGAGTTTTGCGAGTTCTTCCTTCATGAACGCGGTCGTAAAGTACTGTCGAGCAATGTCGAGATTCTTCAAATCCGCGCTCAAGCCATCGAGCGTGGAGAGCAGTTGTTCATCCTCATTCCCCTCGTAAGCCGATTCAAGCTGATGGCATTCATGAATGTAGGTCGCGTATTCGATACCAAGGAGAGGAACAATCACCGAAGAGAGCTTATCCGATCCTGTCCCGAGTTCCTCGCTAATCTGGGCACATTCCTCCGGTAGCTCATCGATAAGGTGGGTATCCGATTCACTGGTCGAGTCGGGGAGAAATTCCGTGAGCGACCCGGCGCGTTCTTGGGTTTGTTGAAGGAGCTGTTGCAGGAAGTCGGCTGGATCGGTCGGTGGTGCCGGCTGGTCGAGTGCTGCCTGCCGATAGTCGGACGTTTGGTCAATCTCGTCTCGGAGCGACCCCGGTGATTCCAGTTCTTGGGAGAGAATTACTTGGTTGATCGCGACCACAAGGGTGATAAGCGTGATATTCCCCCCGATTAACGCGCTCGCGAGATAGACTAACGGCGTGAGATTGCGGATGGCAAACTGGGAGAAGAGAGGGATAAGCACCACCACAGCCATGGCGAAGAGTATCCCAGTGGCGACGGTAAACCGATCCCCTGAGAGGAGCAGCCATCGACTGACTCGGTCGTCCATTCGTTGATTGGTACTTTGCCGGTCAGCTGGAAAAGGTGTGGTGCCTTTCTGTACCAGGATTTGATTCTCCGATTACGAACGAGCTTTGTGCCCCCTGTACTGACCGCTAACCCACGATCATCCAGCCAATTCTACCGGGGTTCTCGGATAGTCTTTCAGGTAAGTTCTATCTGAAAGGCATGGTAACGCTATGTGCGTATTGAGTGGGCCGCTGACTGATCCACTTTCTTATCCGTACAGGGAACGTTACGATAGAGGCGGGTCATTGATCAACTGCCCAACCACGATTCAATGGCCCGCATTTTTCTTAACGCTGCAACGATCAGTGCTCGTCTAACTAATCAACGAGAGACTATCTCTCCCGCTATGGCAATAGTTAACTCAGATCCTCCCATGAAATCAGATATGACGGAGGAAGGTGAGAGACAGCGGGCAGCAGCAGTCTGTGAAAACTGTGGGACTGCCCATGCGGTGCGTCTAGGGCCTGACGGCGAAATACGGCCTATTGGGAGTGGACGAGATGAGACTTGTACATGTGGCGATGGGGATCTTCGTATTCTCAGTAACGATGGGTCCGTTCTCGAAGACGTAGATATGTAGAACAAAGAGGTAGCTGAATGTACTGGTAACTATATCCTCTGTACTTAACGGCATACCTTTCGTCACGGTTCTCAAAAGGCAAATGCAGTAGGGGTGTCGCTGCATTTGCCCTCACCGTGTACGCAGCCAACGGAACGGGATGAATTTTCAGTGGTTCAGTGCAGGAGCGTTTATGAGATGCGTGGCCGTTCCGATTCACTGCGTGACCTGCCCTATTCACGGTGTATATCCGCTGGGGCAGATCATGTTAGTGTTAAGGAGTAACACGCATAGCCCCTTGGCCGTCCACTGCAGGCTTGTAGCGATTATCTGGGGGACAGTCTGTGGAGAACCAGTAATTGCAAAGGAGAGCCACAAATTGTTATGCGTGGCTACAAGTTAATTATCTTAGTTAACTACCCCTCTGATTTGGGCTAATACTGATGCGTGATGTTGTGGCATGAGTTATCATGAGTAGTTCCGAAGGTAGACGGCAAAAAACCGCTGCCATCTGTACGAACTGTGGTGA